>JAMPXK010000068.1 GCA_023701245.1 Elusimicrobiales bacterium | reverse complement strand
GGCCGTGGCCGCGATATTTTATTTCCTTCTCATCCGCCCCCAGCAGAAACAGATGAAAGAGACCAAGAAAATGCTCGAGGCCCTCAAGCCCGGGGACAAGGTCATCACCCGCGGCGGCATGATAGGCGTAATAACCTCCCTTAAGGACGACGAAGTGGAAGTGGAGATCGCCAAAGGCGTGAAGTCCCTCTTCACCCGCAGCGCGATCGGCGCGGTTTTGAACGCGGTAAAGTAACAGCCTGTATCAAGGAGCCATAGCAAATGAACAAATTACACTGGAAGATAGGCGCCGTACTGGGCCTCCTTATCCTTTCATTCTGGCTGCTGTACCCCTCCGTGGAGTGGTACACCAAGACCAACGACGAGCGGGCCAAGACCGAGGCCATGCGCATGCGCCCCAAGCGCATCCTTAACCTGGGCCTGGACCTGCGCGGCGGCACCCACCTGCTGCTCGAACTGGACGTGGAAAAGCTCGAGAAGAAGGAAAAGCTCAACGACGCCATGACCCGCGCCATAGAGATCATCCGCAACCGCGTGGACCAGTACGGCGTGGGCGAAACCCCCATCTCCCGCCAGGGCGAGCGCTGGATCTCGGTGGACCTGCCCGGCATCTCCAATACCGAGGAGGCCGAGAACCTCATAGGCAAGACCGCCCTCCTGGAGTTCCGCCTGGTCAACACCTCCGCCGAGGCGCAGGCCGTGCTGTCCAAGGTGGACGGCATGAACGAACCGCCCTTCGACCAGAAAGGCACCCTCCTGCCCGAGATAGCCAAACTGATGCCCAAGAACACCATCCTGCGCAAGGCCGCCCCCGGTCCCGAAGGCGAGAAGGCCCGTTTCTACGTGCTGGAAGCCGCAGTGCCCGTGACCGGCGCCTATCTTGAAAGCGCCCGGGTAGAGACCGACCAGCAGTTCGGCACGCCCTCCATAGGCTTCACCTTCAACAAGGAAGGCGGCAAGCTGTTCGAAGAATTCACCGGCGCCAACGTCAACAAGTACCTGGCCATCGTCCTCGACGACGTGGTGCATTCCGCGCCGGTCATCAAGAGCCGCATCGGCGGCGGTTCGGGCGTCATAGAAGGCAGCTTCACCATGGAAGAGGCCCGCAACCTGGCCATCATCCTGCGCGCCGGCGCCCTGCCCGCCCCGGTCAACATCATAGAGAAGCGCGTGGTCGGCCCCGGCCTCGGCGAAGACTCCATCAAGAAGGGGCTTTCCGCCGCCGCCATCGGCTTCATCCTGGTCATAGCCTTCATGCTGGTGTACTACCGCGCGGGCGGCTTCGTGGCCGACATCGCCCTGGCCCTGAACTTCGTGTTCCTGGCCGCCGCCATGAGTTACTTCGGCGCCACGCTGACGCTTCCCGGCATCGCCGGCATCATCCTGTCGCTGGCCATGGCCATCGACGCCAACGTGCTGATCCTCGAGCGCATGCGCGAGGAACTGGCGCTGGCCAAGCCGGTGGCGATGATCATCCCCACCTCCTACGACAAGGCCTGGAGCGCCATCCTGGACTCCAACGTGACCACCTGGATAGCGGCCATCTTCCTGTTCCAGTTCGGCTCCGGCCCGGTCAAGGGTTTCGCCGTCACGCTGACCATCGGCTTGCTTATCGGTATGTTCACCTCGGTCTTCGTGACCCGGGCCGTTTACGAATTCTGGCTCACGTCCAACCCCAAGGAGCTCAGCATATGATGGTACTCATCAAGAAAACCAATATCGACTTCATCTCCAAGCGGTTCATCTTCTTCGCCCTTTCCGGCATAATGATAACCGCCGGCGCGGTTTCCATGGCCGTCAAAGGCCTGAACCTGGGCCTGGACTTCACCGGCGGGACGCTTCTGCAGGTGCAGTTCTCCGCCCCCGTGACCACCGAGCAGGTGCGCGAGGCCATGAACAAGGCGGGGCTCGAGACCTCCATCCAGAGCTTCACCGGCCGCAACGCCTATCAGATCAAGGTGAAAGGCACGCAGGAGAAGGTCAACGAGATCTCCGACAGGATCATGGCCGGCTTCACGGCCGCTTTTCCCGGCAATAAGTTCGCCGAGGAAAAGCGCGACTACGTCGGCCCCGTGGTAGGCCGCGACCTGGCCAAGAAGGCCCTGTTCGCGTTCATCCTGTCGCTGTTCGGCATCATCGTCTACGTGGCGTTCCGCTTCGCCAACCCCGTGTGGGGCGCGGCCGGCGTGCTGGCCCTGCTGCACGACGTGTTCGTGGCGGCGGGCGCGCTCTCCATCACCAACCGGGAGATAGACCTGGTGATAGTGGCGGCCCTCCTGACCATAGCCGGTTACTCCATCAACGACACCATCGTCATCTTCGACCGCATGCGCGAGAACCTGCGCCTGTTCCCCCGGATGGCCCTGGGCCAGCTGGTAAACACCAGCATCAACGAGACCCTGTCCCGGACGCTCTTGACCAACCTGACCGTGCTCGCCGTGGTGGCCATACTGTTCGTCTTCGGCGGCGAAGTGATCAATAACTTCGCGTTCTGCATGCTGATAGGCAGCATCTGCGGCACCTATTCCACCATCGCCATCGCCACCCCGCTGGTGTACCAGTGGGAGAGGAAGACCCCGCACCACAAGTGATCCGCTTCGGGCGAGGATAATTCAGTGAGGAAGATAAAGAAGTTCCGTATCCCGGTCTATTCCTACGAAGTGCTGCGCAAGGCGCGCAAGCATAAGCTGGACCTCGCCTCCATAGGGCTTGCCGACGAGGCCGCCGTGCGCGAGCACGCCGCGGCCCTCGCCGCCGCCCTGGAACCCGCCGTAGTGTTCGAATACTTCCCGGCCGAGGACGAGGCCGCCGTCAAGATAGGCGGCGCCTCCGGCCAGGCCCTTACGGCCGGCATCCTCACGCTGGGGCGCAGTTTCGAGGAGAAACTGGCCAACCCGCCCGACGAGGTCCATAAGCGCCTGGGGCGCATAGCGGCCCAGGTCTTCATGCAGACCGCCGTAGGCGTCACTTCGGAACTGGCCGTGCGCGAGGCCGAACCGGAGGGGTTCGAACTGGGGCCCGCCATCTATATCTCGTCCTGCCCGGAGCCCGAACTCCCCCCGCAGGAAACCACCGCCGTCCCGCTCTTCGAGAACGAACTCATCAAAAGCCTTTTCGACAGGCTGGAAGCCGCCAAGATCGGCGTCTCTTTCGATACCGGCGCTTTCGCCCCCAAGTATTCCGCGGTCTTCGCCTTCCCCTGGCTTTCCAAGAAAAAGAAAAAAGCCGCGGCCCGGAAGTAACTTTTCCTGATGGGCTACCTGCTCCTCCTCCTTTACAGCCTCCTGGCGCCCGCTATCGCCGTCCTCTACGCCGTTTTCTTCCTGCTGTCCCCCCGCCGCTCCCTTATGAAGGCGCTGGCCGGGGAGCTGGGCGAACGCCTGGGCCTGCGGGCCGGGGCCTGTCCCAAGGGGGCGGTCTGGATACACGCGGCCTCCATGGGCGAGGTCAAGGCGGTAGCCCGCCTGGCCCCGGAACTGGCCGCCGCGATGAAAGCGCCCCTCCTGCTGACCTCTTCTACCGCTTCCGGCAAGGCGGAAGGCGCCAAGCTGGGGCATGCGCGCCTGGCCACCCTGGATTTCTACCCCGCCGCCGCTAATTTCATAAGGACGGTCAAGCCCCGCGCGCTGGTGCTGGTGGAGACCGAGATCTGGCCCGCCACGCTGTTCGCCGCCGCCCGCGCCGGCGTGCCGGTCTTCATGGTGAACGCCCGTATTTCCGGAGGCACCCTGACGCTTTACAAGGCTGTCGCTCCGCTCACTCGGCTGGCTTTCTCCGGGGTCAGGCGGGTCCTGGCCCAGACCGCCGCGGACGCCGCGCGTTTCCGTCAGCTGGCCGGCCTGGAGCAGAAGGTGGAGGAGACCGGCAACCTCAAGCACGACCTGCTGGGCGTTTCCGCCTCCGGGCAGGACAAAGTGCGGGAATTCCTGGACGCCTCGGACTGGAGCGGCTGCCCTATCTTCACCGCTGGCAGCACGCATCCTGAGGAAGAACCGATTATCATCGAGGCCTGGCTGGAAGCCAGGAAAAAAGTCCCCGTATTAAAACTGGTCATAGTGCCGCGCCATCCCGAGCGCCTGGCCGAATCCGAGCGCGCCTTGAACGCCCGCAAAACCCCCTTTATGCGCTGGTCGGACCACCTGGTGCCCGAAGCCACGGACTGCCTGCTGGTGGACGCCATGGGGCTGCTGCAGGCCTTCTACGCCGTCTCCGACGTTTGCTTCGTAGGAGGCACCCTGGACGCCACCGGCGGCCATAACCTGCTGGAGCCGGCCCTCTTCTCCAAGCCGGCCCTGTTCGGCCCCAACTACCGCAACGCCCGCCACGCCGGGGACACGCTGCTCAAAGAGAAGGGCGGCTTCATTACGGCCAACTCCCCCGCCCTGGCCGAAAAACTCTCACTGCTGCTGACCTCCCCCGAAAACATGGGCGAGGCTAAAAAGAAGGCCGCGCAGGCCCTTTCGAGCCTGCGCGGCGCTACCGCAAAGACGATCTCCGCAGTTACTTCCCTGATCTGACGCTTACGGCGTGGCCACGCAGGTGCAGCCCGAAGCCGTAGGCGCGTCCGAACACTGTCCCAGCACCCCGCTGGCTCTCCAGCAGACCACCTTGCCGGAGGCGCCGTTATTGGCCATCGCCGACGCCGTGGACGCGTTGCCCGTGACGTCGCCGGTAAGGTTGGCCGAGATGGTGCCGGCCGAGAAATTGCCGGAGCCGTCGCGCATGACGATGCGGCTGTTGGTGTTCGTGCTGGTGGCGCTGTGGGCGGCGGTGGCGCCGGTATGGGTATCCAGCTCGCCCTGCGTCGCCACGTCGAAGCAGGACTCTGCCGCGCCGGCGGTATCCACGCCAAGGGGCGCGTTGCCGGCGGAGCAGTCGCCGCCGTTGGCCGCCAGATTGGTGGCGGTAGTGGCGTTGCCGCTGAGGTTGGCGCTGATGGTGCCGGCCGAGAAGCTGCCCAGCCCGTCGCGCAGGACGATGCGGTTGGCGGTATTGAGGTTGGTGGCGTTGTGCACGGAGGAGGCTCCGGCATGGGTGTCCAGTTCACCCTGCGTCGCCACGTCGAAGCAGGACTCTACCGCGCCGCCGGTATCCACGCCAAGGGGCGCGTTGCCGGCGCCGCAGTTGCCGCCGTTGGCGGCCAGGTCCGTGGCGGTGGTGGCGTTGCCGCTGAGGTTGGCGCTGATGGTGCCTGCCGAGAAATTGCCGGAGCCGTCGCGCAGGACGATGCGGTTGGCGGTGTTGAGGTTGGTGGCGCCGTGAGTGGAAGTGGCCAGGGTATGGGTATTAAGTTCGTCCTGGTTGGCGATGTCGAAACAGGCTTCCGCGGCTCCGGCCGCATCCACGCCCAGCGGGGCGGTGCCGGCGGCGCAGTTGCCGCCGTTGGCCGCCAGCGCCGACGCCGTGGGAGCGTTGCCGGTGGCGTTGCCCGTGCCGCCGGAGACCGTGCCCAGCGGTACGGCCAGCTGCAGCGCGCCCGCGGCGGTAAAGGTGGACTTGGCGGTCCCAAGGCCGAACTGGGCGTTGCCGTTGACGTCGAAGGTGGTGTAGGGCGCGCTGGTAGCCACGCCGGTCTTCTTGCCGGTGCCGGTGGAAAGGAACACGTCGCCGGCAACGATCAGACCGGAGAACTGCGCGGCCGAAGCCGAGCGCTGTATCAGGGCGCCGTCGAAGATGACGCTGCCGCCCACCAGCAGGTCTTCCACGCCGTTTGAGGAATAGGGGTTGAAAGGCGTGCCCAGCACCAGGTCGCCGCCCCGCACGTTGAACTTGGAGACAGGGTTAAGCGTGCCTACTCCCACGTTGCCGCCGGAATCCACCGCGAGGCCGTCGACCGAGCCGGAGCGCAGCACCACGCTGCCGCCGCCGCCCAGGGTATTGGCCGCCACTATGGCGTCGCCGCTGTTGGAGATGCCCATGGCCGTGCCGATGGTGGCCGCGGTGTTCATGGTGGAACCGTCCGCGAAGACGATGGCGTTCGAGGTCGCCCCGGCTATGCGCAGGCTGCCGTTGACCGTGAGTTTGTAGGTGGAGTCGCTGACGGAGGTGCCTATGCCGACGTTGCCGGCCTGCGAGCTCACGTAGATGGCCGGAGTGGTATTATAGGCCGTGGAGATCCAGACCACGCTGTTCTGTATCCGGTAATAGGTGGAGTCGGCGAGGGTCTTGGTGGAGCCGGCTATGATCATCCCCAGGTTCACCCCGTTATGGCTGCCCAGGCTGCCGGCCTCCGCCGCGCCGCGGTAGAACGCCAGGCGGGAGTTGGCCGAATCGCCGCCAACCAGGTAGGCGTAGGTGTTCTGCGCCGAATACTCGGGCTTATTGTCGCCCACCTGCAGGTACCTGCCGCCGGGGAAATCGAAGTCTATCAGCGCCGCGCCCAGGCGGGCAGGGGTGAGGATATCGCTGGAAACCTGTACCTGGTTGGCAAAGGTGTTCTGGCCGGTAAAGGTCTGGGTGGAGGTCAGATAGGCGGGGAAGCCCGCGGTGGACCCTATCCCGCCGGTTACCGTGAGGGTGCCGTAAATGGTGGTGCTGGTCAGGTAAACGCTCTTATTGGCGCCGTTGGCCGTAAAATCCCCGTTCACGCTGACGTTGGAGGAGAAGGCGCCGGTGGCGGCTATGACGCCGTAATCCGAACGCATGCTGCCGCGCACGTGCAGTTTCTCGCGCGGCGTGTCGGTACCCACGCCCACGTTATAGGGGTTGTTCTGCTGGAGCAGCAGGTGCGTGGCGTTGGCGGCGCGCACTTCGTTGGCGGCGGAGGTCCAGCCGGAGTAGGCGCCGGCCGACACGGCGCTGGCGAGCAGCCCGGTGTTGGTGTGGATATCCCCCGCCACGTCCAGGCGCCAGGCCGGGGCCGCGGTGTTTATTCCCACGTTGCCGTCGGTGTGGACGCGCAGACGCTCCGAGCCGCCGGAATGCAGGGCTATCACGTTATTGGTCTCGCCGAGGGTCATATACTCCGCGTTTGCGCCAGTCACCCGGCCGCCCTCGACGATCAGGTTTTCCTTCACATTGATCTCGCCATCGTCGCGGTCATAGATGCCTTCGGTGCCCACGTAAAGGGAACCGTCCACGTCCAGCTGCCCGCCCGGCGCCGCGGTCCCGATGCCCATGCGGCCGTTATTGAGGATGCGGGCGCGCTCCCCGGCGGGATTGGAGAAGATCAGGTCGCCGGTGAAATTATTGTCGGAATCATAGATGATGGTGGCGTCGTCGAAAGCGGAGACATTGCTGGCGGACCCGATGCCGGCGGCGGTCATCACGCTGCTGTCGGGAAAGATGATGGAACCGCCGGGGAGCAGCTGCAGCGACCCGTTGACCGTGAGTTTATTGGTGGGCGTCAGCGTGCCTATGCCCACGTTGGACCCGGCAACGGTGGCCAGGAGCACCTGGTAGGCGGCCGAAAAGGTAGTGACGGAGACGGAGGCTCCGTCCTCCAGTTTTTTCGCCACTATGGCGTAAGCCACGCTGTTGAGCGGTTCGCGGGGCGCCAGGACCTCGCTTTCCACCTGGACTTCCAGGTACAGGGTTTCCGCGCGGGAGAAGATGTCCCAGCCGGGGGTGATGCTGGCGCTGAAAATGCCCTGGGCCGCGTCCACTTCCAGCTCCGGGCTGGTCCAGCGCAGCGTACCGCCGGAAGCGGCGTTGTAGATGCGGAAGAAGAGGTGGATGCGCCCGGTGATGGGGGCGTTGTCGCGCTCCAGGCGGCCCTGGTAGTTTATCGAGCCGGGCGTAGCGCCCGGAGCGATCTCCCCGGCGAAGGCCGGGACCGCCAGGCAGAGGATAAGGACGGCGGTAAAGATGTTTTTGTTCATATGCGTCACCAGGCTATCTCGCTATTATGATCTTCCCTTTTTTGGTGGAGCCTTCTCCCTTTATGACGTACAGGTACAGGCCGCTGGCTACCCGCTGCCCGGCGTCGCCGCGCAGGTCCCAGCCCACGCTGTCGATGTTGCCGGTCTTCTCGATGGTGCGGACCTTTTCCCCGGAAATGGTGTAGATGTTTATGACGGCGTTCAGGGTGAGCCGCGTGAAGGTGACGCCGTTGCAGGCCTCGCGCAGGGTGCAGGGGTTGGGGTAGACGTGGGCGGCCGTCACCGAGGCCTGCGGCGGGCGCCAGGAATTGATGGCGCCCCAGTTGACCGTGTAGTGCGCGCCGGACAGCGACCCGAAACCCAGCTGCCCCGTGCTGCCCAGCAGGGAATAGGACCCGCCGGTCTTCGGGACGGTGTTGCCGATGGAGGTCTGCTCGCTGATAAGGATGCGGTACATGCGGGAAGAGATGAGCGCCGGGGCGTAACTGTAGAGCCCCCCCGCCGCCAGGAAAGCGGCCAGCCCGAACGTCGCAGCGTTTATCCGCATATTATATATATAGCATTCCCAGGTTACTGTTTTGTTGCGGGTTCCCTGGAGGAGAGCCAGCCGCGCGCCAGCAGCAGCGCCGCCGGGGTGATGCAGGCCACCAGGGCGTAGTTGAGCCAGAGGGCGCCCGAGTCCTGCGGGCCGCTGACGGGCACGTACTTGGCCAGCATATTGCCGGAGTAGAGGCCCGTGGTGAATTTAGCCAGGAACCAGGGGATGCCGGCCAGGCCCATGTACGCCCCTATCCTGCCCGCCGGCGCGATGCGCGCCACGTATTCCAGGAAGCGCGAGGACCAGACCGCCTCGCCCAGAGAGAACAGCAGGACGTAGGCCAGCAGGGACGTCAGGTCCGGTCCCGGCACCAGCAGGAACGTCGTGAGGGCGGAAATGGAAGTGCCGACGATCATCATGGTGATGATGTTCGCCCGGCGCGTGGCCGCGGCGATCAGCGGCACGAAGATGATGATGATAAGGGGGTTCAGGGCGCTGATCCACTCGTACTTGGCGCCCACCTCGGCGGGAAAACAGCGCATGATGTACTGCGGGATGGTCATCCACTGGTGGGCGAACAGCGTGCGCACCGGCAGCAGGATGAAAATGAAGAACATGAACCGCGCGTCCAGGAAAGGCAGGGCTCCCGCCGCCTTCTTCTCTCCGGGCGGAGCGTCGGTCACGGTCCGGTCCGTCTGTTCCACCTTTTTAGTGAAAAGGACGATGTGCGCGAGCAGCATGACCCCGGTGACCGCGATGCAGAACCAGAACACGCCGGAGATGCCCCAGCCGAGCCCCATCACCTGGCGGCTCCCGGCCGAGATGAACTTGGCGTCGGACCGGATATAGGGAGAGACGAAGCTTTCCATCATGATCCCCAGGTTCATGATGGCGTAGAGCAGGCTGTAGCTGACGGTGGCCGTGCGCTCGTCGGTGTATTCCTTTACGCCGGCGTAAAGGGCGGGCTGTATCACGCCCTCGCCGAAGGCCATGACCAGCAGGCCGATCCAGGCCAGGATAAAGGCCGGCGCCAGCTGGAAATCCGCGCCGAAAACGGTAAAGGACGCGAAGGGCACGGCGGAGAGGTGCGGCGCCAGGACCAGGAGGATGCGGCCCGCGAACAGGAAAAGCAGGCAGAGGGTGAGCGCGCGGCGCACTCCGAGCTTGTCGGAGAGGAACCCGCCGCCGAACATGAAGAGGGTCACCAGCCCGGTGAACAGGGATACGCTCCACCCGGTCAGCTGGTCTCCCATCCCCATGCCTTCCGGGCCCAGGAAGAGCACCAGCAGGTTCAGCATCCCGAAATAAGCTATGCCGTCGCCGAAATTCACGGCGTTGACCAGCCAGAAGCCCCTGGAGGCGCCGAACAGCATCTTGAGAATGTCTTTGAGGGAAGTCTTGTCTTGGTTCTCCTGCATGGGCACGTCTCTCCTTGGGACCTTTATTTCACAAATGATATAATTTTTTATCAATGGTTGAAATAAAAAAGGCGAACCCCAGGATACTGGTGATAAGGCTCTCCTCACTGGGCGACATCATCCTTACCGCCCCGGTCTTCCGCAGCCTGCGCGCCCGCTGGCACCGGTCGCGCCTGGATATCCTGGTAAAGCCGCAGTTCCTGGACGCGGTCTCCAAAAGCGCCTTCATAGATTCGGCCGTGCCCTTCCGCGGCTTTTTTTCCGCCCTGCGGGCGATAAATTCCGGCGGCTACGACGCGGTCATAGATCTGCACGACACCCCCCGCAGCCGCCTGCTCTCCCTTTTCTCCCGGGTCCCGGTGGTCCGCTACCGCAAGGACTCCCTGGCGCGGCGGCTGTTCGTTAATTTCCGCGTTCCCAGCCCGGCGCTGGAAAAGCATACCCTGGACCGCTACCTGGAAGCGCTGCGCCCGCTGGGTGTCGAGCCGGTCCGCGGCGGCCCGGAGCTGGGCGACTGGACCAGGGGCCCGGCCCGGGAGGCCTTCAAGCCCGGCCCGCTGAAACTCTGCCTGCTGCAGACGGCGTTCCTGGGGGACTGCGTTCTTACCCTGCCCCTTCTCAAGAAACTGAAAGAAGCGTTCCCGGGCGCGGCCGTCTGCGTGGTGACCCGCCCGGAGACCGCCGGTATCTTCGCCGCTTCGGGCCTGGCGGACAGCATCCTGGAGGACAGGAAAAAAACGGCGCCGTCGGGCCTGGCGGAATTCAGGCGTCTCACGGCGGAACTCAGGGCCGGCGGTTTCGACGCGGCGATAATCCCCCACCGCTCCCTGCGCAGCGCCCTCATGGCGCGCCTGGCCGGCATCCCGGTAAGGGTGGGGTTTTCCTCCAGCGCGGGCAGCCTCCTGCTGACGCACAAGGTCCCTTTCTCCTGGCTGCTGCACGACGTGGAGCGCAACCTCGCCCTCCTGTCGCCGCTGGTCAAGAACCTCAAATCCGCTTTTCCCGGCCTGCGCCAGGACGCCGCCGCAGCCCCTCCTTTTTCGGCGGCGGACAAGGTGCGGGCAGGGGTCAACGCCGGTTCTGCCTGGCCTACCAAGCGCTGGCCCGCGGCCAGCTGGGCCCGCCTGATACGCCGCCTGGCCGCGCGCTCGGGCGGACGCGTCCTGATGGTGGGCGGCCCCTCGGAAGCCGGCTGGAACGCCGAGATCGAGCGCCTGGCCGGACCGGAGAACTGCCTGAACCTGACCGGCAAGACCAGCATGGCCGGTCTGATGGAAGCCATCCGGCCCCTGAAAGTTTTTGTTTCCAACGATTCCGGGCCAATGCACATCGCCGCGGCCCTGGGCGTGCCGGCGGTGGGCGTCTTCGGCCCTACCACCAGGGAACTGGGGTTCTTCCCCTACGGGCCCGGCAACGCCGTCGTGGAAACGCCCCTGGCCTGCCGGCCCTGCGCCCTGCACGGTTCGCGCAGCTGTCCGCGGGGGCATTTCCTGTGCATGCGCCTGCTTACCGTGGACGAAGTTTTCAGCGCGGCGGCCGCGAGCCTGCCGAAGTAAAGGAGTTCTATGCCGTTCTTAATAGCTATACTGGTCCTCGTCATCCTGGCGCTGAGCGCGCGCTGGACCTGGTGGCGGCCGCGTGTTCCCGGCCTCAAAGTTCTCTGCTACCATAAGATCGGCGTTCCACCGCCGGGCTCCCGGCTCAAGGAACTCTGGGTCAGCCCCGCCCGTTTCCGCGCCCAGGTCAAATACCTGTTGGACCACGGCTATACCACCATCCTCTTCTCCGACCTCAAGAAGGCCCATGCCGGCAAGAAGCCGCTGCCGGAAAAGGCCGTCCTGATAACCTTCGACGACGGTTACGAGAACAACTACTCCCTGGCCTGGCCCATACTCCGGGAACTCGGCGCCAAAGGCAACATCTTCGTGGTCTACAACACCATAGGCAAGGCCAACCTCTGGCACAACCCGGCCTCCGAGCCGTGGGTCAAGATGGCCACGCTGCCGCAGTTGCTGGAGATGCAGGACAGCGGCGTAATAGAGTACGGCTCGCACACCATGAACCACGTCCACCTGCCGGCCCTCAAGCTGGAGGACGCGGCCTGGGAGATGGCCGAGTCCAAACGCCAGCTGGAAGCCGCTTTCGGCCGCGAACTGTGCGCCTTCGCCTATCCTTACGGCGAGGGCGCCTATGTCCCCGCCGTGCGCGAAAAGGCCCTGGAGGCCGGCTACCTTTTCGATTTCAGTTTCCGCCAGGGCAAGACCCCCTGGCCCTGGGACCGGGCGGCCGGGCCCATAGACCGGCTCTTCATCCGGGGCGGCGACAATAATTGGGACCTGGCCCTGCAGCTTGGCCGGGGCGCCTCCCGCCTCTGACCCTCTTTGATATAATAGTTCTGCGAGGTGAACCACATGGACGACATTGGAATAGGCAAACTGGTAAGCGAACTGGCGATGACGAACACCGAACTCTGGCACGAAGAGGACAAGGCCCGGGTAGGCGACGTCCCGGCCATAGCCGCCGCCAAGAAGAACATCGACAAGCTCAACCAGAAGCGCAACGACCTGATAGAGCGCATAGACGAGCGGGTGCTGGAGACCATAAATGGCTGAGACAATAGGCAGCCTGGCCGACAAGATCAGCATCATCCAGCTCAAGATCTTCCACATGCGCGAGCAGCTGGCCCGCACCGACGCCTCCGCCGACCACAAGGCCGCGTGCTCGGCCAAGCTCGACGTCATGGGGGTGCAGCTTAAGGACCTTTCGGACGAGATGACGCAGCTGGTCTCCGACGTGGTCTCCGG
>JAMPXK010000011.1 GCA_023701245.1 Elusimicrobiales bacterium | reverse complement strand
AGGTCTTTACTTTTGACCTGGCAAGTGCGAAAAAGAGGGGGGACAGGTCAAAAGTAAAGACCTGACCCCCGAACAAAGGCCCGGGCAGACACCCGGGCCTTTTTATTTATATAATTTAGGTTCGTTCGCCCGCCTGCGGGGGCTCTCGATTTTCAATCCATCTCACCAGGGGACTCTAATGTATCTTAAAGCGCTGGAAATTTACGGTTTTAAATCTTTTGCCAACAAGGTGAAGCTGCCCCTTAAGCCGGGCATCACCTGCATCGTGGGCCCCAACGGCTGCGGCAAGTCCAACGTGGTGGACTCCATAAAGTGGTGCATAGGCGAAATGAGCTGGAAGTCCCTGCGCATGCCGTCCATGATGGACGTGATCTTTGCCGGCACCACCAAGCGCCAGGCCCTCAACATGGGCGAAGTGGCCATGACCTTCGACAACGAAAGCCGCAAGCTGCCGCTGGACTTCAGCGAAGTGACCGTCACCCGCAAGATCTACCGCTCCGAAGAAAGCGAATATTTCATCAACAAAGTGCAGTGCCGCCTCAAGGACATCCGCGAGATGTTCCTGGACACCGGCATAGGCACCGACGGCTACGCCATCATAGACCAGGGTGAAGTGGAGCACGTGCTGAGCACTACCGCCGAACAGCGCCGCGAGCTCTTCGAAGAGGCCGCGGGCGTCTCCAAGTACAAGGCCAAGCGCGAGGAAGCCGGCCGCAAGCTGGAGAAAGTGGACGCGGACCTGAACCGCCTGGCCGACAGCATGGTACTGCTCAACGAGCAGATCCGGAAACTGGATAACGAGGCCAAGAAGGCCCGCCTGCAGGCCAAGTACAAGGAAGAACTGGTCGGGGCCGAGATCTCCCTGCTGGTCCGGGAAGGCGAGGCTTTTAATTCCAAGCGGGCCGAAGCCGCCGCGCGCCTGGAGCCGGTGAAGAAGGAGCTGGCGGAGATAGCCGTGGCCATAACCGGCCTGGAAGGCGAAGCCGCGGCCCTCAACCTGACGCTCACGCAGAAAGCCGAAGAGCACCGCGTGCTCAAGGAAGCCGCCACCGCCGTCAAGATAGACAAGAACCAGGCGGAAGGCCGCATAGTTTCCGGCCGGGAGATGCTGGTGGAGATAGGCAGCCAGCGCGAATCGCTGGACCGCTCCGAACGCCTCAACGCCGAAAAATTCGCCCGCACCGAACCCCGCATAGCGGAGCTGCGCGCCCGCCTGTCCTCCGACGAAGGCGGCATGCCCGCCCTGCAGGCCGCCCAGGACGCGGCCGCCGCGGCCCTCGCCGGCGTGGAAGCCGACATGCGCTCCGCCGACGAAGCCGCCGACGGCGTGGCCCGCGAGATGAACGCCGCCTACTCCCGGGAAGTGGAAGTCTCCAACAGCCTGGCCCGCACCGGGTCGGACATAGGCCATTTCAAGGAAGCGCGCACCGGCCTGGAGAAGGACATAACCGATCTTAACGCCGCCGTGGCCGCCATAGAGGCCCGCCTGGCCGAGTTCCGGGCCCGCGCCGGCGCGCTGGGCGCCGAGCTGGCCGGAGAAAAGGAAAAAGCCGCCGCGGCCGCCGCGCAGGCGCAGACCCTGGCCGCCCGCCTTACGGAAATAGACGCCCGCCAGGCCAAGCTCCGCGAAGACAAGGCCTGGGACCAGAGCCGCCTGGAAGCCATCCTCTCGCAGGGCGAGCACGACACTTACTGGGTAGGCATAAACGGCGTGCTGAACTCCGGCATAGCCGGCGTGAAAGGCACCCTGCGCCACCTGCTGTCCATCCGCAAGGAGGACCGCGTGGCCGTGGACGACGCGCTGGGCCGCTTCCTGGATTCCGTGGTCTGCGATACCGCCGCCTCCGCCCAGGAAGCCATAGAGTACCTGCACCACATAGGCAAGGGCCGCTGCCGCCTGCTGATACTGGAGAAGGCCCCGGCCGCTGCCGCCGCGCAGGAAGGCTGGGCCGCGCCCGGCGCGCAGCGCATCCTGGAAAAGATCTCCTGCGAACCGCAGTACCTGCCGCTGGTGACCGGGCTCCTGTCCGGGGTTTACGCCTCCGGCAGTTCCGTGCACGGCCCCTTCTGGGTGACCGGCGGCGTGGACGAAGTGGTCTCCAACGAGCCCTACTGGGAGGAAGAGGGGGACTTGAAAGCGCAGATAAAGAAGCTGGACGAGGAGAACGCGGCCCTGGAAGGCGAGAAGGCCGGTCTGCTGCCCCAGCTGGAGGCCGCCAAAGCAGCCGCCGCCGCGGCCGAAGAGAAGGGCTCCGCGCTCAACATAGATTTCCACAAGAACGAGACCGAGCTGGCCGGCGCCGACGACGACCTGCGCGTGCGCCGCGAGAACCTGGCCCTGGCCCAGGCCGAAAGCGCCCGCAACGAGGCGGCGCTTACCCAGGCCGAGGCCGCCCTGGCCGCGCTTAACGAGCAGCTGACCGCCGCCCGCGCCGAGTCCGAGGCCAAGAAGGCCGAACAGGCCGCCGTGGCCGCCCGCAAGGACGCCCTGCACCAGGATTTCGCGCACCGCAAGGAAGAGCTGGGCAAGGCCAAGGCCAACCTGGACAATTTCCGCCAGACCATAGAGGCCCTCAAAGGCGAACTGGCCCGGGCCGAAGGCGACCTGGCCGCTCTTAACGAGGAGAAATCCCATTTCGCCGGGCGCCGCGAAGAGCTGGCCGCCAGGGAGGCCCGCCTTAACGAGGACATTTCCATGGCGGAAACCCGCCGCCTGGAGCTGATGCACGACCTGGCCGAGAAGGAAATGATAGACCGCCAGATGGAGGACGAACTGAACGAACTGCGCGGCGGCCTTTCGCGCATCAATTCCAATCTGGCCGACAGCCGCGCCCTCTCCACCGAGAACGAGAAGATCTGCTACCAGATAGAGACCGAGATGGCCACCCTGGCCGCCCGCGCGGAAGAGACGGCCCGCCGCATGACCGACGAGTTCAACATCACCGCCGAGGAGGCCAAGGCCAAATACGGCGAGGTGGAGACGGACCACGAGCGCGTGAAGTTCCTGCGCAAGCGCGTGGAGGGCATGGGCGCCGTCAATATGACCGCCCCCGAAGAATACGAGGCCCTGACCGCCCGCTACAACTTCATGAACTCCCAGGTGGAAGACCTCAACCGCGCCAAGGCGGACCTGCGCGCGGCCATCAACAAGATCAACGACACCACCCGGGAGAACTTCAAGCTCACCTACGACAAGGTGCGCGGCTACTTCAAGGAGATCTACTCCCTGCTGTTCAACGGCGGCGAGGCTGACCTCATCCTGACCATGCCCGACAACCTGCTGGAGACCGGCGTGGAGATCATGGCCCACCCGCCCGGCAAGAAGCTGGTGAGCATTTCCCAGCTGTCCGGCGGCGAAAAGGCCCTGACCGCCCTGGCCCTGCTGTTCAGCTTCTTCCGCGTGAACCCGTCCCCGTTCTGCATCATGGACGAGGCCGACGCCCCGCTGGACGAGGCCAACGTGGAGCGCTTCGTGCGCCTGATCCGGGAGTTCTCCGGCACCACGCAGTTCATAGTGATCACGCACAACAAGCGCACCATGGAGGCCGCCGACACCCTGTACGGCGTCACCATGGAAGAGCTGGGCGTCTCCAAGCTTATCTCGGTGGACCTCAAGCGGGCCGCCAACATGGTCAACAACGCGCCGCAGCCGGCGGGGATCGTGTAAAGTGAGATACGGCGTTTTTTCGGACGTGCACGGCAATTACGAAGCCCTCAAGGCCGTGCTGGAGTTTTACCGGAAGAACGACGTGGAGAATTTCATCTGCTGCGGCGACATCGTGGGCTACGGGCCCCAGCCGCTGGAATGCGCCGAGACGCTGCGGGAACTGAAGTCCCTCACGGCGGTAATGGGCAACCACGACGCCGCCCTGGTGGGGCGCCTGGAGATGCGGTGGTTCAACCCCAACGCCAGCTGGGCCATAGACTTCGCCCGCAACCAGCTGACCGGCCAGGCCCTGGATTTCCTGGCGCGCCTGCCGGAGAAGGCGGTTAAAGAGGATTTTACGGTGGTGCACGGTTCGCCGCGCAAGCCGCTGACCGAATACCTCCTGAGCGAAAGCCAGTTCTACGACAATACCAGGGTTTTCGAGGTTTCGCCCTGCTTCATAGGCCACAGCCACATGCCTATTTATTTCAGGGAGAGCGCCGGCGGGGTGCCTACCGCGGACTTCATGCGCTCGATGGACAGGGTGGCGCTGCCGGCCGGCCGGGTGATGCTCAACCCCGGTTCCGTGGGGCAGCCGCGCGACGGGGACCCCAGGGCTTCCTGCGGCATCTACGATACCGGCAGGAAGCTGTTCGACCATTACAAGGTCTTCTACGACGTGGGAGCGACGCAGAAGCGGATGGCCGACCTTAAGATGCCGGCCATGCTGGCCGACAGGCTCAGTTTCGGATTCTAAACTATGCCCATGACCATACTGATAGTGGACGACGACAAGAACTTCATAGAAACGCTGGAGGACGGCCTGAAACTCAAGAGCGCGGAGGCGCGCGTTACGGTGGCCAAGAGCGCCCGCGAGGCGCTGGACGCCCTGGCCGAGGAAGTGCCTTCGCTCATCATCCTCGACATCCAGCTGCCCGACATGCACGGCGTGGAGTTCCTGCGGGTCATCCGCGAATCCGCCCGGCTTAAGAAAGTGCCGGTCATCTTCATTTCGGCCAAGTATACCGAACCGGCCGACCGCTCCGAGGCCATGCTGGCCGGCGCGGGGGCTTTTTTCTCCAAGCCGATAGACATAGAGGAGCTCTGGAAAGAGCTGCGCTATCTCATTGACAAGAAAAAGTAAGTCTTATACCATTGACTTGGGCGGTTACCGATTTCAGGATAGATCAACAAGCGAGGCAAACTATGTCAAACGAACTGCAGGTTACTGACGCTAATTTCGAGGCCGAGGTCATAAAGAGCCCGATCCCCGTGCTGGTGGATTTCTGGGCCCCCTGGTGCGGCCCCTGCCGCATGATCGGCCCGGTGATAGAGGAACTGGCCAAGGAATACGCCGGCAAGGTGAAGGTGTGCAAGCTCAATACCGACGAGAACCAGGACACCGCCTCCAACTACCGCATTTCCGCCATCCCCACCATCCTGCTGTTCAAGGGCGGCAAACTGGCGCACGAACTGGTGGGTCTCCAGCCCAAGGAAGAGCTGAAGAAGCACCTGGACGAACTGGTAGCTTAAGCCGCCGCGCCCGCCGCGGGAGACCGCGGCGGGCCGTTTTCTCGCCTTCCTAATCCCTAAAAAATGAACCCGAAGCGCGTTTTCATAATAGACGCTCACGCTTTCCTGCACAGGAGCTACCACGCCCTGCCCAAGTTCACCAACTCCAGGGGCGAGGAGGTGGGCGCGCTGTTCGGGTTCACGCGGGTGCTGCTCAAGATCCTGCGGGAGCGGCGGCCGGAGTATTTCGCCGTCTGTTTCGATTCCAAGGGCGGCACTTTCCGCGACGAGCTTTACGGGGAGTATAAGGCCAACCGCCCGCCTGTCGAGGACGCCCTGGTCTCGCAGCTCAATACCGCGCGCGAGCTGGTGAAGGCGCTGGGGCTGAAAGGCGTCTACCTGAAGGGCTACGAGGCCGACGACATCATAGCCACGCTGGCCCGCCGCGCCGAAAAGGCCGGCATGGAAGCGGTGATAATTTCGGGCGACAAAGACGCCGCCCAGCTGGTGGGCGAGCGGGTGAAGATGTGGGACGGCGCCTCCCCGGAGTTCTCCGGCCCCGAGGCCGTGGAGAAGAAATACGGTCTGCCTCCTTCGCTGCTGCCGGACTATTTCGCACTGGTGGGCGACGCTTCCGATAACGTGCCCGGCGTGGCAGGCATAGGCGCCAAGAGCGCCGCCAAGCTGGTGCAGACCTACGGCCCGCTGGAAAAGATCCTGGCCGCCGCCATGGACCAGGACTTGGCCGCCAAAGATAAACTGCTGGCCAAGGTGGCCAAGGACATGGAGAACGCCAGGCTGTCGCGCCGCCTGGTCACGCTGGAGGCCGACGCCCCGATAGAAGAGGGCCTGGACATTTTCAAGCCGGCCGTGCCCGGCGGTCCCGAGCTGGAAGAGATGGCCCGGCGGCTGGAATTCAAGGACCTGCTGACCCTCGCCGGCTCCGCGCCGGCTGAGCAGAAGCCGGTCGAGCTGCCGCCGCTCAAAGAGGCGGCCGAAGTGCTGGGCGCCGGGCAGAAGGAGCTGGCCTTTGCGGCTTTCGCCGACGGGCTGGCCATAGGCGGCGCCGCGGGGGTCTGCGTGCTGAGCCCGGGCCTGTTAAGGCCGGAGGACGCCAGGGCGGCCGCCGCGCTGCTGCAGGACAGGAAAATCCACAAGGCCGTCTTCGGCCTTAAGTCCGTGCTGCGCCTGCTGGACCTGCCGCCGGGCTTTGTGCCGGAGAATTTCGGCGACGCGGAGGCGGCCGCGGCCCTGCTGGCCGGCGGTTCCCGGGGCGTGACCCTGCCCCAGCTGGTTTTCGAGCGGCTAGGTCTGCCCATACAGATGCCGGATTCTCCCGAAGAAAAGCTGCAGGCCTGCGCCGGGCTGCCCGCCCTGCTTGAAAAGCTGGAAGGCGAGCTGGACGCGGCCGGCATGGGCAGCGTCTACCGGGACCTGGAGCTGCCGCTGCTGCCGGCCGTGTACGCCATGGAACGCTGCGGCACCGCGGTAGACACCCGGCTGCTGGGCGAGCTCTCCGCCCGGTTCGAAAAGAAAATGGCCGAACTCCAGGCCGAGGCCGAGCGCCTGGCCGGCATGGAGGTCAACCTGAATTCTCCCAAGCAGGTGGGCTTCATGCTTTACGAGAAGCTCAACCTGGGCCTGGGCGAGGCGCAGAAGAAGCAGTTCAAGAACAAGGACGGCGGCTACTCCACGGGCGAAGAGGCCTTGCAGTACCTGAAGGCCGCGCACCCGGTGGTGCCTCTGCTGCTGGAATACCGTGAGGTCTCCAAACTCAAATCCTCCTTTGTGGACAACCTGCTGGCCGCGGCCGGGCCCGACGGACGTCTGCACACCACTTTCGACCAGCTGGGCACGGCCACCGGCCGTTTCTCCAGCTCCAAACCCAACCTGCAGAACATCCCGATACGCTCCGAATCCGGCCTGCTGGTGCGCAAATGCTTTGTGGCCAGGGAAGGCTTTACGCTGCTTAGCGCCGACTATTCGCAGATAGACCTGCGGGTGCTGGCGCACCTGTCCGGGGACAAGGGCTTTACCGAGGCCTTCCGCAACGGCGAGGACATCCACCTGCGCACCGCCTCCGAGATCTTCCACAGCGCGCCTGCGCTGGTCACCCCGGAGATGCGGCGGGCGGCCAAGGCCATCAACTTCGGCATCGTGTACGGCAAGACCGCGCAGGGCCTCTCGCAGGACCTGGGCATCAGCCGCGCCGAGGCCTCCAATTACATAAAACACTATTTCGAAGCCTGCCCCGGCGTAAAGGCTTGGAGCGAGCGCACCGTGGCCGAGGCCAAGCGGACCGGCCTGGTGACCACCTTTACAGGCCGCCGCCGCCTCCTGCCGGAGCTGACGGCCGGCAATCCGCACCTGCGCGGCTTCGCGGAACGCGCCGCCATCAATACGCCGGTGCAGGGCGGCTCCGCCGAGATCATCAAGCTGGCCATGGCGCGGCTGTTCCCGGCCCTGCGCGGTTCCGGCGACGTTTTCATGCTGCTGCAGGTGCACGACGAACTGGTGTTCGAGGTGCGCGAGGGAAAGCTGCCCGAGGCCGCCCGCTTGATAAAGACGGAGATGGAGGCGGCTTACGCGCTTTCCGTGCCGCTGCTGGCCGAGCTCAAGACCGGCCCCAACTGGCGGGACATGGTGAAGTATGCGCCTTAGCGCCGCCCCCCTGCGCGAACTGCCGCCGGTCACGCGGTGGCTGGCCGCCCTGTTCTTCGCCGGCTGGCTGGCGGAACTGGCGCTGGGCTTCAAACTGAATTTCTACCTGGGCCTGGTGCCGTTCAACCTGACGGGCCAGCTCTGGCTGTGGCAGGCGGTCACCTATATCTTCATCCACGCCGACATCTGGCACCTGCTGTTCAACACCCTCATGCTGTGGCTGCTGGGGCGGGTGCTGGAGCCGGCCATGGGCAGCCGCCGGTTCCTGGTCTATTTCCTGGCCTGCGGCGCCGCCGCCGCGCTGTTCACGGCCGGCTGGAACCCCGGGGCGCCGCGGCCCGTCATAGGCGCCTCCGGCGCGGTCTACGGCCTGCTGGGGGCTTTCGCTTTCATGTACCCGGACACCACGGTGCAGTTATATTTCCTTTTCCCCATGAGCGCCCGGCTGATGGCCGTGCTGCTGGGCGCCATGGAGTTCGTCCTTACGGTGGCCAACCCCGGGTCCAGGATCTCCAGCGTGACCCACCTGGGCGGCCTGGCCGCGGGCCTGCTCTGGCTGTGGGCCGAGCGGCGCTGGCGCGAAAGACCCGCCAGGACCGAGCCAAGCCCGGAACTGCTGGAGCAAGCGGAGATAGACCGGGTGCTGGAGAAGATAGCGGCGCAGGGGCAGGCCGCGCTGAGCCGCAAAGAGCTGGCCCTGCTGGACAGTTACGCCAAACGGCGGGGGGGGCGCGCTTGAAGAACGCGAACGTATGGAAGGCGAGGCTGGCCGGGATCAAAGGCAAGGCTGTGATAGGCCTGACCGGGCCCATCGCCTCGGGCAAAAGCCTGGCCCTGGACTGCTTCAGGCGCAACGGCGCTTTCTGCGTTTCGACCGACGCCCTGGCCGCTGAAGTGTTGACATCCCCCGCCTGTTATAATAGAATTTTGAAGAAGTTCAGCCCCGATAAAATCCTTACAAACGGTTTACTGGACAAGAAAAGGCTAGCCGCCGAAGTTTTTGGCGCGCCCGCCAAGCGTAAATGGCTCGAAGCACTCCTCCACCCCGAAATACTTAGAAGAACCTACTCTTTAATAAATAAATCCCGGGCAAAACTGGCTGTAGTGGAAACGCCCCTGCTGTTCGAAGCGGGGCTTCAGGATTGTTTCATGCTTACGGTCTGCCTGGCCGCCCCGGAGAAAATGCTGGAAGCGCGGGCCCTTAAGAGAGGCTGGAGCAGGGCGGAATACAGGGCGAGGGTGAAGGCCCAGCTGGGCGCGGAGCTCAAGTACGCGAGGGCCTCCCTGGTGCTGGACAACGCGGGCAAGCCGGGGGAACTGGCCGCCAAAATAAGATTTCTGTGCGGATTTTTAAAGACACTCAAAAAGGAAAATTGGAAATGACAAACGACCAACAGCAGGATGAACGCAATTCCCGCCCCCAGGGCCAGGATAACAGGCGTGACGATTTTCAGCGCGGCCAGAACGGCGGCCCCAGGCACCGGTCCGGCAACGGCAACGGCCACCAGCAGGACTCCAGGGGCAACCAGAGAATGAACGACAACAGGCAGTCCGGCCAGAACCCGAACCAGGGCCAGAACCAGAACCCCAATCCCAATCCTAACCCCAACCTGCCCAAGCTCGACGTGGCGGGCATGACCAAGATGACCGTGGCCGAGCTCGTGAAAATAGCCGAGCAGTTCAACATGGAAGGCGTGGCCAGCCTGCGCAAGCAGGAACTCATCGGCAAGATCATGGAGGCCCAGGCCAAGGCCAACGGCGTGGCCCAGGGCGAAGGCGTGCTGGAGATCCTGCCCGACGGTTTCGGCTTCCTGCGCTCGCAGGAATACAACTACCTGTCCAGCCACGAAGACATCTACGTGTCCCCTTCCCAGATCAAGAAGCTCGGCCTGCGCAAAGGCGACGCCGTTAACGGCCTCATCCGCCCGCCCAAGGACGGCGAGCGCTTCTTCGCGCTGCTGCAGGTCAAGACCGTCAACGGCGTGGAGATAGAGAAGATCGCCCACCGCCCCCTGTTCGAGAACCTTACGCCGCTGCACCCCAACAAGCGCTTCCTGACCGAGACGGCCAAGAACGAGATGACCGGCCGCGTGATAGACCTCATAGTCCCCGTGGGCAAGGGCCAGCGCCAGCTTATCGTGGCCGCGCCCAAGACCGGCAAGACCATGATCCTGCAGCGCATCGCCAATTCGCTCGCCACCAACCACCCCGAAATAGAGCTCATCGTGCTGCTCATCGACGAGCGCCCCGAAGAAGTCACCGACATGAAGCGCTCCGTGAAGGGCGAAGTGCTGGCCTCTACCTTCGACGAACCGGCCGACCGCCACGTGCAGGTGGCCGAGATCGTGCTGGAAAAGGCCAAGCGCATCACCGAAATGGGCAAGGACGTGGTGGTGCTGCTGGACTCGATCACGCGCCTCGCGCGCGCCTACAACACGGTGTCCCCGTCTTCCGGCCGCGTACTGTCCGGCGGTCTCGAATCCACCTCGCTGCAGCGCCCCAAGCGCTTCTTCGGCGCGGCCCGCAACATAGAGGAAGGCGGCTCGCTCACCATCATCGCCACGGCCCTGGTGGAGACCGGCAGCCGCATGGACGACGTGATCTTCGAAGAGTTCAAAGGCACGGGCAACTCGGAAATTTACCTGGACCGCAAACTGGCGGACCGCCGCATTTTCCCGGCCATCGACATCAACCGCACCTCTACCCGCAAGGAAGAGCTGCTGATGACCGACGACGAGCTCAACAAGGTCTGGATCCTGCGCAAGGTGCTGGCCCCGCTCTCCCCCGTGGATTCCATGGAGCTGCTGCTCTCCAAGCTCAACTCCACCAAGTCCAACAAGGACTTCCTGAAGTCCATGGAGATGGGCTCCGGCCGGTAATGGGCAAGGCGGGCGTAAAACTCGCGCTGGGTGCGGCGGTCCTCCTGGGGGCCGCCGTGCTGTCCGGCGCCGGGATGCCGCCGGTCTCGCCGTTCTACTACGCCAGGTTCTCCGTTATGACCCCGCCGGGGCCGGCCGAACCGCTGCCCGAAGCGTTCCGCCTTATCCCGCGCCTCATCCATACCCGCCACAAGGTGCAGAAAGGCGAGGACATCCGTTCCATCGCCTCCGCCTACGGCACGGACATCCGCTCCCTGCAGAGCACCAACTCCAACGAGTTCATCTTCCTGTCCCGCGGCGGTTATATCCGCGTGCACAACGGCAAGGGCCTGCTCTACGAGGTTTTCGTCAACGGCGAAAGCCTGGACAGTATCGCCCGCCGCTACGTGGGCAAGAACCGCGACCTTAAAGCTTTCAAGGCCGACATCGTGGAGGACAACGGCCTGCCGCCGTCCGCCCTGCTGATAAACCACAAGTTCAAAAAAGGCGACCGGGTGTACCTGCCCAGCGTCTACCTGGACCTGGACACCTACCGCATGCCGCTGCGCAGTTTCGGCCGCATCAGCGGGCGTTTCGGGTCGCGCTACCACCCGGTTCTCAAACGCCGCATTTTCCACCAGGGCACGGATATCCCCATGCCCATCGGCACCCCGGTCTATCCTTCGCGCTCGGGCACGGTGACTTTCTCCGGCTGGAAGGGCGGCTACGGCAACCTGGTGGAAGTGCAGCATAAGGACGGTTCGCGCTGCCGTTACGGGCATCTTTCCGAAACTTCCGTGAAGGCCGGCGATACGGTGCAGAAGTCCAAGACCCTGCTGGGCCGCGTGGGCTCCACCGGCATGTCCACGGGGCCGCACCTGCATTTCGAGATCATCACCCCGTCCGGCAAGTCCGTGAACCCGCTGGCCAAGATAGGCAAGAAATAGCCGCGGCCGCTCTTCACGGGTGCCCGCGATATGGTATAATTTACTTTTACACCGTAACTCGAGGAAAAGACAATGAAAAACGACATACACCCCCACTATAACGTCTGCGAAGTCACCTGCGTCTGCGGCAACGCTTTCAAGACCCGCTCGGTGAAACCGGCCATAAAGGTCGAGATCTGCTCCGCCTGCCACCCTTTCTACACCGGCAAGCAGAAGCTGCTCGACACCGCCGGCCGCGTGGAAAAATTCAACACCAAGTTCGCCTCTACCGGCGGCAAGATGGTGGAGCGCAAGGCCAAGAAGACCGCCGTGAAGGCCGTCACGCCGCGCCACACCGCCAAGCGCAAGATCCTCTCCTCCGCGCCCGTAAAGAAGGCGGACGAGAAAGGCGCGAAGCCGGCCGCCCCCAAGGCGGAAAAGAAAGCCGAGACGAAGTAGCCTCGCTTTCCAGGCAGGCGTCTCTTCACGGGGACGCCTGCTTTTTTTTAGGACTGGATGGGGACGTTGTTGACTATTTGACTATTTCCCGTCTTGCGAGTGGGTTTCCGCGCTAATGTGGCCTAAATAGTCAAATAGTCAACAACGTCCCCTAACTATGTTTGAAAAAGAACTGGACGCTATTAAGCGGGAATTCGCCGAGACCGAGGCCCGCCTCGCTTCGGGCGGGCTCAAGCCCGAGGAAATAGAGCAGCTGTCGCGCCGGCACGCCGCCTGCCGGCTGCTGCTGGACACCTCCGCCGCGCTGGAAAAGGCCGTCCGGGAAGCCGAGGACACCCGCCAGATGGTTTCCAGCACGGATCCCGAAATGGCGGCCCTGGCCGCCGCGGAGCTGCCGGCCCTGGAAGCCGCCGCGGCCTCCCTGGCCAAAAAACTCAAGCTGCTGATCATCCCGCCGGACCCGGCGGACTCCAAGAACATCTTCCTTGAAATACGCGCCGGCGTGGGCGGGGACGAATCCGCGCTTTTCGCCGGCGACCTGCTGCGCATGTATACCCGGTTCGCGGCCTCCATGGGCTGGAAGGCGGAACTGCGCGACCTCTCCACCACCGGTCTGAAAGGCATCAAGTACGCCGTGCTCTTCATCTCCGGCACCGATGTCTACGCCTGGATGAAGTACGAAGGGGGGGTGCACCGCGTGCAGCGTGTACCGCAGACCGAGGCCAGCGGCCGCGTGCATACCTCCACCGTCACCGTGGCGGTCATGCACGAAGTGGACGAAGTGGAGATCAAGATCAACCAGGCCGACCTGAAGATGGACACCTACCGCTCCAGCGGCGCCGGCGGCCAGAACGTCAACAAGGTGGAAACGGCCGTGCGCATCACGCATCTCCCCACCGGCATCATCACCGCCTGCCAGGAAGAGCGTTCCCAGGGCAAGAACCGCGCCAAGGCCATGGCCATGCTGGCGGCCAAGCTAGCCCAGATCAGCGAGGAGACCCAGGCCCGGGAGAACGCCGGCGCGCGCAAGGCGCAGGTGGGCACCGGCGACCGCTCCGAGAAGATCCGCACTTACAATTTTCCGCAGAACCGCGTGACCGACCACCGCATCCAGATGTCCTGGCATAACATGCCGGTGATCATGGAAGGCGGGATCCGGGACATGCTGGAGGAAGTCCGGCTGAACATAGGGGAAAAACGCGAAAATGACGGCGGCGACGACACTGACTGAAGCCAGCCGCAGGCTGGCCTCCCGCGGCGTGGACGAACCGGGGCTTAACGCCCAGTGGCTGCTGGCCGACGCCATGGGCGTGGAGCGCCTGCGCCTGCTGGCCGAACCGGACCTGCCGGTGCCGCCGGCCGCGCTGGAAAAATTCGAAAAGCATCTGCTGCTCAAGGAGCAGGGGCTGCCGCTGGCCTACATCACCGGGTGGCAGGATTTCCGCGGCATACGCCTGAAAGTGGACGCGCGCGTGCTGGTGCCCCGGCCGGAGACGGAAGAACTGGCCGGTTTCGCGGCCGACTTCCTCAAGACCAGGCCGGAGCCGCTCTCCGCCCTGGATTACGGCGCTGGTTCCGGCGCCATAGGCCTGTGCCTGGCGACGGAATTCCCCGGCTTGAGGCTCACAGCGCTGGAGAAATCCCCGGAGGCGCTGGCCTGCGCGCGCGAGAACGCCCTGGCGCTGGACCTCGCCGGCCGCTGCGAATTCATAGAGGCGGACACGCTGGCCGCCTCGGGGCCGAAGTTCGACCTGATAGCCGCCAACCCGCCTTATATTCCCAGCAGCGTCATCCCGGGCCTTTCGCCCGAAGTGCTCAGCGAGCCGTACGTGGCGCTGGACGGCGGGGGCGACGGGCTGGACGTGGCGCGCATGCTGGTGCGCATGGCGCCCGCGCGGCTCAAAAAAGGCGGCGCGCTGGTGATGGAACTGGGCGGCAGCCAGCCTCCCTGCCTGCTGGCCTCGATGTCCGCGGAAGTCTGGGCGGAAAAGAGAACTTTTAAAGACCTTAACGGGGTGCAACGTTTCCTCTACGGGAGAATCCATGGATAATTTCATAATACGCGGCGGGCGGCCCCTGTCCGGGCAGGCCACCATCAGCGGTTCCAAGAACGCGGCCCTGCCCATACTCTTCGCCACGCTGCTGACGAAGGAAAAATCGGAGATCAAGAACGTGCCGGAGCTGATGGATATAAAATCCTCCTTCGAACTGCTCAACTACCTGGGCAAGAACTGTTTTTACGGCTACGGCAACTTCGTGGCGGAAGAGCACGCGCAGCTCAAGCTCCACGCCCCCTACGACCTGGTGCGCAAGATGCGCGCCTCGGTGCTGGCGGCCGGCCCGCTGCTGGCGCGTTTCAAAAAAGCCAGGTTCTCCATGCCCGGCGGCTGTTCCATCGGCATGCGGCCCATCGACATCCACCTGGAAGGTTTCAAGAAGCTCGGCGCGCAGGTCTCCACGGAAAAAGGCGACGTGATCCTGTCGGCTAAAAAACTTAAGGCCGGCCGGGTGAAGTTCCGGTTCCCGAGCGTAGGCGCCACCGAGAACCTGATGATGTGCGCGGCCCTGATAGAAGGCGTGACCACGCTGGAGAACTGCGCCCGCGAGCCCGAGATAGAGGACCTGGCCGCGGCCCTCAACAAGATGGGCGCCAGGGTGGAGGGGGCAGGATCGCCGGTCATCAGGATAACCGGCGCCGCCAGGCTCAAAGGGCTCAGGCATACCGTGATGCCGGACCGCATAGAGACAGGCACGTTCATGCTGCTATGCGCCGCCGCCGGCGGCCGCGTGCGCCTGCTCAACACCGCGCCCAAAACTTTGACGGCCCTGATAAAGGCCATGGAGAAGGCGGGAGTGAAGATCAACTGCTTCAAGGATTCCATGGAAATAGTGGCGCCGCACGGCCGCCCCCGGCCGGTCAGCGTGGCCACCAAGCCGCACCCCGGTTTCCCGACGGACCTGCAGGCCCCGTGGATGGTCTTCATGGCCAGGGCCAACGGCACCAGCGAGGTGCACGAGCATATTTTCGAGAACCGCTTCATGCACGCCCCCGAACTGATCCGCATGGGCGCGGACATAACCGTGGCCGACAGGAAGGCCGTGATCCGCGGCGTGCCGCAGCTGCTGGGCGCGCCGGTGATGTGCTCCGACATCCGCGCCGGCGCGGCCATGGTGGTGGCGGCGGCGGCGGCCAGGGGCAAGTCCGTGATCCGGCGCATCTACCACATAGACCGCGGCTACGAGAAGCTGGAACACAAGCTCAAGGACCTGGGCGTGGACGCGGCGAGGGTAAAAGCCTAAAAGATGACTTTCGAGCAAGCGAAGAGCGCCCTGATCTCCAGGCAGGACTTCATCAAGAAGGACGGCCTGGACAGGGTTTACGCCTGCCTCGAGCGCCTGGGCGACCCGCACCTGAAGATCAAGACGGTGCACGTTACGGGCACCAACGGCAAAGGTTCGGTCTGCGCGCTGTTCGAGGCGGCCGCGCGGGCGGCCGGGCTTAAGACCGGGCTGTTCACCTCGCCGCATCTGGTCAGCCTCACCGAGCGCATACAGATCGACGGCAGGAACATCTCCGAGGAGCGCTTTGCCGCCCTCTTCGAAGAGGTTTTCCGGGCCGGCCCCGACCTTAGTTTTTTCGAACTGCTCACCTGCATGGCTTTTCTCTGCTTCGAGCGGGAAAAGACCGCCCTGGCGGTGATAGAGGTGGGCATAGGCGGGCGCTGGGACACCACCAACGTGCTGCCGGCCCCGGAACTGAGCGTCATCACTTCCGTGGACTTCGACCACAAGAAATACCTGGGCAATACGCTGGCGGAGATAGCCGCGCAGAAAGCCGGCATCATAAAGCAGGACGGCGCCTGCCTGGCCCCGCTGCTGCCCCCGGAAGCCAGGGCCGAGATCTCCCGGGAGGCGGAGGCCAGGCACGCCCAGTGCCATTTCCTGGCCCCCGTCTTCGAAATAAAGGCGCGCGACTGGGAGAACAGCCGCATGACGCTGCGCCACAAGAAGACCGGCGCGGAGCTGCCCTTCGGCATCCTGGGCGACGCGCAGGTCATTAACGCCACGCTGGTGTGGGAAGGACTGGAATTCCTGCGCGGCCGGGGCTGGCCGCTGACCGCGGCCCACGCGGCGGCGGGGTTCGCGCTGGCGCGCTGGCCGGGCCGCTTCCAGGCTGTGCGCGGCGGGCGCGAGTACGGCGGGGCGCTGTTCGTGGTGGACGGGGCGCATAACGACGAGGCCGCGCGGGCCTTCGCCGCCACCTGGAAGGCTTCGCCTTTCGCCGCCAAGGACCCGGTTTTCGTGCTGGGCATGCTGCAGGACAAGGAGCGCCGGGGTATACTGGAACTGCTGGCCCCGCTGGCGCGCAAATTCGTCTTTACCCGCCCCGATTCCCAGCGCGCGGCCGATCCCTGCGCCCTGGCCGACGAACTTTCCGCCATAAGGCCCGACGCCGAGGTGGAGGTGCAGCAGGAGATCTCCGCCGCGCTCAGGGCCGCGTCGGCTTCCGGCACGGCGGCGGTGCTGGGTTCTTTTTACCTCGCGGGCGCGGCGCTGGAGCTGCTGGCCGCCGGAGAGCGGACTTAAGGAGAAAATATGCTCGGCATAGGCATCGATATCGGCGGCACCAATACCAAACTGGTGGTGGTCAACCGCGCGGGGAAACTGCTGGCGCAGGAGCGGTTCCGCACCGAGGCGGCCAGGGGCGCGGCCTCGTTCGTGAAGCGCCTGTCTGGATACGTGAGCGCCTTCAAGCGGGACTACGGCCGCCAGCTGGTCTCCGTGGGCATAGGCGCCGCCGGCGACGTGGACCCGGCGCGCGGCGTCCTGCGCTTCTCTCCCAACCTGGCCTGGCGCAACGTCAAGCTGGCGGGGCCGCTGGAAAAGCTTACCGGCCTGCCCTGCACCATGGAGAACGACGCCAACATGGCCGCCTGGGGCGCCTACGAGATAGAACTGAAGCGCAAGCACGACAACGTGCTGGCCATCACGCTGGGCACCGGCATAGGGTCCGGCCTGATCATAGACGGCAAACTTTACCACGGGGCCGACGGCTCCGCCGGAGAGGCCGGCCACCTGAAGGTGCAGCCCGGCGGGCGGCCCTGCCATTGCGGGGCCCTGGGCTGCCTGGAAGCCTACTGCGGCAGCTACTCCATAATGGCCAGGGCCAGGGAACTGATAAAGAACGAGGCCGCTTTCGTAAAAAAATACGCCGCGCCCGGCCGCGAAAGGTTCAATACCATCTGCCTTACCAACGGCGCCGCCGCCGGCCACGCCGCCGCCCGCAAGGTCTGGGCGGAAACCGGGCAGTACCTGGGCATGGGGTTGGCCGGTCTTATCCTGCTGCTGAACCCCGGCTGCATAGTGCTGACCGGCGGAGTTTCGCGCGCGAAGCGCTGGTTCTTCCCGGCCATGGAGAAGGTGCTGCGTTCGCAGCAGATAAAGACCCCGTTCAACCGGGTGAAGATAAAAGTGTCCGAGGACGCGGACCTGGGCTCGCACGGCGCGGCCCTGTTCGGTTTGGAAAAAGCCCTGAAGTGAGAGTTACGGGCCCCGGCCCGCGCATGAAAAAACTGACCGCCCTTATCCTCCTGCTGGCCGCCAACGCGGCGGCCTACGACCTGCCCCCGTCCACGGGGTCGCACCACGTGCGCTTCAGTTCGGACGAGGCGGCGTTCAACGAGTATACCCGCGAGATAGACCTGGAAGGCAACGTCAAACTGGAGGAGTTCTCCCCGGAGGGAAAGCACCTCAAGCTTATCCGCGCCAAGAACCTCACCATCAACATGGCCAGCAGCACCATAGTGTCGCCGTCGGACTTCGTGATGGACGACGACACCGGCACGGTCTACGGCCAGAGCGGCTTCATAGACTACGGCTCCGAAGCCGGGCTCATCAATAACGGGCGGTTCGCCTACAAGAACTTCATCTTCCGCGGCCGGGTGGTGGAGTTCGACAAGGACGGCTACAAGTACAAGCGGGCCAGTATTACCAGCTGCGACGAGGAGCCGCCGCATTACCGCCTGCGCTCCTCGCGCATCTACCTGCGGCCGGAGCGCTATTTCCTGGCCTATAATAACGTGTTCTTCGTGGGCAGGATCCCGGTGCTGTACCTGCCGGTGGTGTATAAGCCCATAGGCGGGGGGACGCCGTTCGTTAGCATCTTCCGCCCCGGCTACGACGAGCGCAACGGCTTCTTCATCAAGTCCAGTTACATCTACCGCGTCAACCGCGAGACGCGCGCCAAGCTTTACCTGGACTATTTCGAGCGGCGCGGCTTCGGCACCGGCGGCGAACTTGATTTCCGGCGCCCGGAGAAGAACATCAGCAACGTCTCGCTTTACCGCATCAAGGAATACGGGCTGGTGAAGGACCGCTGGGGCATGAGCGGCGGGTTCTGGCACCGGCTCAACCGCTTCAACGAGTCCGACCCGGCCCAGTACTACGGCCAGGGCTTCTTCCGCCTGCTGTCGGACCCCCGGGTCAACAACGATTTCTTCCGCAACAACCCCTTCGCGGTCAGCCCCGACGAGCAGGCCAGCGTGGCCCTGACCCGCAATACCGGCTTCAGCGTTACGCGCGTGAGCGCCTACGGCAGGCAGACCCATACCGAGGATTACAAGGATTTCCGCAAGGCCAACAGTTCCATTCCCCGGCTGGATTATAATACGGTGCCGTTCCGGGTGCTGAAGCTGCCCGTGCTCAACAGTTTCAGGGCCAATTTCGAGAACGCCCGGGACGAGGGACAGAACTTCACGCAGAAGCGCGGCAACGCGGCCTGGACCGTGTCGCACTCGGTGCCGCTGGCCAAAAGGGTGACGCTTTCCCCGTCGGTCTATTACGACCAGTCGGTCTACATCTCCACTTTTTCCGGCCCCTCCGACACCTGGGTGGGCCGCTACGGCGGCGGGGCCACCCTGCGCTACGACCGCAACTGGGGCACCTTCGACCTGGGCTACGCCTACCGGCGCCGGCTGCGCGAGAACAAGCTGCTGCCCGACAGCAAGGCCGCCGACGAAGGGCAGGAGACGCAGTCCCTGTCGGCGCAGCTGTTCGTGATGCGGAGTTTCAGGACCTATTTCAAGCTTTCCACCGCCTATGACCTGCGCGACTATTACAGCGCCAGGTTCTCGCGCCGGCTGGCGCCGGTGACGGCGGAGGTGTTCCACGCGCCGCGGCCGGGGGTGGACCTTTACGTAGAGGATTCCTACAGTTTCGCCGACGGCAACAAGAGCTTCGTGGCGCAGGCCAGTTTTGGCGGGCATGACAATTACCTGGGCGGCGGCGTGGCCAACTACAGCAACGACCCGCGGGCCTGGATAGTGAGCAACACCTTCGGGTTCCGGCCGTGGAAGAACTCGGGCTGGCGCGCGGAAACGGTGCTGCGCTACCGGTTCATGTCTTTCGGCGGGATGAAGTACGGGGACCTGCGGTTCTTCGAAAAGGGGATCACCCTTTACCGCGACTTCCACGACTTCCGGACCAAGTGGGACTTCCGCGAGCGCTCCGGCGGGGTCAAGGAATTTTTCTTCTACGTGAGCCTGAAGATGAACGAGCCGGCGGTGAAGGACGACCTGGAGGAGAAATCCCGCCAGTACTGGCGTCCCTGGCGCAAAGAAGGCGAAGTCCGCGACTAGCCTGTGGGGATAGCGCAAGGGGGCCGCCGGGAACGCTTACCAACAGGAGCGAGCGGCGAGGGTGTGCCTTCCTCAGGCACGGGGTCGGCAACACCGTTGCCGCCCCTCCTCACACTGCGGTGTCGCTTCGCTCCACCCGGCCCTCGCGCTTACGCAAGCTCGGGCCTGCGCGAAGGCCTTCGAAAGGCACACCCTTGCCGCCCGCGCGTTTGGGGGCCTGCGGCGGGTTCAAACGGGAATTTGAAAATGATAAACTTTAAGTGTCAGGGATAAAAACATGAAAAAACCTCTTTGGCTGGTAACCGGCGGGGCCGGGTTCATAGGTTCCAATATAGTGGAAGAACTGCTGCGCCGCGGCGAACGCGTGCGCGTGTTCGACAACCTGTCGACCGGGAAACCGGAGAACCTCGCCCCCTTCAAAGGCAAATTCGAGTTCGTGAAGGGCGACCTGCGCCGGCCCGCGGACCTCAAGAAGGCCATGAAGGGCGTCACCTACGTCCTGCACCAGGCCGCTTTCCGTTCCGTGCCCAAATCCGTGGATAACCCCCTGGCCGCCCACGACAATAACGCCACCGGCACCCTCAACGCCCTCATGGCCGCCAGGGCCGCCGGCGTAAAGCGCTTCGTCTACGCCGCCACCAGCTCCGCCTACGGCGAATGCGACGTCTTCCCCCAGAACGAGACCCTGCCCACCCTGCCGGTCTCGCCCTACGCCGTCAGCAAGCTCGCCGGCGAGAACTACTGCCGCGTCTTCGCCCGCACCTACGGCCTGGAGACCGTGGCCCTGCGCTACTTCAACGTTTTCGGGCCGCGCCAGAACCCCGAGTCCGTCTACTCCGCCGTCATCCCGCGCTTCATGGAGCTCATGGTGCAGGGCAAGCCGCTGGAGATCCACTGGGACGGCCGCCAGTCGCGGGACTTCACCTACGTGGCCAACGTCGTGGACGGCAATATCCGCGCCGCCCTGGCCCCGGCCTCGGTTTCCGGCCTTACCATCAACGTCGCCACCGGCACCAATATCTCACTGCTCGACATCGCGCGCGAGCTGGAGAAGATCACCGGCCGCAAGACCAGGAAGATCTTCTCGCCCAAGCGCAAGGGCGACATCCGCAAGACCTACTCCGACGTCAGCCTGGCCCGCAAGGCGCTCGGGTATAAGACTCTGGTGAAGTTCCCGGAAGGGCTGCGCCTGACCTGGGAATACTTTTCCGCTAAATGGGGGAAGAAATGATATTCAACGTCTCGGCCGCGTCCGGCTGGATAGAGGTGGTCTGCGGCAGCATGTTCTCCGGCAAAACGCAGGAGCTTATCCGCCGCCTTAAGCTGGCCAATATCGCCAAGCAGAAGGTGCAGGTGTTCAACTCGCACCTGGACGTGCGCTACGCCAAGGAGCACATCGTCTCGCACGATAAATCCACGCTTTCCGCCCGGCCCGTCAAGTCCGCCAAAGAGATCCTCAAGGAAGTCAGCGCCGACACCCAGGTGATAGGCATAGACGAGGCCCATTTCTTCGGGCCGGAGATAGTGGACGTGGCCCAGAAGCTGGCCGATTCGGGCCGCCGCGTCATAGTGGCCGGCCTGGACCAGGATTACCGCGGCGAGCCCTTCGACAACATGGCCAAGCTGATGGCCGTGTCGGAATTCGTCACCAAGAACCTGGCTATCTGCATGGTCTGCGGCAACCCCGCCCATTTCAGCCAGCGCCTTACCGATTCCGGCCGCCGCATAGTGGTCGGGGCCGGCGATAAATACGAGGCCCGCTGCCGCAAGTGCTTCAAGCCGGAGAACTAGCCCCCTATGTACCGTTCAGAAAAATTCAACCCCACGCTCTTCGGCAAGATGTTCCACCTGGGCGGCAAGCTGGCCGACGGCAACCGCTGGCTCAAGCTGGCCGAGGCGCTGCCCTGGGAGAAGCTGGACGCCGAGTACGGCCGCTTCTTCGCGGCCGGCTACGGGCGCCCGGCCAAGGATTCCCGGCTGGTCTGCGGCCTGCTGGTGGTCAAGCAGCTCAAGAACCTTTCCGACGACGACGCCGTGGCCGAATTCATGGAGAGCCCCTACATCCAGGCTTTCTGCGGCCAGGAATATTTCGCCCTGGAGGACGTCATCAACCCCGGGATACTTTCCGAGCGCCGCAAGCGGCTGGGCGAGGAATTCCTGGACCTGCTGGACTCCGAGCTGGCGGCGGCCCTGAAGGCCAACCGCGACCTCAGGTTCCGCGCCGCGCGCGGGACCGCCAGGCCGGAAGGCTTCTGGGCCGGGCTGCTGGACAAGCTCTTCTCCCTCGTCGGCAGGTAAAACCGGGCCGGTAAAAAAGGAACAGGCCGCTTTTTCGAAAGAGAAAGCGGCCTGTTCCTTTTTGCGCCGGGGCTTTACGGGCTCCAGCTGGGGGTGAAAGAGTGCCCCTTGAGGTCCGTAAGCGGGTGCGGCGCGCTGCCGTCGGCGTCCATGATGAAAAGCTCCCTGCGGCCGCGCCGGGTGGAGGTGAACCCCACGAAACGCCCGTCGGGGGACCAGGACGGGTCTTCGTTGTCGCCGGCCTTGTTGGTAAGGCGCCGGATCTGGCTGCCGGTGAGGTCGGTCGTGAAAATATTCAGGTTCTCCTTGGTCGTCTCGCGCCCGGCGAAGACTATCCGGTCGCCCGACGGCGACCAGGAGGGGGAGTCGCACCAGTTCAGGCGCGTGAGGCGGCGGTTCTTGCCGGTGGCGACGTCCAGCACGTAGATCTGCGGGTTGCCGGAGCGGTCCGAAACGAAAGCCACCTGCGTGCCGTCGGGAGACCAGGTGGGCGAGGAACTGACCCCGAAGCCTTTGAGCAGGCGTTTGAGCTGCTTGGTCACCACGTTGAGGGTGTAGATGCTGGGGTCGTCGCCTCGCGACAGCGTCATCACCATGGTCAGGCCGTCGGGGGAGAAGCCGCCGGGGATGTTGAGCCCCTGGAAAGTGGTGAAAGGGCGGATCTTGCCGGCCTTAAGGTCTATCTCGAACATGTCCGGGTTGCCCCAGCGGTAGGTGGTGTAATAGATGCGCGACGCGTCCGCCGACCAGCGCGGCAGCAGGTTGATGCTGTTGTCCGAGGTGAGGCGGGTCAGGTTGGCCCCGTCGTAATCCACGATGTAGATCTCTTTGCGGCCGGTGGCGTTGTTGGTGAAGGCCAGTTTGGAATGGGCTATGCCCAGGCGCCCCGTGAGGCGCAGCACCACGTCGTCGGAGAACATGTGCGCCGCGCGGCGCATGGCGCGCCGCTCCCCCTGGTAGAACTTCTCCAGCACCACCTTGCCGGTGGCCAGGTCGTGCAGGCGGGCATTGAAGGTCCATACCCCGCCGGCGTCGTGGGCCTTGGCGGTCACCAGGTGGGCGGCCAGGCCTTTCCAGTAGGCCAGGGACTCGCGGCCGGTGTCCAGGTTGGCCTTGGCCAGGGCGTCCTCTTTGATATCGAAGTACCGGGAGTAGAGCAGGTCGGCGCGGACGATCTCCCGGAACTCGTCGGCCAGGACCAGGTCCTTCTCGCTGTCGGCGGTGGAGGGGAGGAAGCGCGCCAGGGCCAGGGCCGTCTTTTTTACCTCGGCCCCCGGGGCGATGCCTATGTAGATGTCGGTCCCCGCAAAAAGCGGCTGCGCGGTGAGCAGGAGGAGCAGCAGCAGCTTCATCGGGAGGGCGGTCAGCCTTTTTTCGCCGGGGCTTTGGCGGGGGCCTTGGCCGGGGCGGGCGCGGGCTTGGGCGGCGCCAGCCTGGCGATATAGTCCTTGGCGGTCCGGGCTTCCTGCGAAGCCGGGAAATCCTTCACCACCGAGTGCAGGTACTTCAGGGCCTCGGGCTTCTTATCGTCGGAGATCTTCAGGATGGCCATGGCGTACTTGAGCCTGGCGGCGGGCACCCTGGCGGACTTGGGGAACTTCTCCAGCACCGTGGCGTAAGCCAGGGCTGCGTCCTGCCAGCGTTCTTTCAGGTAAAGGGACTCTCCCAGGTAGAAATAGGCGCCCTCGGACATTTCGCCCGCGGGGAACTTGGACAGGTAGGTCTTGAACCCGTTGGCCGCCCCGTCGAAGTTGTTGTTGAGGAAGGCGTTGTAGGCGTCGTTGTAGATCTTGGCGGGAAGCAGGGAGGTCTCCACTTCCTCCTGCTGCTTGCGGATGCTCTGGCCTATGGCGTTCACGCGCTTGTTCATGGCGCTGTCCAGGTCGTCGAGGCGGGAGGAAAGCTTCTCCATCTGGCCGGAGATGTCCTTCATGCTTTCGGAGGAGGCGTTGAGGTTCTTGGAGAGGTCCTCCATCTTCACGGCCAGCTCGGCCTGGTTCTTCTGCATGGTGGCCAGGTTGTTGTTGAGGTCGTCCATCTGGCTCTGCATCTGCAGCATGTCCTGCTGGGTGGCCACGCAGCCCGCCAGGAGTAAGCAGAGGGGGGCTAACAGCGTTAGTTTCAGGCGCATTTATTTCACCTTTATCTTGGTTTCGGCGCGGCGGTTGGAGAGCCAGCAGGCGTCGGTGGCCTCGGAGCAGAGCGGCTTTTCCTCGCCGTAGGAGATGGTGCCGATGGCGCTTTCCGGTACGCCCAGGCGCACGTAGTAGTCGCGCACGGCCTTGGCGCGCTTCTGGCCCAGGGCCAGGTTGTATTCCACGGTGCCGCGGTCGTCGCAGTGGCCTTCCACCAGCACGGTCCAGTCCTTGCGGGCCTTGATCAGGGCGGCGTTGGCCTGGAGGACGGCGCGGGAGTCTTCGGAGAGTTCGTAGCGGTCGTAGTCGAAAACGATGGTCCTGACATTGGTCTGCGCCAGGAATTCCCCGCCGCGGATCTCGCCTTCGGTGGTAAGCGTGTCGGTGCTGTCGAGGATGTCCATGCCGGGCATGGTCACGGTGTCGCCGGTCATGTCGGTGGTCTGGCCGCTGTTCTTGCGGTTCTTGTTATTGCAGGAAGACAGCAGGAAGCCGGCTATAAGCGGCAGCGCCAGGACCAGGAACAGGGTATTTTTCCTCATTTTTTACAACCTCCGTAACTACTTTGCTTCAAAGCCACATATAATCTATAAAAAATCCCGCGTTTTTACAACAAGTATTATGGGGGGACTACGCGGCGAAGTACAGGCCGGCGCAGAGGAGCAGGCCGAAGACCGCCACCAGGCGGGCGGTTTCGGGTACGAGGGGAGAGAACTCGCCTTTGGAGGCGCGCTCTTTCAATTTTATGACCAGCGGCGCGGACAGGGCGCAGAACACCGGCGGCCAGACGCTGCCGAAGGAGAAGGTAAAGGCGTAGGGCAGGAAAATGAGGGCGTAATAATACTTAAGGGCGGACCCGGGGCCCAGAACTCCCGCCAGCGTGCGGAACTTCGCTTCGCTGTCGCTGGCGGCGTCGCGCATGTTGTTGGCGTGCAGGATGGCCACTATCAGCAGGCCCACCGGGATGGAGGCCCACAGCGCCTCGGCCTGGAAAGACCGGGTCTGGATCAGGGCTGTCCCGGAAACGATGAACGGCCCGAAAGCGAAGAAGATGCCGGCGTCGCCGAGGGCGCGGTACTTGTAGGCGAAGCCCGTGCCCGTGTAGAACCAGGCCAGCGCGAAACCGGCCGCCCCCAGCCAGATCAGTTCCGGCACGCCGTTCTTGAAGGCCAGCAGCAGCCCTATGCCGCCGCCGGCGGCGAACAGGCCCAGCGCCGTCAGCAGCATGGCGCGCGGCGTCATGAGGCCGTCCACCAGGCCGCGGTCGTCGGCGGTCTCTTTCCTGTCCACGCCGCGCCGGAAGTCGAAATAGGTGTTGGCCAGGTTGGCCGCGGAATGGACCAGCAGCGCGGCCAGGAAAGTAAGGGTGAAGTCCGTCCAGGAGAAGCGGCCCGCGCGCCAGCCGGTCACGGACCCCAGCAGGACGGGCACCAGCGAAGCGGGCCAGGAGTAGGCGCGCAGGATGACGGCCCATTTGCCGAGCAGGGCCCTTGTCATGCCGTCCTGTGCGCCATGGCGGTGAGGAAATCTTTCAGCGCTGCCGCGCCTTCCACTACGGGCAGGCGGTCCGCCAGCGGCAAGAGGGCGTTTATCTTTTCCGCGGCCGCTTTGCGCGCTGCCGCGGCGAAACCGCCGGCGCGCACCAGCTCCGCCAGTTCCATGGCAGGGGCCAGGTCCGCCGCCGCCCCCGCCTGCATGGCCGCCAGCAGTTTCCCGGCCCGGGGGCCGGCCGCCGCGTCGTTAAGGGCCAGGATGAGCGGCAGTGTGAATTTGCCTTCGCGGATGTCCTTCAGGGTTTCCTTGCCGCAGGCCCCGGCGTCGCCTTCGAAGTCCAGCACATCGTCGATAGCCTGGAAAGCGGCGCCTGCGCCCTCGCCCAGCCGCGCGCAGGTTTCGAGCAGGGCCGGCTTGCCGGCCAGGTGGCAGGCGGCGAGCCCGCACCAGCGGAACAGCGCGCCGGTCTTAAGGGCCGCCACGCGCTCCGCCTCCGCCGCGGTCATATTTTTGCCGCGGGAATTCTCTTCCAGCAGCGCGCCTTCCGTCATGTGGCGTACGGCGCGCACCAGTTCGCCCTGCAGTTCGGGGGCGGCGGCGCCGGCTTTGTCGAAAGCTATGGCTATAAGCAGGTCGCCCACCAGGATGGCCCCGTTCACGCCCAGCTGGTCGTAGAGGGTGGGCAGGCCCCTGCGGTAGCGGGCGGTGTCCAGGCAGTCGTCGTGCAGCAGCGAAGCGGTGTGGGTCAGTTCGGCCGCGGCCGCGGCCTTGCCCGCCCGGCCCGGGTCCGCGCCCAGCGCCCCGGCCGCCAGCAGGGTGAACCTGGCGCGGGCCGCCTTGCCGAGGAAACTGAAAGGGTGTTTGTTGAAGTCGAAAAATTCCGGGGCGATGCCGGCCAGCGAGGCGGAGATATCCGCGTTGACGCCCCGCAGGGCTTCTTCCAGGTCGTGCCGGGTGGTTTGCATAGTGGGGCTATATTTTAGCATTTACCAAAATTATATAATCACTACTAATGTCCCACGCTCACGACCACAACTGCGCCCACGGCCACGAACACTCTCATGACCACGGCGGTCATCATGGCCATGACCACGCCTCCCGCACCGCCCCTGCCGCCCACGCCGGCTGCGGCGCGCACGGCCACGCCCACGGCGGGCAGCAACGCCGGGCCATTACCGCGGCTTTTTTCATAACCGCCGGCTTCATGCTGGTGGAGGCCGCCGGCGGCCTGCTGACCGGCAGCATGGCCCTGCTGAGCGATTCCATGCACATGCTCACCGACGCGGCCGCGCTCGGCATGAGCTTCTTCGCCTCGCGGCTGGCCGCGCTCAAACCGGATTCCGCCCGCACCTACGGCTACCGCAGGGCGGAAGTGGTGGCGGCCCTGGGCAACGCCATGCTGCTCTGGATCCTGTCGGGCTACATGCTGCGCGAAGTGTACGAGCGCTTTCAGAGCCCGGTACCGGTGCTGGCCGGGCCCATGCTCGCCATCGCGGCGGCCGGTTTCCTGGCCAACCTCGCCTGCGCCTGGATCCTGCACTCCCACAGCGGCGACAATATAAACATCCGCGGCGCTTTCCTGCACATCCTGAGCGACCTGGCAGGGTCCGCCGCCGCCATGGCGGCCGGCCTGGTCATCCACTTCACCGGCTGGTACCTGGCGGACACCATCGTTTCGCTGCTGATCATCGCCCTTATCCTTTTCAGTTCCACGCGGCTGCTGATGGAGGCCTTTCATATCCTCATGGAAGGCGCCCCGCGCGGCCTGTCGCTGAAAGCCCTGGAGCGCGACCTGCGCGCCATAGACGGCGTTTCCGACGTGCACGAACTGCACGCCTGGAGCCTGTCCTCCGGCTTTAACGCCCTCAGCGCGCACCTGGTGGTAAAGGACCCCGCCCGGCAGCAGGCCGCCCTCAAGACCGCCACCTGCGGGGTGGCCGCCGCCTTCGGCATAAAGCATTCCGTCTTCCAGGTGGAGAGCGAGCCGGTGGAGAACTCCTCCTGTGACGTCTGTCTGCCCTGATATCAATTGAGTTTAATATGAGCGGGGCCTGAGGTTTTCCGCAGGCCGCCGCTGTATGCTATTAGCGGGGAGCCGGGTGAAGTGCCGGTGTGCCCAAAGTTACAATACTTACGATTGACATTTCCGGAGCCAATGTTATATCGTTACCGGGTCCCGATTTCAGGGGGGGGTTTTCTTTCCAGTTTTGACCGTTTTTGTGCCCTGCCCGGTGCCTAACACCGGGCCATCCACGGAGGAACTATGCGCCTGTTCAATAAAACCATCCTTTCGGCCCTGCTGACCGCCCTGGCGGTATCTGCAGCCGGCGCCGCTACCACCATCAACGTCTACGTAAAGACCGGAGTGGATACGCCCGTCCAGGACGTTTCCGTGGCCGCAGTGGAGTTCGGCATGAACGGGCCTTCCACCCACACCCAGGTGGGGCTGACCGGCGCGGACGGCAAGATCTCCTTCGTGGTGGAGAATAACCGCAACTTTAACCTTTATTACAGCCTGCACGGCTACTCGCCCAGCATCTCCGACCAGTTCAATAACCCGGAATACGACCCTAACCGCTATGTCTGGACCGACGGCACCACCCGCTATTCCACTTTTACCGTAACCCCGGGCCTGACCAACGTGGCCAGGATACGCCTGGAGATCGCCAACGCCACGGCCAATACGGTGCTGTTCGGCGGCGTTTACAATATGCTGGCCCAGCAGCAGGCCGGCACGGGCATTGTGGAGACCCTTGGTGACGGCACCGGCATGCTGGTGGTGGACAATGTGCCTTACGCCGAGGCCAATACCTACAACATCGGCCTTTACGACCCTTACCTGAACCGCGGCACCGGCCGCAACGTGATGACAGCGCTGAATGACAGCCTGCCGCTGGTCGTGGGCGTCCGCACCCTTTCCTACACCGGCGCCGCCAAGGCGGACTTCGCCAATTCCATGCCGCCTTCGCGCGTGGAGAGCAATACGGCCGACAGCCGGGCCACCTCTGTTTCCACTTCCACCATCGACGGCATCGTGCGCAGCACCGGCACCACTTTGTGGTCGGCCATCCCGCGCATCGGCGTTAATTTCCGCTCCTGCAGCGATTACAAATGGGCCAATGTGGACGAGAACGGCCGCTTCCAGCTGACGGGCCTTATGCTGGGCGCCACCTATTACGCCGAGTCCATGGGCGGCTGCGCCTGGCGGCAGGACGGCAACGGCGCCTGCTACGAACCCTACAGCAGCCCGGCCCTGACCGGCGGCCAGGACCTGTGCAGCGGCCTGGCGGCGCGCGGTGAGAACGACTTCGTCTATGTCAGCTCGGCGCTGCCTATCTTCCAGGGCGTAGCGTCCCCTGCCTATTACGACAGTCTCAGGATCCAGCTTAACGAGATGAACGCCAGCACCGGTTCCTTCAAGGTCTGCGTGAAAGCCCAGAACGGCATGGCGCTGCCCAATTCCAATATTCATATAAATTCCGACGGTTCCCCGTGGAGCAAGAACGCCACCGGCTGCGCCGGCACCAACCAGGCCGACTACCAGTGGCAGCCCGGCTACGCCATGAAGAACACCAATACCGGGCCCGACGGCTGCGCCACCCTTACCGGCCTGCCTACCGGCAACTACGTGGTGAACGTCTGGACGCAGTTCTCCGGCAACGGCAGCCAGACCAGCTACAACTCCGGCACCAACGGCAGCCCGGCCTGGGGCATGGAGCAGAGTTGTATGGACCAGACCTGCTGGCTGCAGGCGCATTGCGCCGGCACCGGGGTGGACGATTACCGCGTTTTCGTGGAGACCAATACCTCCCTGGGCGACAACCAGATGCTGCATATTTACAACAGCAGCAGCGCCCTGGTGCTGGACGGCAATGGCGTCAAGCTTTCCTCTATCACCTACGTGGTGCAGACCGGCGGCAACAATTCCGGCCTGGTGCGCGGCACGCTCAAGTTCCCGGGCGTGACGGACTTGAGCAATAACCCCGTAATGATAACCCTGTACCCGGATTGCAGCGACGGCGCCTGCCCCAGCGGCAATTTCACCACCGTCAGCGGGTCCGGCCAGGCGGAGTATACTTACGCCATAAACGTGGCCAGCGGTACCGAGTACTACATGTACACCAAGGCCACCAACTGGGGCCGCGTGCGCCGCGGCGGCGGCAATAGCCGGGTAAGCCTGGCGTCTACCGGGACGGTCGTGATCGATATGGATTTCTCCCCGGGCGGCAGCGTGACCGGGACCGTTTATAAACCCGACGGCACCGTGCTTATCCCGGCCAATAACCAGTACATCTGGGTGGATATAGACAATGAGACAGGCTGGACCGGCACCCAGGTGCAGAAAGACGGCACTTTTGCCGTGACCGACGCGCTGGCCGGCGTCAACCGAATACGGGTGAACGCCAGCGGCGACAGCAGCACGGCTTTCAACTACGCCATGCCGTCGCCAGCGCCTATCGTCACAGTTTTTGCGGGCAGCACCTCCACGGTCAACGTCAATTTGGTCGCTGGCACTTACGTGGGAATAGGCTTTAACCCGGCCCTGACCCCGGACCCCAGCGTGAGGATATCCACAGGCAACCAGGACACTGTGATAGGCTTCAAGGTTATCCCGCTGCCCGCCGGCACCATTCTTAAGGGCGAAACCATAATGAACATGCTGGCCGGCAAGGACGACCAGCTGAAGTTCCGCTATTCCACCGGCACCGTGCCCGGAGACGAAAACGGCGCCTGCGGCCCCGGCCAGCCGCCCGGCTTCTGCGCCCTGGCCATCCCGTCGCCTTCCGTGTATGACTTCTACCTGATGCGCGCCGGGGACTTCGGCGACATGTCCGCCGGTCCGCAGCCGGACATGCCTTACCCTCACTTCTCGCTGCTCACCTCCAGCAAGAACGTTATAGTAGACACTTCCCGCGCCAACGCGCTTGTAAAACCCGCCTATAGCATGGGTTTCTCCAGCGGCGTGCTGGTGAACCTCAACCCCGCGGTCACCATGGCCAGCCGGGGTAATGCCACTATTACAGGTCATGTGACCGCCACCAACTTCTTCAGACAGTCGGATTACGACGCGCTCGGCGGCGACTTTGAAGCCTTCCTGCGTTTCCTGCCGGTAGTGACCCTGTACGACTCCGCCGGCGCCTTTAAGGCCGCAGGTCTGGTGGTGCCCCCGATGGAGTTCATAGCCCAAAAAGAACTCACAGGCGCTTTCATGGGTACTTTCGCCCAGGGCTACGCCCAGTTCAGGGACATGCTGGCCGAGGCCCCGTATTACGCGTATGAAATACGCGGCGTGGCGCCTTCCGCCTGCTACACCGCCGTGGTGACTACTCCCAATTACCCGCCGTACCAGACCAGGACCTGCCTGGGGGTGAACGGCTCCACCACTACCCTGTCCATTAACCTGGACGACGCGGTAGGCGCCGGCGCAACCCTGACCGGCGTGGTGACCACTACCAATACGGCTGTGCGGCTGTCCAATGTGGCCGTGTCGCTGGTGGGCGAGGCTATAGACCCGCGCTCCGTGGTGACCGACTCTACCGGCGTCTACAAGTTCGAGGGCCTGCCGCCCGGAAACGTGCGCCTGAAGATTTCCGCCGAGGGCTACGCGCTGGCCGACGCGGAAAAGGACCTGGTAGGCAGCAATGTCTATACCCAGAACATCCAGCTGACCGCCGCCGGCGGCTCGGTTTCCGGTACGGTGTATTCGCAGAAGCTGCCTTTCGCCAAGGTGCAGCCGGGCGCGCTGATATACGCCTATAACGACACCTACAACGGCAACAACCCCGCGGCCCCGCTGCCGCTCATAAAGACGCGCACCGGCGCCGACGGCACGTACCGCCTTACCGGCCTGATCCCCAATAACGTCTATAAACTGTTCCTTAAGGTGCCGGGCAAGTACACCTTGAACCAGGCGTTCACGGCCGTAGACGGCCTTACCTCCGGCAAGGACTTCACCATGCTGCCCAAGCCGCTGGATATAGAAGTCTTCGCCAAGAAAGGCGCCGAGTACTACGAGTTCACCGTGCTGAACCCGTCGGACTTCAAGACCGGCAACGTCATTTACGGGCCTTCCCCGCTGGACCCCGCCAACGTGTCCACCGTCACCATGACCAACCTCTCCAGCGGCGAACTGAGCGGCAAGATCCCGCTCTCCGCCCTGGCCAGCGGGGTGACCTACGTGCTGCAGGGCGCGGCCCAGTCCTACTCGGGCCGCACCGTGGTGCGCGAACTGCTCTTCGGCAAGAGCTATAAGGGCAACGCCGAGCAGCAGATAGACGACCTGATAATAGGCGACGATACCGAGGACGAGAAAGGCCGCCGCGGCAACGAGGCCGCCATGGACAACAGCGGCGACGACCCGTCGGCCATCATGTTCCCGCCCGGCGCCGTGCTGCCCGTGTCCACCGGGGCGGTGCCCACCTGCACCTTCAAGGGCGAGGACAAGAACGACGCTTCCGTGGCCGACAAAGTGGCCGCGCTGGGCGCCGACGCCTTCGCCGGCAACCTCTACACGGTGGCGCTCTCCAGCGTAACCTCCAACGAGGACAAGTCCATAGAACTGACGCTGGCCTACGACAAGACCACCGCTGACCTGACGGACCTTTCCGTGGCGCGCTACAGCACCGCCACCTCCAAGTGGGAGGACGTGCCCGGCGTGGCCACCGTGAACCCGCTCAAGGGCACGGTGAAAGTGAAGCTCAAGAACCTGGCCTCGGTGCTGGCCAAGCCCGGCACCGTGCAGGTCAACAGCTTCGACGGGCGCCAGTACGTGGTGCGCCCGCAGGCCGCCGGCAGCGCCTCTTCCGGCACGTTCGCCGTTATCCGCCCGTCGGTGGCCGGCAATACGTTCTCCGGGACCAAGCTGAAGGTGTTCAACTACCCCAACCCCTTCAACCTCAAGAGCAAGCCGATAGCCAACAGCCACGGCGCGGCGCTGGACGCCACCACCAACGGCACGGTGATCCACGTGGAAGTGCCGGCCGCCAACGGCGGGCCCTGCCATATCCGCATCTACACGCTGGCGGGCGAACTGGTGAAGGACCTGGCCAGCAACTGCGAAGGCGGCAAGTACAATTACTTCGGCTGGGACGGCCACAATGCCGGCGGCCAGGAAGTGGCCAACGGCGTCTATTACGGCGTGGTGGAACTTAGCGGCAAGAAGCCCAGCCGCGAGAACGCCACCTTCAAGATGGCCGTCATAAAGTAGGCCTGGTTAAAACTGAGGAGAGACTATGAACTATAAAATATGGCTTTCAGCGGCTTTAATGCTGGGCGCGGGGGCGGCGCAGGCCGCCGGCGTGGGCACTACCGGCGCGAGTTTCCTCAAGGTGGGGGTGGGGGCCAGGGAACTGGCCCTCGGCTCGGCTGCCAGTTCGCTTACCGAAGGGGCGGGCGCCATCGCCTGGAACCCGGCGCGCCTGGCGGCCCTTAAGCAGCGCAACCTAAGCGCCAGCTACAACATGCTCTTCATAGACCAGTCCCAGGGCTTCCTGGGCTACGCCGCCCCGCTGGGCGAGGATATGGGTGTGCTGGGCGCGGGTGTGAACTACCTGACCGTGTCCGACATAGAGAAGCGCACCGACGACACGGACAGTCCCCTGTCCAAGTTCAGCAACAACAATACGGCCGTCAGTTTTTCCTACGCCCGGGCGGAAGTGATGCCCGGTCTGGCGGCGGGCGCCAGCCTGAAGTACATAGAGCAGAAGCTCGACACCCAGAGCGACCGGGCCCTGGCCCTGGACCTGGGCTCTTCCTACGCCCTCAGCAAGGACTGGACCGCGGCTTTCGTGGTGCAGAACCTGGGCGGCAAGATAGGCCCCGATAAACTGCCTCTTACTTTCAAGGGCGGCGCTTCCACGCGGTTCTTCGGCGGCAAGCTGGCCGCCGCGGCCGACCTGGACTGGCTGGCCAACGACGAGCTGATGTACCTGGACCTGGGGGCGGAGTACGCGTTCAATAAACTGCTGGATTTCCGCGCCGGCTACCAGGTGGGCCGCAGCCGCGACGAGCTGGGAGGCCTGGCCGGTTTCGCCGCCGGCCTGGGGCTGAAGTTCGACAGTTTCGCTTTCGACTACGCCTATGTGCCCTTCGGGGACCTGGGCGATACGCACAGGATGACGCTGGGCTTTACTTTCTAAACGCAACACGGGGAGACCGACTTGAAAAAACTTATCGCGGCTTTACTGCTCCTGGCGCCGGCCGCGGCCGACGCCGGGAATTATAAACTTATGGGGAAGCTGGACCTCTTCGGGGGGCAGTACTTCTTCGGCGGGCAGTCCGGGGCCTTCAACGGCTACGGGGTGCTGGACGCCCAGCTGGCCAGGAGCTATTCTCCCAGCGCCGGTTTTTTCGCCAGCCTGCGCTCGGTCTACACCGGCTTCAAGCAGGTCAACGAACTGGCCGGCGGCGGCACGCTGTTCCAGCAGAGCCTGGACAATTCGCTGGGGTTCAAACTGATCCGCCGCTACGAGGGCGGCTACTCGCTGAAGCCCCGCGCGGCCGTCAAGAACCAGCTGTTCCGCGAGACCAAGGACGAGAAGTGGGGGGAAGGCCTCTACGACTTCATGCGTTACGAGGCCGGCGTTACCCTGGAGCGCAAGACGCGCCTGGGCCTGGGCATCCCGTGGACCTGGCAGCTGTCCTGGGACGCCTATTACACCCGCTATACGCGCTTCAAGTCGCTCGCCAGCCAGTACGGCCAGGAACTTGCCGCGCCCAACCCCGGCACCCGGGTGCTGGATACCCTTACCAACCAGTTCAGTTACGCCACGGAGCTGGACCTGCCGAACTTCAAGAAGGCGGACTTCCTGTTCTCGCTGGCGATGATAGATTACCAGGACCAGAAAGTGATAAATTCCGAGGGGCGCTACCTTTCTTCCAAGCGGTCTGACTATTACCAGGCGCTGAACCTGGGCTTGTCCAAGCGCTATAACGACATCCAGGCGCTGGGGGGTGTGCGCCCCGTGCTGGGCGCCGGGCTGAGCCTGGCCAACCTCATCTCCAACCAGAGCCACCTCGACACCGACCCGGCCCACCTGAAGTTCATCCGGGGCTTCTACGATTACACCGAGGTCCGCCTGTCGCCCAGCGCGCAGTTCACCTTCATAGGCACGGGCCTGATAACGCGCTTTAACTACGACTTCGCCGTGCGCGGCTACACCGAGCGCCTGGCGCAGAGGGGCGACGGTTCCTACACGTCCAAAAAACTGGCGCAATACTCCAGCAGCTTCACCGCGGAGGCCGCCTACCCGCTGGCGCGTTCGCTGGACGTAAAAGTGCAGGGCACCTGGGCCGCTTCCCGGTCCAATAACCGCTACGAGCAGGTCTACCGGTACAATTACGACAGTTCGTCCTATTTCGCCGGCATGGAGTGGAGGTTTTAATTATGAGAACGCTTAAACTTCTTGCCGTCCTGGTCCTGGCCGCCGCGCCCCGCGGCGCCGCCCCCAGCGGCGCCGCCCCCCAGGAGATGCTGCTGGTCCCCGAGGGCCAGGTGGAAGCCAGGCCTTCCAAGGCCGCGGCCTGGATCAAAGTGAACGAGACCGTGCGGGTCCGGCCCGGGGCGGAGATCCGCACCGCCAAGGATTCCAAGGCCGGCGTGGTGCTGTCCGACGGCACGCGCTTCCAGCTGGCCAACAACAGCTTGTTCGGGGTGGAAGAGACCACGCGCAAGAAAGCCGGCTTCCGCCTGATGGCCGGCAAGCTGAAGGCCGCCGTGGCCGGTTATTTTTCCAGCCGCTTCGAGGTGCGTACCCCGGCCGCCGTCTGCGCCGTGCGCGGCACCGAGTTCGAGATAGAGGTGGGCAAGGACGGCGCCACCGAGATGAACGTGTCGGAAGGCCTGGTGGAGGTGAACGACTCCAAAGGCAAGACGGCCGTGGTGTCTTCGGAAGAGCGCATAAAGATAGGGATGGACGGCATGTCCAGGCCGGAGATGGTCTCGCTCAAGGATGAGCGCGCCGGCCAGGCCGCGCGCCCCATGGCGGTGCGCCTGGAAAGCGCCCGCGAGCGCACCCGCACCATGCTGGAAGAACTGCGCAACCGCGAGCTGAAGGCCAACGAGGCCCAGCTGGGCAAGGATTCCGTAGACGCTTTCGGCCGCCGCGTGCGCCTGGAAGAGTACCTGCTGCGGCCCGCCGACGACGAGTTCAAGATCCTGTTCCTCAGCCGCCGCGCCGAAAGCGACCGCCTGGACTGGGGCCACCTGATAGAACGCTTCAACTCCGACATCCCCGACGACATCAGCCAGGTGGGAGCCATCATAGACGGAATGTACCTGTCAGCCACGGCTCCTTCCAACTGGATGAAATATTTCGAAGTTTACATGACCAACACGGTGGACAGCATCAAGGAAACCATAGACTTCACCGCCCCGGTGGCCATCAACTTTGCCGGCTATAACGGCGGCGTGGCCGCCACCAGGTATTACCCGGGGTCCATAGATTATAAGCAGATCCTGTCCGGCCCAGGCGTGCCCGGCGGGGAGCGCACACAGTTCCAGCAAATACAGGACTATAACTCGACCACGGCCGGGCAATTCACCTGGACGCAGAAAGTGGTGAACAACGCAGGGACGTTGACTACTTTGGAGCAGATAACACTGGACCCGACCAATGTCACCGATGTCTCTGACGGCTACACGGCCGCTTTGGTGGACAAGGCCGGGATATATGGCGGGTCAATTGATGCCACGGTCAATCCCAGTGACCCGGTTGTCTCGTATCCGAGCGGCCCCGGCAAGGCGGATTATAGCGTCGGTACCACTTACGCGGACGGTTCCACCGTGGTTTCCCGCAAGATCCTGGTTTCTAACGACGGCGAGGTGCTGGGCATCCCCGGTAATCCCAACTCCGCCACCTTCCTGGCGGAAGGCAGTTTCAACCTGGAATTGGTGGTGGAGTCCTCGCTGTTCCAGGGGCGCAATATAGACGTGCTGTTCGCCCCTGAGATCCTGACCCAGAAGCGGGACGCTACTACCACCGCGGACAGCTTTACCCTGGATTAAAACGCGTATTCTCTGTTACGTTGACACTACCCCCTCATTATATTATGATGAGGGGGTAGTTTTTTTGCTTTTTTTACCCGATTTTGCGGGGGGTAGGAGAGGTTCCGTTCTCCAAGGAGTTCCTATTATGAAACAACTGCTTGTTTCAGCGCTGCTTCTTTTGACTTTAATGCCCGCCAGGGCCGCCTATATAGACTCCTGGCGCGGTGAAGTGGACCATAAAAAGAACGGGGAACAGGACTGGTCCCGCCTTTATTCCGACGACAAGGTGCGCCTGGCCAGCGGCGACGAACTGCGCACCGGGCGGGCCTCCACCGTAGAGATCCTTATGGACGACGGGTCCAGGGTGAAGCTGGCTCCCATAACCTCCTTCCGCCTGACCGCGGAGGGCAAAGAAGCCGTGACGCTGGGACTCTACTTCGGCCGGGTCCGCTCCTGGGTCAAGAAATTCTCCAAGAAGTTCGAAGTCCGCACCCCGTCGGCCGTCTGCGCCGTACGCGGCACGGACTTCATGGTGGCCTCCGACGCCGAAGGCAACAGCCGCGTGGAAGTTTACGACGGGTCCGTACTTACCGGGGACGCCAAGGGCAACTCCAACCTGGTGCGCGAAGGCCAGTACGCGGAGATCCCCGCCGGCGGGCGCATGCGCCAGCCTTCGGACAACCCCAACCAGCCCGGCGACATGAATTCCGCCGTGGGCGACCCGGTGCAGCAGGCCCGCAACGAGATCTATAACGAAATTTCCAAGGAAGACGTGATCTCCCGCGCCCAGGAGGAACTGCAGTCCGCCGAGTTCCAGAGCCGCAAGGTGGCCATAGACGCTTTCGGCAACCGGGTGCGCATGGAAGAATACGTCATCCGCCCGGCCGCCAACCAGTTCAAGTACGTAGTGCTCAATACCCGCCAGTCCCGCTTCGATTTCGGCAAGATGCTGTTCACTTTCGACAGCGCGCTGCCCTCGGACCTGTCGCTGGCCACGCGCAACATGACCAGCGCCGTCGGCGCCTCCGCGCCGCAGTGGCAGCTGACGGCCATGAACAGCGTGATGTCCAATACCCTGGACAAGGTCACCGAAGACGCCTCCGGCGGCAAGATGGTGCCCGACAACGCCGGCAGCCCTTCCGAGTGGACGCATTTCTTCACCGATTACGCGGTTTACGCCGCCGGCCCCGACCAGGCGGCCGAGAACGGCGGCCTGGGGCGCAGGCTGTGGGGCTACACGGACGCCAACGCGGACAATACCGTGCAGATCGGGGAACTGACCTACCTGGGCGGCGCCGCGCCCGCCGGCCTGGTGACCTATCCCGGCGGCGAGGACGTGTTCCATACCGTTACGCGCAACACCTATTCCGACGCGGACAATACCTGGATACAGGCTTCCGATTACGTGCTTTTCGACAGCGGCGACATCCTCAACGCGGGGGATTTCTCCTCGCGGCTGGGCGTCACCATGGATACGGCCACCGACAGGCTCAATTTCGAGCGCGTCTATACCAGTTCGCTGTTCGGCGGGCGCAAGATAGACCTGGAGTTCTCCGCCAAACTGCTCAAAGACGCCGGCCTGCTGAGGTTTTAAAGGGATATGACCATGACCAAAAATAGTTTTATAGGATCCGCCCTGGCCGCCCTGCTGGCCCTGGGGCCGTCGGCCGCCAGCGCCCGGATGCAGGTACTGCCCGCCGGCGACGTTTCTCTGCTGGGCGGCAAGTATTACCTGGATTCGGACGAGGCCTCCTTCCAGGGCCGGCTGGACGCTTTCTTCTCCCCGGTGATAAAACTGGCCGAAGGCCACGACCTGATCCCGGTCTACGCCGGAAATTATTCAGGCACCCAGGACATTCAGGAGCTGGCCGGCGGCGGCGTGCTTACGCGCCAGCGCCAGACGCACACTTTCTCGCTCAAGTACGTGTACACGCGGGAGTTCGACAAGTACAAGCCGCGCGTTTCCTGGTCCAAGGCCCTCATCAAGGAGACCAAGGACGAGAAATGGGGCGACGGGCTTTTCGATTACTCCACGCTTTCCTTCGGGTTCGACGCGGAGCAGGAGCGCCCCCACGGCACCTTTACCGAGTCCTACGATTTCTACCGGGTTTCCTACCCCAACTACAGCACCCTCCTGTCGGAGGCGGCTACCGTCATAGACACCACCACTTTTAACGAACTGTCCTCCAACGCCGGGACCGACACCATGGACAACGTCAACCACCGGCTGGGCTTCGCCTATACCTGGTTCCCGGACCCGCTGGTGATGAGGGCCGGCTACGACTTCACCTGGCGCCGCTACGGCGACCAGGCCGTGGTGGCCAAGCCGGCTACCGGCCAGGCTTACTTCAAGAGCGACAAGCGCGCGGACCTGGTGCAGAACTGGAGCCTGCGGGTTTCGCGGGCCATCAAGCCCGTGTACCTCAGCGCCGGCGCCCGGGTGGGCTGGCTGAGCTCCAACCAGAACTCCTACGATTCCTCCCGCACCAAGTACATAGAGGATTACTACAGTTACGTCGACCTGGCCCTCAGCCCGGCGGCCAGCTTCCATTTCCGCAACGGGGCGCAGTTCGGCTTCGGGCTGGAATGGCGGCGCCTCTACTACCTGGGCCGCCTCAAGCAGGACGCCGCCGGCGCCTATGGCGCGGGCAAAATAAACCAGACCTTCTGGCTGAGCTCGCTTTCGGCGCGCTATCCCGTCTACCGCAAAATTTTCGCCAAGGCGGCCTATAATTACCAGGTTTCGGCCTCCAATATGCGTTACGAGGCCAATTACAGGTACAACTACCGGGCCAGCACCTACCTGCTGGGCCTGGAGTGGGAGTTTTAACGTCGGACTGCGGTAAAGTCAAGCGCGGATCCCGGCGCCGGCCTTAAGGCCCGGCGCGAGGGTGTTTTCAGGAGAGCTTATGTCCAATATGAAAAAAACCATTTTTATCCTGGCGGCCGCGGCCTGCCTCTGGCCTTCGGGCGGCTGGGCCACCAACGCGCCTACGCCGGTAGCGCTCTCGTCCGGGCCTTACTCCGGAACCGCGCGGTTCTCCTGGCAGAGCAACGATACTCTCTCCGACGGAGACAAGTTTTATGTCCAGTACTCCACCCACCCGGCCACCGAGACCTGGGACACTGCCAACGCCCAGCTGGAGATAACCACTTCCGCGGCCTCCGGCACCAATGGTTCGCTGCATACCATTATTGTCGGCGGCCTGAATACCGGCGTGGATGGTTCCAACAACGTGCAGAGCCCCGTCTACAGCTTCAAGGTCTGGGCCTGGTCTCCCGGCAACGGCGGTTATTCCGTGCCTTCCTCCGACCTGTCGTCCCGCGCGGCCACGCCGCTGTTCCCGTCGGTTTCGGCCACGCCTTACGGCGGCGGCACCCTTACGCTGGAAAGCGGCCTGCGCGATTATTACGGCGGCCGCCTGGCCGTGGACCGCTTCAACAATTCCTATCTGCTCAACACGTTCACCCTCAACCAGCAGCAGGGCGGCAGCGAGATAGTGCTGCGCAAATACAACGCCGCGGGCGCCCTGCAGTGGGTGCGCCTGCTTAACAGCCCGTACCAGGCCGGATGGGACTACGGCCGCGCCGTGAGCGTCAACCCCGTTAACGGCGACGTGTACGTGGCCGGCAGTTTCTATAACGGCAGCAACGAGGAAGCCCTGCTGGCCAAGTACTCCACCGAGGGCGAACTGCTGTGGCTCAACACCCGCCCCGGCAACTACGGCAACGCCCGGGCCCAGGCCGTGGCCTTCGACGGGACTTATGTCTACGCCGGCGGCTACGTGGTGGACTTTTCCAGCGCCTCTTCCGATATGTGGCTGGCCAAAGTGGCGGCGGTCAACGGCGCGCCGGCCTGGGAGAACGTCTTTAACAGTACCCGCGCCACCAATACCGAGGACTTTATCAGCGACCTGGCCATTGACGCTACCGGCTTCGTCTACATAGGCGGGCAGGCTTCCAATTCCGCCGGCTACGCCGACATGGAGATAGCCAAATACGACTTTGCCACGGGCGACCGGATAACGGCCTGGGATTACAACAGCCCCGCTAACGGTTACGACGCGGCTTTCGGCCTTGCCGTGAACCCCGCCGGGTTCGCCTATCTCTGCGGCTACGAGGAGCGCAGCGACCTCAGCCAGAACCGCAACCTGGTGGTGCACAGGTTCAACCTGGCGCTTACCACCATAACCTGGACCAGGACTTACGACAATCCTTACGCCCCGTACAGCAAGGACGAGGCCGCCTATGCCTGCGCCGTAGATAAATTCGGCGGCGTTTACGCGGCCGGCTACGAATCCAGGATGGACCTGGGTCAGGGCCGCAACGCCCTCTATTTCAAGTACACCTCCGACGGGCAGCTGGTTTCCACCCGCAACTACGTCTCCTCCAGCGACGACGTGTTTTACGACGTGGAACTTTCCACCACGGGCGACGTGCTGCTGGCCGGCCAGTTCGGCGACAGCTACGGCCTCTACACCTTCCCGCAGGCCGGCGGCAGCCCGTTCCAGCTGGGGTCCTACGCCGGCGAGTATACCGGTTCCGTGCAGCTTTCCTGGACCTATCCTTTCCCGGTGCCCGGCGGCAGCCACCTCTATGTGCAGTACAGCACCAACCCGGCTTTCAACTGGAGCACCGCCACCGCCCAGGTGGACATCACCACCGTGGCCGTGCCTTCCGGCACCAGCGACGGCTACCTGGTGCGCGGCCTGCCAGCCTCGCGCGACGCTTACGGCGGCCTGACCACGCCCACCTACTATTTCAAGGTCTGGCTGGAAGGTCTTTCCATGGGCGGCGCGGTTTACGCCAAGCCCCGCACGCCGGCGTTGAGCGATACCGTGAACACCTACCCGCAGGCGCGGCTTACCTACGCCGAGAGCAGCCCCATGAGTTTTGCCACGGCCATGGACCAGGCCGGCAATATCTACCAGGCTTTTGGCGTGATGGGCGGCGGCACCATGGAAGGCGGCTGGGCCCTGCGCAAGTACGACAAGCCCAGCGGCCGTTTCGAATGGACGCGCTTCTACAACAATACTGCTGCCACGCTTAACGCCAGCCCTTCTTTCACTATCCGGGCCCTGGCCGTTTCCTCCGGAGTTGTGTACGCCGCCGGGTCCATGAATTCGGACCCGACCAACATGGACGACATTTACCTGGCCAAAGTGCTGCCAGACGGTCTTCTGGCCTGGAGCGTGAAACTGCCCGGAGAGACCATGGGCATGGACTATGCCAACGCCGTGGCGCTGGACGCCGCCGGCAACGCCTACGTGGCCGGGCAGATAAAGACCTCCGTCAGCAACGCCGCGGCGATGGTAAAGAAATTCTCCCCGGCTGGTTTCGAAATTTGGTCTTCCACCGTGGACGCCGCCGCCGGCAGCATGGGCAACCGGTTTAACGGCATAGCGGTTACCACCGCCGCGGTTTTCGTGGCCGGTGAAAAGGGCGTTGCCGCCAGCGACGCGGATATCTGGCTGGCCAGGTACGCCCTGAATACCGGGGCCCTGGAAGCCCAGGTGGCCGTCAGCAGCCCCGCTGCCAGTCTTTCCGAGACCGCCTACGGCGTGGCCGTGGGCCCGGACTCGGACGTTTACGTCGCGGGCCGCATCAGCGTGTTCAGTTCCGAGGACGCCTGGCTGGGCAAGTTCATCAACCGGGAGGGGGGGCCGCTGGATTACGTGGCCGCTTCCACCTATAACGTAGCCGGCAACATGGAAGTCAACTACGGGGCCGCGTATCACGGCGGGTATGTTTATACCGCCGGCTACGAGATGCGCAACGATATCATGCAGGGTCAGAACATCCGCGTGACCAAGGTGGCCCCCGCCACGCTGGAACGCGAATGGACCAAGACCTTCGACAATGCCGGCAACAGCGAGCAGGCCCTTAATGTGATGCTCGACGGCTCCGGCATCTTTGCCGGCGCTTCGGTCATGGGCGGCCGGCCGGGCATCTATACCTTCCTGCCGCCGTCATTCATCATAGACGGGCGCCCCGGCGCCTACCCCGGCACCGCCGAGATCAGCTGGACCTCGCCGCTGGACCTGCCTGCCGGTTCCACCTACTATTTCCAGGCTTCCCTTTCCGGCGCGGGTCCCTGGGCGTACACCTCTGCCCAGACGGTCTTCTACACCACCGCTCCCGTTTCTTCAGGCATGTACCAGAGTTACAACATAGGCGGCCTGGACGCCAGCCGCGACGGGGCGGGAGGCATTACCTCGCCCAACTATTACTTCCGCGTCTGGGCCGACGACGGCGTCACCCTTAACGCCCTGGCCGGCCAGGCCACGGCCTACGCCAATACGCCCGACGTGCAGAGCAGCGCCGTCACCTACCCGGACAGCAAGGTGTGGACCATCAACAACTCCTACAGCTGGCGCAATAAGTCCGCCCGCGACCGCGACAACAACCTTTACACCGTTTCCAACTACTGGCTCAGCCCGGCCGCGGGCGCCGCGGCGGCCGGCGGCAGCAACGCCATGTTCGTGCTGCGCAAGTACCGCCACGACATGAGCGTGGCCTGGACCAAGTTCTTCGCCGCCAGGCCCAACGAGCAGCTGGAAGCTTACGCGGTGACCGTGGACCAGGCCGGCAACCTCATAGTGGCCGGCATGCGCGGCACCTGGGACTCCCAGACCAAGAACGACCTGCTGGCCGTGAAGTACAGCGCCGCGGGGGCGCTCCTGTGGAGCCGCACTTACGATTACGGCAATTATTACGACCGCGCCTTCGCGGTGACCGCCGACGCCGACGGCAACGTCTACCTGGGCGGTTCCGCCCAGCTGGACTCCCCGTCCCGGGAGTACGCCTACCTGGTGAAGGCCTCGCCGGCCGGCGTGCAGCTGACCACCGCCGCCCTGCAGGGTAACGGCGACAACTGGGGCCACGAAATAGCGGACCTGGTCTACGACAGCACCACGGCCTTTATCTACGCGGCAGGCAATATCAACAGGGCCGGCACCGGCTCCGACGCCTTTGTGACCAAACTGAATACCAGCCTGGTGGCGCTTTCCACCGCGGTCCTGACCGGGGCGGACAGCAACTGGGACCAGGGCGCCGGTGTGGCTCCCGACGGCCTGGGCAACGTCTACGCCGCGGCCACGGTGTATTCGCAGGATTCCGGCGGAGATATCTGGGTGCGCAAACTGGACGCCACCGCCGAGCCCATTATGAGCGAGGTCTGGACCAGGACCTATAACGACCCCTCCAACAACTACGACTCGGCCGGCAACCTGGCCCTGGACCACCAGGGCTCCGTCTACGTGGCCGGTTCCGAATCGCGCTGGGACCTCAACCAGGGCGAGAACCTGTTCCTCCGTAAGTTCAGTCCGGAGGGCAGCGTTATCTGGAGCCGCTCCTTCAACGGCGGCGGGTCTTCCTACGAGCGCGGCTGGGACGTGCACGTGGATACCGCGGGCTACATCTACGCCACCGGCGAATTCAACGGCGGCTTCGGCGTGTACCGCTACCGCCAGATCATCTTCTCCAACAGCAACCCGCTGCTGTCCGTCTACATCACCTCCGGCGCGGGGGCCGGGTACGCCTCCGGCGCGCCCATCATCATCATGCCTTTCGACCAGAACGGCGGCATCAACCCCGAGCTGATGGTGATCGGCAGCGCCAGCGCTTCGGGTTTCTACAGCGCCCGCCTGCCTGCCGGCTTCCAGTATTTCGTGGGCATCTCCACGCCCGGCTACAAACCCACCATCAAGGACCAGCTGATGGACCCGTACGGGTCCTTCATGGTCAACCTGACGGGCGACGCCACCAAGCAGTACCGGCTCTACGCCAAGGGAGCCAGCGAGCCGGGCTACACCCTCAACATCGCCGTCTCCTCCGGCCTGGCGGCCGGGGATTACCTGATGGGCGAGGTGTTCTACTCCAAGAACGGCGACAAAGCCGCTTACGGCGTGACCCGCTCCACTTCCTTCAATACATCCCTCGCCATTCATAACGTGCCTCCGGCCGACGCCGGGGTGTACGGCGTGAATATCAATGTCCCGGGCAAGAGCAAAGCCACCACCCTGTACCTCAACAGCGCTTTCCCCGGAACCTCCGGCTATACCGTGGACATGACCAGCGCCGTGGCCGCTATCGGCTACGCGGTGGGCGGCTCCACCATACCGCCGTCCTTCCAGGCCGTGGTGCGCTCCACCTGGGGCGCCCCCATAGAGGGCGCGCGCGTGGAACTGGTGCGCTGGGGAATGGACAATACCACCAACTGCGGCGGGGGGCCCTGCTCCTACAGGGTTCTCTCCTACGAGAACCTGACCGACGTGAACGGCAAGGCCGTCTTCAACGGCGTGATCCTCTCCACCAACAGTTACAACCTGGAGATAAAGAAACTGGGCTACGGCAACCATTACGAGGGCGGGAATTCCGACTGTACCATAGCCGGCAACTTCCAGGGGGTCTGCGTGACCTCGCTTGAGAGCACGGTGACGCGCGATTACATGCTGACGCTGGCCACCTACACCCTCACCGGCATCCTTAGATACAACAACACGCCCCTGCCCAACGCCAGCGTGATGGTCCACGGCGACTTCAACTGGGCCTCCGGCACGGACTCTTACGCGCAGACCGGCATGGCCGGGGTGCGCAACGAGACCAAGGTAAAGACCGGCGCCGACGGTACGTTCACCATCACCGGCCTGACCGACGGCAACGTGCGCCTGCAGGCCGAGTTCATGGGGAGCTGGAGCGACCTGAACGCCGGCAACGACAAGGAGAGCCAGGACGACGATCTGCGCGTCACCATCTCTTCCTCCACGGCCCGCAAGCCCGGTACCAGCTCCGTGTGTACGCCCGGCAAGGTCTGGGTGCTGGACCGCAACGGCGCCTGCCTGGCGGCCAATAACCTGCAGTTCAACATGGCCGCCACGGGCGGCAACACGCTGGGCACGCTCTACGGCAACCTGACCTTCGTGACCACCTATACCGTTACGGAAACGAGTCCGCTGGAGATCCCGGCCTCCTCGCCCGTGGTGGTAATGGCCATCCAGGACTGCGACGGCGGCTGTGACGGCGCGCGCCAGCTGGGCTTTACGCCCTTCTCCGGCCGGCTGACCTCCAACACCACCTCCTACTCCATAGCCCTGTCCTCCGGGACGGATTATTGGGTGAAGATCTATGCTTCCGACTGGGGCATGCTCTCCTCGTTCAACGACGGGGCGCAGTTCACGTCTACAGACACCATCCGCATGGACTTCACGCTGACGCGTTCCGGCGGGCTGCGGGGCCAGGTGAAGTTCCCCGACGGCAGCAACTTCAAGCCCAGCTGCTCCAGTAACGGCTGCGCCTATTCCGCCGATATAGAGGCGCGCGGCAAGACCGTGCAGTTCAGCGACGGGACCGGCACCGACGACTACGGCGCTTTCGAGTTCCCCAACGTCCCGCCCGGCACTTACGAGATCTACCTCAAGCCCCGGGGCGACGACTTCCGCTGGCCGCCCATGGAGCTGGAAGGCGTTTCCGTTACCGCGGGCAAGACCACCGAAGTCAAGCTGACGCTCCAGGACGGCCTGGTGGTGCAGCCGCAGATCTTCGGCCTGCCGGAGATCTCCACCCCCGCCTGGACCTACACGGTGCTGGGCGTGCCCTCCGGCTTCCCGATGAACCAGCGCAACATAACGGAATTGTTCTTCGACCAGCCGCAGTATTACTTCAACTACAGCACCACTACCGCCTCGTGGGACAAGAAGTACATGGTGCCGGGCCAGTACGACTTCTACCTGGTGGTGGGCGCCAACTACAATCCCAGCGGGGGGGACGGGGACCGGCCGCAGAGTTTCTACCAGTTCGCCAACTTCATAGGCCAGGTGCGCGGCGTGACGGTGAAGAAGTCCGACAGCAACCCGAACATCGGCACCCTCGCCCAGCCTATCCAGATCAACGTGCTGGGCTCGGTGGGCCAGGGCGTCATGGCCGGGCATGTCACCGGCAGCCGCATCTTCGTGGACCAGGACTTCGACAAGATGTTCGCCAACTTCGACTCCGAGATCATGCCTTTGATCCCCGCCGTGATGCTCTACGACACGGCCGGAGACCTGAAAGGCTTCTCCCATGCCCTGCCCGACGAGACCGCCATCGGAGCGTTCGAGGCCGGCATGCAGCAGAAGGACAAGGCCCTGGTCTTGAACTCGCTGGCCGCCAACCCGCTGCGCTACCTGGTCTGGGGCATGCCGCCCGGCCGCTACACCGCGGTGTTCGTGAACCCCAACTACCCGCCCGTGGCCAAGGAGATCCAACTGCCCGCGGACGCGGCGTACGAGTTCGACTTCGACGCCCAGGCGCTGGTCATCAGCGGCATCTCCGGGGTGGTGAAAAGTTCCGCCACCGGAGAGGCCCTCGCCAACGCGCGGGTCTATCTGAAGCACCGCACCGTGGATAAATTCACCGTTACCGACTCCTCGGGCAACTTCTCCTTCGCCAACCTGCCGGCCGGTATCTACCGCCTGGAGGTCACCAAGGACGGCTTCGTGAAGGCCGGGCAGAAGACGGGCCTGGCCGGCAACGACTCGGCCTCGTTCCAGTTCTTCATGACGCCTACGGAGTCTAAGATAACCGGACGCGTTTACCTCAGCAAGTTCCCGGCGCCTTCCACGGCCCAGGGGATAAAACTGGTGGCTTACGACGAGACCGTGAACGTGCAGTCGCCCACGGCCTACCTGCCCAAGATAGAGGCGCAGACGGGTGAGGACGGCTCCTACGAGATCACCGGCATCATCATGGGCCACCTGTACAAGGTCTCCGCCTTCATGGACGGCAAGCTGCCCGAGACCATCAGCGTAGAGGCGCTCAACGGCGATACCGTGGTGGACGACATCGTGCTGCGCGACATCCCGCCGCAGATCACCCTGAAGGTGCGCAAGTCGCCCGATTCCTCCAGCAAGGTTGACGTTATTATCAACAGCCCCAAGGCGCTGGTGACCACGCCCGTCTGCCGGTACAACCCCGGCGAGGCTTACGAGGCCGCCACCGCGGTCAGCCTGGCCCTGGTGCCCGGCGCCAACAACAGCTACCTGGGCCAGTTCACCGTGTCGTCCAACCGCCAGTACTACACCGTCTACGTGGCGGCCGGCGACGGCGACAACCGCATGGAGAAGACCATTCTCTACGACCAGACCAACGACGCCAAGACCGAGCAGTACATCCAGGACGCGGCGATAGCCGGCGGCGAGATCGTGATGGACCAGGAAAGCGAGGAATATTCCGGCCTGGAACTGGACGCCGGCGCCATAACCACCTCTTCTGGCACCGCGGACTTCTCCAACCTGGTGGGCGGCTTCTTCAGCGCGCTGCCCAGCGTGCGCACGGTAAAGACCGCCAAGGGCAATGTCACGCTGGAAGCGGCCATCTCCGGCATGATGGCGTCGGAGATCTACAACATGGACCTCTCCAACGCCCAGCCCAACAAGCCCTTCACCCTTACTCTGAAGTACGACAAGGAAAGGGCGCTCAACACCACCGGCCTGCGCATCTACCAGTATGACGCGGCCTCCGGCTCCTGGAAGGAGATCCCCGGCAACTACACCGTGGACCCGATGACCGGCGTGGTCAGCGTGGACGTGGCCAGCCTGGAGCTGGCTTACGAGGGCAGCGGCGGCACCGCGACGCCGTTGGGCCGCAAGCGTTTCGGCATGAGCGCCGTGAAGAACGGCCGCTACGTGCCCAGCGCCACCAACCCCTCCAGCCAGACCGGCCGGTTCGCCGTGTTCACGGCCAAGCCCACCACCGGCAAGGCGGCCTACAGCACCGCCTTCGACGTGGTGAACATGCCCAACCCGTTCAGCCTGAAGGCCAAGACGGTGAACGTGAGCGCCGACGGGCAGGGTATACTGGGCGCCACCTACTCCACCCCGGGCACGCTGATAAAGTACAACCTGCCAGCCGGCAAGGCCGGCAGCCTGAAGTTCGTCATCTACAACCTGGCAGGCGAGAAGGTGCGCACCATCGACGAAGGCCGCCGCGACAACACCGCGGGGACCGACGGCATCTACTACTCCGAATGGGACGGCAAGAACGACAATAACCAGGACTGCGCCTCCGGCGTGTACCTGATGCTCGCTTTCCTCGACGGGAAGAAACTGGGCAATAAGGCGCACAAGATGGCGATAGTGAAGTAGCCGGGAAACGGATCTAAGAGGTATACCTATGAAGAAAACACTGATCTTATGCGCGGCGCTGGCCCTGCCGGCGCCCGCTTACGCCTCGGGCGCGGGCACCACGGCGGCGCCTTTCCTTAAGGCCGCCATGAGCCCGCGGGCCGTGGGCATGGCGGGGGCCTTCAGCGCCCTGGCCAACGACTCGGGGGCGGTGTTCGTCAACCCGGCCGGCCTGGCGCAGTTCGAAGAGCGGGAGGCGGCGGTGGATTTCAGCACCTACCTCCAGGACGCCAGGATGGGGAACGTGTCTTACGCCGGCCACGCGGGCGGCAACCGGTTCGGTTTCGGCGCCACGTTCATGACCGTGGGCGGCATAAGCAAGCGCGGCCTTAACGACGCCGCCGGCGCGGTCCCGGAGCTGGGAAATTTCAGCGCCAGCGACATGGCCGTTACCCTGGCCTATGCCAAAGCGGACGTGCTGCCTTACTCCCTGCCCCGGCTGGACGGCGGGTTCTCCGTGAAGTTCATCCGGTCGGCGATAGACGACAAGACGGCTTTCGCGGCGGCCGCGGACGCCGGGGTCATCTACCGCGCCAATCCCAAGATCAACCTGGCCCTGGCGGTTCAGAACCTCGGCACCAAGATGAAATTCGAGGAGGAAGCCGACCCGCTGCCCCTCTGCCTGCGCGCCGGCGGGCTTTACCGGGTCTCGCCCCGGCTCAACGTGGCGGCCGAAGTAGCGCAATACCTGCAGGACGAGCAGTTCTATCCTTCGGTCGGCGCCGAGTACTGGTTCCGCAGCTCTTTCGCGCTGCGGGGCGGCTACAAGTTCGGTTACGATACCTCCAACCTGGGTTCGGAGGTGGGCCTCAGCCTGGGGTTCGGGGTCAAGGTCTCCGGGCTGGGCGTGGATTACGCCTTCCTGCCTTTCGGCGACCTGGGCAGCATCCACCGGTTCGGGTTCTGGCTGCAGTTCTAGGTCCCGCGGGGAGGAAGAAGAAGGGCCGCCTTTCGGCGGCCCTTCTTCTTTGCGGCGCCCTGCGCGGCGCCTACCTGACGTAATCCTCGGCCGACCAGTCTCCGGGCGAGCCGTCCACCGAAGCCAGGCGCGGGTCCTCGTGGGAAGCCGCGCTCAATTTTTTGAAGGATTCCTTCAGCTCGGTCAGCGAAACATCGCAGCGCTTTACCCGCATCAGTACCAGGAAGTCCGCCGCTCCCGTGGCCAGGGAGATGGGCCCGATATAGGACCAGGCCCCGGAATTGAGCTGGAAGAGCAGTACCGCGCACAAAAAAACCCAGAAAGAGACCGTCATCGCCGCGCCGCACAGGACGTAGGAGATGATGATGTTGTACTCCTCCGTTTTGGAGAGGGAGAGGATGATCACCAGCAGGGCGATGTTTATGATGACCAGGTAAAGCGCCCTGGCCACCCAGTTCTTCCAGCGGTACTTGTAGATCATGATGACGCCGTAAATGGGGTGGTTCACCACTTCCGCGTCCTCGTAGGTGGTCTCTGCCAGGGGCTGCTGGAGCTCCGGGGTGTTCTCGCCTTCGGCCGGGTTGTAGTCGAAGGTCTGCTGGCTGCGGGGGGTATAGGCCTGGGCGCGGGCCTCCGGCGGCGTCAGCGCGGCGGCGCAGGCCAGGAGCAGCAGGCACGGCAGCAAGCGTTCAATCGCCTTCATCTTCCTCGAGCTTTGGCACGTTGGGGATGGTCGTTTCGTCCAGGCGGTAGTAGCGGTTGCCGCCCGGTCCCGGTTTCTGGGGCGAGTACTGTACTTCGCGGAGCTTTTTCTGCTCCGCTTCCGTGGAAAGTTTCCTGGTCATCTTGATGTCTTTGCGGATGTTGAGCCGGTCGGAAAAATGCCAGTAGGACGACACGAAGCCGCCTATCACGCAGGTAATGATGACGCCGCTGAGCAGGTACTGCTCGCGGTCGCGCCTGATCCAGAACTTCCTCGCTGCCATGTGGTTCCTCGCCGGCCGCGGCCGGGCTTAGACGAATTCCCTGAAGACCGCGTTGGACACGTAAAGGCGGCTTTCTTTTATCCTCAGGGCGGGGCCGGCTTTTTCCAGGAGCCCTGCCGCCAGCAGGCGGCTTATCTCCTCCCGAAATTCTATAAATATATCGTCTGAAAGTACAATTCCGGCCGTTTTGCGCAGACCGAGCATTATCTTCTCTGCCCGCAGCGCCCTGCCTTCCAGGCGCTCGCTGTACTGCCGCGGGATCTCGGCGCCGGCCGCGGCCGCCGCCAGGTAGGCTTCGGTATCCGGCGTGTTGGCCCGGCGTTCCCCGTCCAGGTAGGAGGCCGCGGCCGCGCCCAGGCCCAGGTATTCGCCTTGTTCCCAGTAATTGAGGTTGTGCAGGGATCGCCTGCCCGGCCTGGCAAAATTGGAGATCTCGTAGCGCTCCAGCCCGCCCGCTTTCAGGGCGGCGGCCGCGTTTTCGTACATCGCGGCGGCGGCGTCCGGGGCTTCCTGCACTCCGGCCGCGTGGAACGGGGTGCCTTCGTGCACTTCCAGGGCGTAAAAAGAGACGTGCTCCGCTTTAAGTTCCAGGAGGGCCTTTATGGAGTCAGAAAAATCCGCCTCCGACTGGCCCGGCAGGCCGCACATCAGGTCGGTGTTGATATTGTCGAAGCCGGCTTCCCGCAGCGCCGCGAAGGCGCGCGCGAAGTCGGCGTACCGGCCCGGCCTGCCCAGCGCCGCCAGCAGCCTGTCCTGGGCCGCCTGCAGGCCGAGGCTGGCCCGGCTGAACCCGGCTTCCCGGAGCAGCCGCGCCTTTTGGGCGTCCAGACTCTCCGGGTTGGCCTCGAAGGTGCTCTCCGCCAGGGCGCTGAACGGGCCGGTCACCGTTTCCAGGATGCCGCAAAGCCGGTCGAGCTGCTGCGCGGTAAGGAGGCTGGGGGTGCCGCCGCCCACGTAGAGGGTGGAAAAACTGCCCGCCAGCGCGTCGTAGCGGGCGGCTTCCGAGGCCAGCGCGTCCAGGTAGCCGGGGATGAGCGCTTCTTTGCCGGCCTCCGAGGCGAAATCGCAATAGCCGCACTTGGAGCGGCAGAAGGGGAGGTGGACGTAAAGGCCCCGCATAGGCATATTATAGGCAAAAAAAAGACGGGAACGGCGGAGCCGTCCCCGTCTTCGTCCGAACGCCGGCTCAGTTCTGGTTCTTCTTCATGAACATGCTGAGCAGGTCTATCGGCACGGGGAAGATCGTGGTGGAGTTGCGCTCCGTGGCGATCTCGGTGAGGGTCTGCAGGTAGCGCAGCTGGATGGCCGCGGGCTGCTTGCCGATGATCTCGGCGGCGTCCGCCAGCTTCTGCGAGGCCTGGAATTCGCCCTCGGCGTGGATGACCTTGGCGCGGCGTTCGCGCTCGGCCTCGGCCTGGCGGGCGATGGCGCGCTGCATCTCCTGCGGCAGGTCCACGTTCTTCACTTCCACGCTGGAGACCTTGATGCCCCACGGCTCGGTGTGCTGGTCCAGGATCTGCTGCAGGTTCTGGTTGATCTTGTCGCGGTTGCTGAGCAGGTCGTCGAGCTCCTGCTGGCCGAGCACGCTGCGCAGGGTGGTCTGGGCCAGCTGGCTGGTGGCGTACATGAAGTTCTCAACGTTGAGCACCGCGGACTGCGGGTTGACCACGCGGAAGTAGACCACCGCGTTGACCTTTACCGAGATGTTGTCGCGGGTGATGATGTCCTGCGGGGGGACGTCCATCACGACGACGCGGGTGCTGATGCGGAACATCTGCTGCACGCCGGGGATCAGGATGATCAGGCCCGGGCCCTTCACTCCGGTGAAGCGGCCGAACGTCAGCGTGACGCCGCGCTCGTATTCGTTGAGCACCTTGATGCTCGCGAAGAGAACGACCACTACGATGATTATCAGGGGAACCATGCCCATTTAAGCCTCCGTTGACCCGGCAGAAAGTGTACTTCCGCCTAAAGTCTACCAAAGAAAGCGCGGCAAGGCAACGAGGCGCCGGGCCGCCTGTCTACCCGTCGTAAAATTTAGTATCATATATACACAAGGTCTTTACCATGAGCAAACGAAGATTAGCCAGGGAAAACTGTCTGCAGTCGCTCTACAGCTCGGACATAGCCGGGCTGGAGACCGCTTCCGTGCTGGCCAGCTTCCAGATGGAAGAGTTCGCCCTGGAAGAAAAAGTTTTCGGGTTTTATAAATCCCTCTACACCTCCACCGTAGAGAACCGCCAGAAGATAGACGAGATCATAAAGAAGACCAGCCGCAACTGGGAGATGGAGCGCATGCCAGCCATAGACCGCTCCATCCTGCGCATGGCCGTCTGCGAAATGATGATCCTCGCCGACACGCCCGTGGCCGTCATTATAGACGAAGCCATAGAGCTCGCGAAGAAATACTCCACCGAAAAGTCGGGCAAATTCGTCAACGGCGTGCTGGACAGCATAGCGCGCCAGAACAACCTTGTAAAATGACCCGCTCCCCGAAGGAGGAGATAGAGGCGCTCAGGGCCGAAATAAGACGGCACGAGCGCCTTTATTACGTGTCCGACTCGCCCGAGATCTCCGACGGCGAGTTCGACGCGCTGATGAGCCGCCTTAAAGAGCTGGAAGCGGCTCACCCCGCCCTGGCCAGCGAGGATTCTCCCACCCGCCGCGTGGGAGGGGAACGCTCCAACACCTTCGCCCCCGTGCCGCACCGCATCCCCATGCTGTCGCTGGACAACTGCTACTCCCCGGAAGAATTCCTGGAGTGGCATGAGCGGGTGAAGAAAGGCCTGAAAGGGGAACCTTTTGAGATGGTGGTGGAGGCCAAGATAGACGGCCTGTCGTGCTCCATAGAGTACGAGAAGGGCCGCCTGGTCCGCGCCTCCACGCGCGGCGACGGCGAGACCGGCGAGGACGTGACGCTGAACGTGCGCACCATCAGGTCGGTCCCGCTCCGGCTGGACCTTTCCAGCCCGCCCAGGGCTTTCGAGGCCCGCGGCGAAGTCTACATGGACAAGAAGGATTTCGGCCTGCTGCGCGAAGAGGCCCTCTCCGCCGGCGAGGAGCCTTTCGTGAACCCGCGCAACGCCGCGGCCGGCTCGCTGCGGCAGAAAGACCCGGCGGTCACCGCCCGCCGCCGCCTGAAGTTCATCGCCCATTCCTACGGTTACCTCGACGGCATGGTGGAGCCGGACTCCCACTGGGAATACCTGAACGTCTGCCGCGGGTTAGGCTACAATATTTCCACCATCGGCTCGCGGCCGTGCCGCAGCGCCGAAGAGGTGCTGGCCGTTTACGCCGAATACGCTGAAAAACGCTTCGCCCTGCCTTACGAAATAGACGGCCTCGTCATAAAAGTGGACTCCCTGCGGCAGCGCGGCTTGCTGGGCTTCACCTCCAAGAGCCCGCGCTGGGCCGTCGCCTTCAAGTACCCGGCCCAGCAGGCCACCACCGCGCTGAAGGCCGTGGAGTTCTCGGTCGGGCGCACCGGGGCCATAACGCCGGTGGCGTCCCTGGAGCCGGTAAAATGCGCCGGGGTCACCATTTCCAGCGCCACGCTGCACAATTTCGACGAGATAGCCCGCCTGGGCCTGCGTATCGGCGACCGGGTGGTGATAGAGCGCGCCGGCGAAGTGATCCCCAAGGTGGTGAAGGTGCTGGCCGCCGCGCGCACCGGGGCGGAAAAAGAGATACTGCCGCCCAGGGCCTGCCCTTCCTGCGGCGCCGAGGTCTTCAAGGACGAGGAGGAGGTGGCTTTCCGCTGCGTCAATCCCTCCTGCCCCGTGCAGTTCAAGCGCGCCCTGCTGCATTTCGCCTCCCGCGACGCCATGAACATAGAAGGGTTCGGGGTTTCGTCCGTGGAGCAGCTGGTGGACAAAGGCCTGGTGCGGGTTTTCCCCGACATTTACCGGCTCTCCAAAGAGCAGCTGCTCGGCCTGGACCTTTTCAAGGACAGGAAGGCCGATAACCTGCTGGGCCAGATCGCCGGGAGCAAAGCGCAGCCGCTGTCCCGCCTTATCTACGCGCTGGGCATCCGCCATATAGGCGAGAAGAACGCCCGCACCCTGGCGCAGCATTTCAGGACGATGCCCGCGTTCATGGCCGCCGGGGAAGAGGAACTGGCGCGCGTCAACGACGTGGGCCCGGTGATCGCGCACGCGGTCATGCAATTCTTCAGCTCCGCGCAGACCCGCCGGATCATCGAGGAACTTTCCCTGCTGGGCCTGAACATGGCCGAGCCGGAAAGCCGGACGGGCGGCCGGCTCAGCGGCAAGACCTTCGTGTTTACGGGCGAACTTAAGACGCTGACGCGAGACGGCGCGCAGGCCCGGGTGCGTGAGCTGGGGGGGAAGGAGACGTCCTCCGTTTCCGCCAAAACCTCTTACGTCGTCGTCGGCGCCGCCCCCGGCTCCAAGTACGACAAGGCAAAAAAACTCGGCGTCCCGGTCCTTTCCGAGGAAGAATTCCTCAAGCTGGTCGGGTAGGTTTTTATGTCTTTAGCGGTTTGACCGGCCAGCCCGAGGTCCAGCGACTATGGATAAAACCGCGTATCTCAGCGTTTATGACAAGACCGGGGTGGAGGAGTTCGCCCGCGGCCTGGAGGAGCTCGGGTTCGAGCTCTACGCTTCCGGTTCCACTTACAAACTGCTCGCCCAAGCCGGCATAGAGGCGGAGGAGGTCCGCTATTCCCCGCCCGTGCCAGGCGCCGTGCTCAAGGCCCTGTCCGGCCGCTTTCCCGCCGTCTCGGAGAACGGCGTGGAACTGCCGCGCTTCTACGTGGTCGCCGCCAACCTCTATCCCATCGCCAACATCGTCGGGCAGGAGGATTTCGCCATAGGCGAGCTCTCCAATTACCTGGACCAGGCCAATTCCGCCGTGCTCAGGGCCGCCGCCCGGGATTTCGAGAACGTGGTGACGGTCTGCGGTCCCGTGGACTATGGCCCGGTGCTGAAAGCTTTTAAGGAGGCCGGCGGCCTGGAGCCCGGGATAAAGAAAGAGCTGGCCGCCAAGGCCTGGCAATGCCTGGCCGCCTACGACGCCACGGTGGCGCAGTACCTTGCGGAGACCGGCGGGCTGCTGGGCGACGAGGTGGTGTTGAGCCTCAGGAAAGTGGCGGACCTGGAGTACGGCGAGAACCGCCACCAGCGCGCCGCTTTTTACGCCCTGAGCGGCGCCCGCCCGCGCGGCCTTAACGCCGCCCGGGTCCTGGGAGGGGCCGGCTTTAACCTGAATCACTACCTGGACCTGGACACCGCCTACGAACTGGCCATGGAATTCGAGGAGCTGGTCTGCGCGGTGGTAAAGCACGCGCGGCCCGCCGGGCTCTGCGCCGCCGGCACCCCGGCCGAGTCCCTGCGCGGCGCCCTCGCGGCCGACCCGCAGGGCGCGGTGGGCGGCACCGCCGCCTTCAACCGGCAGGTGGACGCCGAGGCCGCCGCGGCGCTGGCCGGCGCCTTCATAGAAAGCGTGGTGGCCCCCTCTTATTCTGCGGAGGCCCTCCGGACGCTGCGCGCCAAGGAGGGACTGCGCGTGGTGGAGCTCGCCGCCCCGGTGCTCTCTCCGCGCGAAGTGCAGCTGTTCTCCGTTTCCGGGGGCGTCCTGATAGAGTCCCGCGACAACCGCCTTTTTTCCTCGGAGCCCGCCTGCGTCACCCGGCGCAAACCCACGGACGCGGAGGCGCGCGCGCTGCGCCTGGCCTGGCGCGCGGTCAAGTACGCCAAGACCTACGCCGTGGTGCTGGCCGAAGGCGCCTCCGCCATAGCCGTCAGCGCGGCTGAAAGTTCCACTTACGACGCTGTGAGGGGGGCTGTCTGGAAGATGAGGGAGAAGCGCTCCATACTGCCCGGGGCCGGGCCGCTGGTGATGGCGGCCGACGCCGCCCTTCCTTTAAAAAGCCTGCAGACCGCCCTGGCCTGCGGGGTTACCGCCGTGATACAGCCGGGAGGGTGGCAGGACGACGCGGACTGCGCCGCCCTGTGCGATTCCAGGAACGTGGCTATGCTGCTGGCCGGGATCCGGCATTTCCGTCACTGAGCGCGGTCAGATGGCTTCGGGGTAAGCTTCCCGGAGCCGGCGCTCGTGTGACATTTCCTGCTCTACCAGATCGTGCAGTTGTTCCCGGCGCCAGGCCTCCGGAAAACCTTTCTCGAACATGCGGTAGAATTCCACGGTGCGCCGCTCCTGCTTTATGGCGAAGGCGGCGATCTCCAGTTCCGTAGCGGCGTTGCCGGGGGGATCGGCGAAGAGGCCCTCTAGTTTGACCTGCTCCAGGAAAGCCGGCCAGGTAATGCGGTTGGGGTTGAGGCTGCGCCAGCGGCCCAGCCTGTCCATGAAGAGCTGCCGGTGCTCGGTCTCCTCGTCGGCCAACTTGACGCAGAGACTGCGGGCGGCCGGGTCCTGGGCCAGTTCGGCCAGCTTCAGGTACAGGGCGACGCCTTCCTCCTCCAGCAGTACCGCCAGACGGTAAAGGTCGCGCAGGCGTATGCCCTCGCCGAATCTTCCTAAATGGCTGCCGGGTTCCGGCTGGTCGTCGAGATGCACCGGTTTGCGCAGGAAACGGCGGGCGATAAGAGCCGCCGCAAGTACCACCGCGGCCGCCAGCAAGTAAGTGGTCATGGTATCCGTCATGCTTGGAATTATATAAAAGTTGCGGCGCCTGGTATAAAAAAGCGGCCGCGGGGTGGGCCCGCGGCCGCCGTGCTCCCTGTCAGATGATGCCTAGTTCTTTGCCGGTTTTCTTGAACTTCTCCACGGCCGTTTCCAGGTCCTTTATGGTGTGGCCGGCGGTCACTATGGTGCGCAGGCGTTCCTTGCCCTTGGGCACGGTGGGGAAGCCCAGCGGCAGCGCGAACACGCCTTCTTCGAACAGCTTGTTGGAGAGCGCCTTCGCCTTCACGGGGTCGCCTATCATCACCGGGGTGATGGGCGTCACGGACTCGCCGGTGTTGAAGCCGGCCTTCTTCATCTCTTCCTTGAAGAAAGCGGTGTTGTCCCAGAGGCGCTTGAGGTACTGCGGCTCGTGCAGGAGGATATCCAGCACGGCCAGGCACGAGGCCGCCACCGACGGCGGCTGCGAGCTGGAGAAGAGGAAAGGCCTGGCCACGGAACCCATGTAGTCGCGCAGGTTCTGCGTGGT
>JAMPXK010000067.1 GCA_023701245.1 Elusimicrobiales bacterium | reverse complement strand
TGGCGGCCTGGGGCCGCCACCGGCTGGAAACCGTCCTGCCGGAGAACGGGGAACCGCTCAGGGTAGCGCTGGTACAGGCCGAGAATTCCAGCCTGGAAAAACTGGTAAAGTTCAGCCTCGCCCCGGAAGCGCGCCTGGCCGACCTGCTGGTCTGGCCGGAGTACTCCTTCTACATGCCGTCCGACACTGCCGGCGAGAAAGCGTTCCGGGCGTACCTGGCCAGGGAACTTAAGCCGTCAAAAGCCGTTGCCGCCCTCGGCGTAGCGGAGAAGGCGGACCTCTCACGCGGGCTAAAGCGCGCCAACTACATGTTCTTCATGAACCGGGACAAACGGCCGGCCGGCCGCTACGACAAGATGCACCCCGTTCAGTTCGTGGAAAGCGGCCTGCCCGAGAACAAGGAACCCTCCCCTGTAATGACGGACATAGGAGCCCTGGGCCCGCAGATCTGCTACGACCTGGCGTTCGAGGACGGCTCCAGGAAGATGGCCGAGCAGGGCGCGCGCCTGCTGATAGTGCCCACGCTGGACCCGGCCGAATGGGGCCTCTGGCAGCACCTGCAGCATTCGGACATGTCCGCGGCGCGCGCCGTGGAGTCCGGCCTGTGGCTGGTACGGGCGGCCTCCTCGGGCACCTCCCAGGTCATAGACCGCCTGGGCTTCACCCGGGCAGAACTGGAGCCGGGCCGCGAAGGCGTCCTGGTGGCCGCCGCTTACGCCGGACCTGGCGGGACTTTCTACACGCGCTTCGGCTGGACGCTGGCGCCGCTCTGCCTGCTGTTCACGCTGGCCGCCGCGGCCCTGCTGCTTTTGAAAAATTTCGGGATCATAGCTGCAACCAAGGGAGACCATAAACATGGCTGAAACCGCCGAGACTTCGTTCATAGGTAAATTCACCGTCCTTAGGGGTTCGTTGAGGGAACTCTGGATCATCTTCGGCACCAAGATCCTGACCATCCTGGCCTACGCGCTGGTCAACTCCGTGCTGGTGCTCTGGCTCTCGTCCGACCTGCGCCTCTCCGACAAGAGCGCCGGCTGGGTGATAGGCAGCTGGTCTATCATAATGACCGCCTTTACGGTGATGGTCGGCTCCCTGGTGGACGCGGTCGGCATCCGCAAATCGCTCATAGCCGGCTTCGGCCTGGCGGCCCTGGCCCGCCTGGTCATGGCCTTCTTCGCCGCACAGTACATCGCGGTGCCTTTCGGGCTCTTCCCGCTGGCGCTGGGCGAGGCGCTGCAGACGCCGGTGATGGTGGCCGCCGTGCGCCGCTTCACCACCACCAAGCAGCGCTCTATCGCCTTCTCGCTGTACTACTCCATGATGAACGTGGGCTTCGCCATAGCGAGCTACGTGGTGGACAAGGTGCGCGGCGGCCTGGGCGAGTACGGGCACTTCACGGTGCCCTTCGTGGGCATCGAGATCAGCACCTACCAGACCATCATCCTGCTGGGCATGCTGTGCACGCTGCCCAACCTCATCCTGACCTGGTTCGCCATGCGCGAAGGCATAGAGGCCACCGACGAGGGCGTGAAGATAACTCCCGCCGTGACCAAATACGCGGGCGAGTCTTTCCTGGGCGCGGCGTGGCTGTCCAGCCGCGACGCCATGAAGGACTGGTGGCGCATTTTCGGGTCGCTGTGGACGCAGCCGACCTTCTACCGTTTCCTGGCGTTCTTCGGCTTCGTGGTGTTCGTGAAGCTGGTGCTCTATCACTTCTATTACACCTTCCCCAAGGTGGTCATCCGCGAGCTGGGGGAGGGCGCGCCTTTCGCGCGGCTCTTCGGCTTCCTGAACGCGGTGGTGGTGATAATCCTGGCCCCGGTGGTAGGCGCGCTGACGCAGAAGTTCACGGCCTACAAGTCGGTGATCATCGGCACCACCATAGCGGCGCTGTCCATCTTCCTGATGGCGCTGCCGCCGGCCATGTTCCAGGGCCTGGCGGACGGGCACTTCGGCGCGGCCATCTCCTGGTGGCTGGACCTGCCGGCCCCGCTGCACCCGCTTTACGCGGCCATAGTGCTCTGCGTCATCATCTATTCGGTGGGAGAGTCCTTCTACTCGCCCCGCCTCTACGAGTACCCGGCGGCCATAGCGCCCAAGGGGCAGGAAGGGTCCTATATGGCGCTCTCCATGCTGCCGTACTTCTTCGCCAAGTTCTTCGCGGGCGGCCTCTCGGGCTACCTGCTCGCCGCCTACTGCCCGGCAGAGGGTCCGCGCAATTCCCAGATGATCTGGGTGATAGTGGCGGGCATGGCCATGCTGACCCCTGTGGGCCTGCTCCTGGCCAGGCGCTATATCCAGGTAAAAGAAGCCGGCCGCGACTAAAGCGCGGCGCGGGCAGGGGGCTTGCAAAACCAGCGTCGCGCACACCGTGCGCGCGCTTGCCTGCCTCGCCCTCCGCGCTTACGCAAGCGTCGGGCTCCGGCGGCTTTTGCAAGCCCCCTGCCCGCACCTCGCCACGCGTTAATAAGATTACAGGGCCTTTAATATTCCCTTATTAATTATCTACAATATGGGGATATGACCGAACCTAAAGACCTTTACTCCTGCCTGGCCAGGACGGCCGAGAGGCATCCCGAAGAAACGGCCTATGTGACAGGCGACAAGAGCCTGTCCTGGCACGAAGTGCTGTTCTCCGTGGACCGGGCTGCGGACATGTTCTGGCAGCTGGGCCTGCGCAAAGGCGACCGCGCGGCCATAGTGCTGCGCAATTCACCCGAATTCATCATCTCCTACTTCGCCATGGCCAAGATCGGCGCTGTGGCCGTGCCGATCAACTACCTGGTCTCCAAAGGCGAGGAGATCTCCTATATCCTGGAGAACTCCGCCTGCAAAGGCGTAGTGACGGAAAAGGAGTTCATAAAGAACTACCTGCTGGTCAAGAAGACCCTGCCCGGGCTCAAGTTCATAGTTTCCGCCGATTTCTGCGGCCTGGACGGGGTGGTGGATTTCTGGCAGTACCTCAAGCACGCCCATTACCACCCCCAGACGCAGAAGCCGGCCGCCGACGAGCACGACCTGGCGTCCATCCTCTACACCTCCGGCACCACCGGCCATCCCAAAGGCGTGCTGCTGTCCCATCACAATATGACCGAGAACGCCCGCTCGGCCATTTCCGTCATAGACCCCACCAAGAAGGACGTCTTCATGGCGCTGCTGCCCATGTTCCACACCTTCTCGTGGACCGGCAACGTGATAGCGCCCATCCTGATGGGCTGCAAGACCATGATAGTCAAGAGCATCACGCCGCCCAAGCCCTGGCTGCAGGCCATGGGCCGCGAGGGCGTGACCATCATGATCGCCGTGCCGCAGATCTACGGCGTGCTGGCCAAGGAGGCGCGCGGCCTCAAGAAGTTCTTCCTGAAGTTCTGGAGCCTGCGCAAGGTGCGCTTCTGCCTGTCCGGCGCCGCCCCGCTCAACAAGACCATCACCGACCACTTCCACAAGGCCTTCGGCCTGCATATCCTGGAAGGCTACGGCCTTACGGAGACCAGCCCGGTGGTCACCATCAACCCGCCCAAGGGCCGCAAGCACGGCTCCGTGGGCCGCGCCATCCCCGGCGTGAAGATCCGCATAGTGGACGAGGCCGGCAAACACCTCGGACACGGCGAGGAGGGGGAGATCTGCGTGATGGGCCCCAACATCACCCGCGGCTACCACGGCAACGACCAGGCCACGAAAGAGCTTTTTACTCAGGACGGCTGGCTCAAGACCGGCGACATAGGCGTGCTGGATAGCGACGGTTTCCTGTTCATCCGCGACCGCAAGAAGGACATGGTCATAGTAAAAGGCCTGAAGGTCTTCCCGGCGCAGATAGAACATACCATCTGCACGCACCCCAAGGTGCTGGAGAACGCCGTGATCGGCATCCCGGACGGCAGCGGCAACGAGACCATGAAGTGCTTCGTGGTGGCCAAGCCCGACACCGCCCTGGAAAAGGCCGAGATCATGCAGTTCATCAAGGCCAATTTCGACGCCTACAAGCGCCCGCGCGACGTGGAGATAGTCAGCGCCCTGCCCAAGAACGCCCTGCAGAAGGTGCTCAAGCGCGAGCTGCTGCGCAAGGAACTGGAGAAGAGGACCGCCGCGGCCGGCGCCTCGCATACGCACGATAAGCCCGCGCACGCGCGCCACTAAGCGCCGCGCCAGGCCCGGTAAGGCTCATACATGAAACTTGCGGCCCGCATCCTGCGCGTTTTCCCGGAAGCCTGGCTGGTAGGCGGCGCCCTGCGCGACGCCCTGCGCAAAAAGCCCTTCAAGGACATAGACCTGGCCGTACCGCCTTCGGCTGACTTCCGCCGCCGGGTAGAGCGGCTGGCCGGGGAGCTGGACGCGGCCTGCTTCCTTCTCGACGAAGAGACCCAGGTCTGGCGCCTCACCTCCCGCAAGAAGAACGGCCTGCAGCTGGACATCATGCCCTTCGTGGGCGGCAGCCTGAAGTCTGACCTGGCCCGCCGGGACTTTACCGTGAACGCCCTGGCCTGCAGGCTTTCACCCGCTGACGACCTCAAGGCAGCGCCCCGCGCCGGGGGCTTCACCTTCAAACCCGCCAGGAACGCGGTGACCGACCTCTTCGGCGGCCTGCGCGACCTCAAAGCTAAAAAACTGGTCCTGGTCTCGCCCGGCGTCTTCGCCGCGGACCCGGTGCGCCTGCTGCGCGCTTTCCGCATCGCTTCCGCCGTAGGCCTCGCCATCGCCCCGGCGGCGCTTAAAGCGGTAAAAAAGCACGCCCCGCTGATACGCCGCACCGCGCAGGAGCGCGTGCGCGAGGAACTGCTGCGCCTGCTGGAAAGCCCCGAGTCCCACCGCTGGCTGGCCCTTATGCACCAGTACGGCCTGCTGACAGCCGTCTTTCCCGACCTGGCCCCGCAGGAGACCTGCGCCACCGCCTATTACGGCAAAGGCGGCGTGCTCAAGCATACCCTGCTGGTGCTGCAGCGGATGGACTACCTTTTTGAGAACCTGCCCGCCTGCCTGCCGCAGCATAAGAAGGCGGGGGACCAGCTGCCCGCGCCACGGCTGCTCAAGTTCGCCGCGCTGCTGCACGACATCGCCAAGCCGCCCAAGGCCGCCATGATAAAAGGGCGCCTGCGCTTTTTCGGCCACGAGGAATTCGGCGCGCAGATGACCCAGAAAGTGATGGAAGACCTGCGCTTCTCCCGCGACGAGATCCGCCTGGTCACCAAGATCATAGGCGCCCACCTGCGCCCCGGCAACCTGGCCGCCAACGACCAGATCTCCGACCGGGCCATGTTCCGCTTCTTCCGCACCATGGGGGAACATACGGTGCCGCTCCTGGCCCTCTCCTGGGCCGACCACGCCAGTTATATCTCGGAGGCCCAACTGGGAAAATTCCGCCCCCGGCTGCAGGCCGCGCCCGCGCCGCTCAAGCCCGGCCTGCCCTACAATTCGCCCCAAAAGACCCTGCGCTATATGCAGGTGCTCAACCTGCTCTTCAGGACCTACGTTAAAAAAAGCATGCGCCTGCGCTCGGCCCGTCTGATAGACGGCAACGACGTCATAAAGACGCTGCGCGTGGCGGAAGGCCCGCGGGTGGGGGAACTGCTGGACAAGGTGCAGCTGCTGCAGTTCGAAGGGAAGGTAAAGACCAGGGAACAGGCGCTCAAAGCGCTGAAGGGAATGCGGCCTGGCAGCTGAAAGAGCCGGCCGCCGGACGTTTTGCCCCAAAGGCCCATACGCGTATGGGCCTTTTTATTTTAAATAGGCGGCCACCGGGCCCGGGCGGCGCGTGCTCTTTAAAGATAGACTATCATAAGGCAGCAGGAGGCAACTCATAATATGAAGAACAGAATCGCGCTTTCGGCCGGTCTTCTCGTAATAGCCGGGCTTGGCCTGGCCTTCGCCGCCGCCCCCGCTCCGGCCCCGGCCCCGCAGGCCGCCGCCGCGCAGGAAGACCCCAAGGCCAGGGAATTCAAGGATATCCTTTTCAAACTGGTGCGCCAGGACGAATACCTGGACGAAGCCCTGGAGACGCTGGACTCCGCCAGCCCGCGTATGAGCGCCCACGACCTGTCGGCCATGGGCCTGAGCCTCAAGATGATCTCCAACAACCTCCGTCACGTAGCCGCCCTCAACAAGGCGGAGTTCAATTCGGTGCAGGCCGGCTCGCCCAACGCCAAGTACATCAACACCATCTTCAGCTACAGCAGCAAGGTCAACCGCAAGGCGGTAAAGGTCAGCGGGCTCATAGCCCGGCTGGCCGCCGGCAAAAAGAGATCCGCCATGCGCGACGCCGTCACCTCACGCAAAGGCGGCAAGAAGACCCGCGGCAAAAAACTCACCCAGCTGCTGGAGGAGCAGCGCGCCCTGGACGCCCTGGCCGCCGACGCCAGGAACCTGCGCGCCGCCTCGCGCGGCCTCAACGCCACCAGCAAGTGGCTCTACATCGCCTCCAAATAAACTTTGCCCGGCCCGGAAAAATCCCCTGCCCCGAACGGCCAGGGGATTTTTTTTGTAAAATCATAGTATGAAAGACCCGCTTGAAAACACTACGCTCCAGATCCTGAAAGCGCTGGGGGAGGACCCCTCGCGCGAAGGCCTGAAAAAGACCCCGCTGCGCGTGGCCCGCGCTTTGCGCGAGATCACCTCCGGCTACGGAGCGGACCTCGACAAGGTCTTTAACGGCGCGTTCTTCAAGGCGAACTACCGCGAGATGGTGATAGTCAGGGACATCTCTTTCTACTCGCTCTGCGAGCACCACATGCTGCCGTTCTTCGGCAAGGCGCACGTGGCCTATATCCCCAACGGCCGCATAGTGGGCCTCTCCAAGATCCCGCGCCTCGTGGAAACTTTCGCCAGGCGCCTGCAGGTGCAGGAGCGCCTTACCGAGGAGATAGCCGGCACCCTGTTCCGGAAACTCAAGCCGCGCGGGGTGGGCGTGGTCCTGGAAGCGGAGCACCTGTGCGTGAGCATGCGCGGGGTCAAGAACGAAACCTCTTTCGCGACCACCAGCGCCATGCTGGGCAATTTCCAGACCGACAGCCGGGTGCGGCAGGAATTTCTGGACCTGATAAAGAAATAATAATATTATTGTTGAATTGCAAAATAGTTTTAAGTAGAATTTACGGGTCGTTGGTTTTTTTGCTCTTTCCGCGGGTGTAGTTCAATGGTAGAACGAGTGCTTCCCAAGCATTAGACGTGGGTTCGATTCCCATCACCCGCTTTGGATTTGCGAATAGATGTTAACAGTGGCTAAGTGACGGGTTGTTAGTGAAGGTTTTAGGTTCCGGTGTGATGGGAATGTTCCTGATAGGGGAAGCTCGCTGACGCTCGCAGGTCACCCGCTTTCAGAACCGCAAAAGAACTTTGGGGATTTATCAAGAAATGAAGAAATCAAAAACATTCTGGGCTGCGGCGGCTTTCGCCAGCCTGGCGCTCATGGCTTTTGCCGGCTACTCCATTTACGAAAGGCTGTCCCTGCATATGTCGGGCGACTCCATAGAGGTCCGCCCGGTACCCATGCCCGTGCCTGAAGAAGAGAACACCACCGTGGAAGAGGCCAAGATCCCGGCGGAAGGCAAGGAAGAGCCCAAAGCCGCGCCCGCGGCGGAAGGCGCCCAGGAGCCGGAAAAGATAAAGGCCGTAAAGACCGTCTTCGAATACAAGGACGCCAAGGCCAAGTCCGTAAAGATCGCCGGCAGTTTCACCTCCTGGCGCGACGTCAAGATGGCTAAAAAGAACGGCGCCTGGCGCGCGGAGATCTATATCCTGCCGGGCACCTACCCCTACCACTTCAACGTTGACGGCAAAAAGAAGCTGGATCCGGGCAAACCCAAGGCCCCAACCGGGGATTCGCTGGTGGACGTCAACTGAGGTTTTCACTAAACCGTAACAAAGTTGTAACAGGTTTGCGCTAGACTATTCTCGGGCATTCTTATGACTTTCAGAAAGCTGGCTATAGTATTCACCATCCTCACGGCGTACGCCTGGACGGATGCCAACGCCGTTTTCAACGCCAAGCACAGCCACACCACCACCCTGCTCGCCGACGGCAACATCCTGATCACCGGCGGCGTCACGGACTCCGGCAACGCCGTCACGGCCGAGATCCAGATGTACAACATGTCCACCAACGCTTTCGAGGCCTGGGCGGGCAACCTGGTCACGGCCCGCTCCTCCCACACCGCCACCCTTATGTCGGACGGCAGGGTGCTGATAGCCGGCGGCTTCGCGGCCACCGGCACGCCGTTGTCCTCCATGGAGCTCTGCAATCCCAAAACCAGGACCTGCGCCGCCACCACGGCCATGAGCACGCTGCGGGGGGGACATACCGCCACCCTGCTGACCACCGGCCCCCGGGCCGGCCGGGTGCTGATCTGCGGCGGCCAGAGCGCGGCCGCGCAGACCTCCGTTACCGGCGCCTGCGACATCTACAACCCCTCCGACGCCTCGGTCTTCCAGGCCGCGGCTTTCGTCAGTCCGCGCATCGGCCACGCGGCGGTCACGCTGGAGTCGGGCAAAGTCTTCGTCACCGGCGGCCGGCGCAGGAACGCCGGCGATACCGCCTGGATCTACGAACCGATGAACGAGCTGTACGACCCGGCGCAGAACGTCTGGACCCCGGTGTCAGCGCTGCTCCAGGGCAGGATAAACCACACCGCCACCGTGCTCAACAACGGCCTTATCATGATAGCCGGCGGCTACAACGCTTTAGACGTCCTCACCTGCCGGGCCAGCGGGGCCATAACAGACGACGAATGCTGGCACATACTCGGGGCGATGGCCTCAGACGCCGGGATCGTAAACCAGACCGCGGGCAGCAAGGGCTTCCTGGGCGGGGCAGAGGTCTTCGACAGGAACGGCGCCAGGGCCGTGCTGGGGGAATCGGTTTTCGGCGTAACTCCCTACAGGGTAAATAACCACTCCGCGCTGCTGCTGCCCGACGGCGTCTGGCACATGTCCGGCGGCTACGGCAACATAGTCCCTACTTTCTTCCGGGACTCACCCACCCTTTCAGCTTCCTCCGTAATCTATCTCACCAAGACCGGCCCCACTACGGCAAATGTAAACCCCGGCAGCGTAATAAATTTCCTCCTGGATATAGAACTTTCCAGGGAAGTTTCCGGCCGCCTGGTAAACGCCGACGCTTTCTTCTCCAGGCCGGCCACCCCGGCCAGTCCTTCTATCGCCACGGACAACGTGGAGATCGCCCTGAGGCGCAGCACCGCCGTACTGGACGGCCTGCCGGTAGGCACCCTGATAGGCGAAGGCTTCAATCCCGGCCAGTTCTTCAGCTACCTCACCCTCCAGAACCCGGCCGGCACGGCCGTGTTCGACAAAAGCTCTCTCAATTCCGGGGCGGCGCCCAACTACACCTCCGTGATAACCTCAACTCTTACCATGACCGCGCCAGTGTACCCGCTGGACACCAACAAACTTGTTACCGGCAGCATCAACACCTGGCTTTCTTTCACGCTGCCGGATATCTACCGCGGCATCAAGGGCACCGCCCGCGTTCTCTCCGGGTCCATCCTGGACGACGCCGAAGTCTACAACATCAACCTGGAGGAATACGGCAGCGGCCCCATTGACGTTTTCGCGCCCGTCTCCTGCGACTCGGATACCAACAGCTGCCTTTACGTCACTTCCGCTACTTTCACCGGCCTGCGCGGCAGGATCAACAACATGACGCCGCTGGATGACGGAACCACCGTCTACTCCCCGCTGGAAACGGCCGGGGACACCATAAACATGAACCTGGAGTTCGCCTATACGGCCGACGAGATCCACATGCTGGACCGGGCCCCCGTTTACTCTTTCGACGTTTCCACGCTGGTGGTGCGGGAGATGGTGCTCTCCTCCCAGCTGGGCTACCTGCCCAGGACCAACTCCTGGAAGGACCTGGCCGACGTGGAGATATCTCCCACGCTGACGGAGCCGGCCTTTAACCATACGGCCATCATTACCCCGGCGGCGGACGCCGTGATCCTGGGCGGCCGCAACTGCGAGCCTTCCCCGGCGGCCCAATGCGCGCGCGGCGTCAAGACTTTCTCGGCCACCTCCAACTATAACTACTATATCCCGGTGTTCAAGTCCCCTGTCGGAGACGACATCTGGCCCGAGGCGCCCAAGCTTAACTCCAAGCGCGCCTACCACACCAGTACGCTGCTCTTCAGCGGCCATATCCTGACCTGCGGCGGCTCCGACGGAGCTACCCAGCTGGCCACCTGCGAAATGATGGACCCGGAAACCAGGCAGTGGACCCCTACCGGGACCATGACCACCCCGCGCACCAAGCATACCGCCACGCTGCTGCCCAACGGCTCCGTGCTGGTAGCCGGCGGCGTCACGCCGTCCAGCGCCGCCGTGGCCGGCTCCGAGATCTTCTACCCCGACACCCAGCGCTGGGTGCCTACTTCGTCCATGGGTTCGCCGCGCCAGAACCACACCGCCACCCTGCTGCCCGACGGCAACGTGCTGGTGGCCGGCGGCTCCACCATCAGCACCTACTCCGCCACCGCTGAACTTTATATTTCCTCCAAAGCTTACTGGCTGCCGGTAGGCAGCATGGCCACGCCCAGGGCCCAGCATACGGCCACCCTGCTCAAGGACGGCAACGTGCTGATGGTGGGCGGCGTCAACGGCTTCGGCGCCGCGCGGGAAACGGAAATTTACAGCCACGTCAACAAGACTTTCTCCGCCGGTCCCGACCTTAATACTCCCCGCTATACCCACACGGCCACCCTGCTCAAGGACGGCAACGTGCTGGTGATAGGCGGCTCCAACAATTCTGCAAGCCTGCTGACCTCGGAGATCTTCAACGGCGCGGCCTGGGGCCTGCCGCTGGACCCCAACGGCGACGTGGTGCTGCTCAACCTCAACAGGAGCAGCCACCGCAGCGTGCTGCTGCCTAACGGCAAGGTCATGGTGACGGGCGGCGAATCGGCCGGCGTAGCGCAGGGCCGCGCGGAAAGTTTCGACCCGGATTTCTACGGCTATGCGGACCAGGGCCAGACCACCTCGCGGTCCCACCACACCACCATCCTTACCAGGGACAACCATCTTATCAACATAGGCGGCTGGGACGGAGGCGAGTACCTCGACACCACCGAGACGGCCTACTTCTCCTACTACCCCGATCTGGAGGGCCTGTCGGCGGATACCACGCGCCAGATGCTGATCTCCACCGCCACGGTCTATTTCGACAGGGGCATGGCGGCCACCCTGCTGAGCGACGCCTCCAATTTCCACGGCATAACCGAAGCCTCGGGCGGCGGCGCGGGGGCGGCCAACTCCTCCCATCATAATCCCCGCGTGTACATGCACCAGATAGACAACCCCAGCGGCTTCATGATAGACCTGTCCACCCGGATCTACTCCTGGTACGGCGGCCCCAATACCAACTGGGAAACGACCCTTTCTTCAATAACCATCATCACGCCCAGCCTGCCCGGTGAAATGCCCCACGGCTGGTACCATATGCGCGTAGCCGGTTCCGGCGTGTTCTCGGACGGCCAGATAGTCCAGGTGACCGTGCCGCGCCCCTCGGGCACGCCCTCCGCGCCCACGGGCAGCGTGCAGGGCGTAAGTTCCATAACCTGGTCCTGGACCAGCAACACCGTGACGGGCGCCGACGCGTACGCCCTGTACTCCTCCAGCGACAACGTCTTCATCACCACGGCAACCTTCCTGCCCGCCGTCTCCTATACCCAGACCGGCCTGCAGCCCAACACCCAGATCTCCGTCAAGGTGAACGCAACCAACGTTGGCGGCGGCGGCGCCATGGCGCAGTCGGCCACCTACTACACCCTGGCCATGCCTCCAACCAACCTGGCCATCACGGGAGCCAGCTTCACCAGCGCCTCGCTGGCCTGGAACGCCAACGCCAATTCTCCGGCCACGCCCTTCGAACTGTCCATGTGCGCGGAGGGGAATTTCAACAACCCGGTGCTCATCTCCACGCCGATCCCCTTCAACGTCAACTTCACCAGCACCTACACCACGCTGTCCAACCTGTCCCCGAACAAGATGTACTATTTCCGGGTCAAGGCTTCCAACGGCGCCGGCGTGGTGACCGCCTATTCCAACGTGGAGTCCACCATCACCGTGGCCGCCATCAACGATCTGTCCGGCACCGCCGTCAGCACCAACGCCATCAACTGGGCCTGGAGCTCTTCGCTCGGGGCCGACTATTACGAAGTCTACGACGTCTCGGCCGGCACCGAAGCGGCGGTTTTCATCGGGTCCACCACCCTTATGGACCTCACCCAGACCGGCCTGAGCGCCAACCGGCCCTACACGGTCTCCGCCCGGGCCGTTAAATCCACGGCTTACGGGCCAGTCAGCGGGCCGCCCTCCGCTCCCATGACCGTCTACACGCTCGCGGTGGCGCCCTCCGCGCACCCCAGCGATCCTTTCATCAGCGTCACCACCGGCAGTTTCACCGTCAACTGGCTGGCCAACGGCAACTCCACCTGGACCGTCTACAGCGTCCACCTGTCCACCGCCAGCGACTTCGCCCGCCTGGCCACCAGCTCTTCCATGGTGGTAGGGGAAAGCAAGACTTTCGGGGGCCTGGGCGCCAACGTCCGCTACTATATAAAGCTCTACGCGATCAACGGCAGCGGCATAGCTTCGGACGAACTGAACATGGGCACCAAGTACACGCTGGCCCGCCCCCCGTACAACGTCACCCCCGCTTCCATAGACATGTCCGGCGTCACGCTGTCCTGGGAGAAGAACAACAACTCCGCCGGGACCGTTTACGAGGTGCGCGGCACTACCAGCAGCTTCTCCAACACTTACACCACCTATCTGCCCTTCAGCCGGGCGTATACCGGCGATTCCCACAGCATGACCGGACTGCTCACGTCCACTACGTACTATTTCGACGTGGCGGCCCGCAACGGAGAGGGCCTCATCTCCGCCCGCCAGCAGTCGGTGCCGGCCGCCTTCACCCTGGCCGGCCCCAATAACGCCCCCGCGGGGTCCATAGCCGGCGTCACCTCTCCCTCGGCCGCCACCGTCATCACCGGCTGGCTGCCCAACACCCGCCAGGTCAGCCTCAGCGTGCCCGCCGGCTCTTTCGCGCAGCCCACGGCCATCGCCATCTCCTCTTCCGTCACCAACTCCTGCGGCTCCTACACGGTCTGCGGCAGGACCATGGAAGTGGCCGTGTTCAGCGAGAACGGCGCGCAGCCCCAGGTGCCCGTCTCCCTGGAACTGGGCTACGAATGCACCATCCCCGACATCTCCAAACTGGTCATGGCCCGCTATAACCCGGTGTCCGGCCAGTGCCTGCCCCTGGAAACCAAGATAGACCCCGGCACGCGCAAGA
>JAMPXK010000066.1 GCA_023701245.1 Elusimicrobiales bacterium | reverse complement strand
TCCCGGACCTCCAACCCCTGGTTCCGCGGGGCGGACAGGCAGTACCGCGGCTACGTGGAGCTCTGGCCGGTGGCCGGGCGCGGCATTGGCGTGGTCAACGTGATAGAGAACGAGCTTTACCTGCTGGGCGTGGTGCCCAGCGAAGTGGCGCCGCAGTGGCCCTATGAATCGCTCAAGGCGCAGGCGGTGCTGGCCCGCACCCAGGTGCTGATACGCCGCGCGCGCGGCGGCCAGCACAAAAAGGAAGGCTACCACCTCTGCGACGGGCAGCATTGCCAGGCCTACAAGGGCAAGTCCATAGAGGCCAATTCCACGTCCAGGGCGGTGGTGGAGACCGAAGGCGAGATCCTCACCTATCACGGCCGCCCCGCCTACACTTTCTACCACTCCAACTGCGGCGGCTGGATCCAGGCCTCCAAAGAAGTCACCGGCTGGGGCCATTCTCCCTACCTGGTGAACAAGGCCGACGGCCACCCGGACCAGCCGCAAGAGCCGCTGGATCCCTGGAACTGGAACCTGTGGATAACGGGCAACCCGCCGGCCAACTGCAATTACCCGGGCCGGGTGCGCGCCTCCGAATACCGCTGGATGAAGATCATCCGTCAGAAAGACATGACCTTCCGCGTCAACAAGGATTACGCGGTGGGCGAGATCCAGAACATCATCCCGCTCAAGCGCAGCCCGTCGGGCAACGTCAACGGCCTGCGGATAGTGGGCAGCAAAAAGACCGTGGACGTGACGCGCGAGCACCTGATCCGCAACCTGCTGGGGTTCAGTTCGCTCAAGAGCACGCTTTTCAAGATAGAGATAAACCGCCACAAGGACGGCAAGGTGCGCAACTACTGGATCTACGGCGGCGGCTGGGGCCACGCCATAGGCATGTGCCAGAGCGGAGCGGCGGGCCTGGCCGGCAAGCACAACAAGGACTACAGGGAGATCCTGGAGTTCTATTTTCCCGGCACCAGCCTGCGGCGCATAAAGTACGTGAAGAAGAAACCGTGAAGGCCGGCCGCCCGGCGACACTTGCGACAATGAGAGAACCTTTGTTCACCGGGCAGTTCCCGGCCGCCGGGGAAAAGCCCCTGTTCGCGGCGCTGCTGGCGCTGGCCCTGTTCTTTTCCTGGCTGGCCATGAGCCCCTGCCTGGACAACGGGTTCATCAACTGGGACGAGACCCGCTACATTACCCGCAATCCCAAGATACAGACCCTCACCGCCGGCAGCGTAGCCAAACTTTTCTCGGAGCCGGACCTGGGCATGTACGCGCCGCTGGCCGCCCTGAGCTACGCCCTGGACTACAGGGCGGCGGGCCTCACTCCCAAGCGCTACCACACCACCAACCTCCTCCTGCACCTGGCCAACACGGCGCTGGTGATGTTCCTGGCCAGGCTGCTGCTGGCGGGGGTGTACGCGCCTTTCGCGGTGGCGCTGCTGTTCGGCATACACCCCGCCCACGTGGAATCCGTGGCCTGGGCGGCGGAGCGCAAGGACGTGCTGTACGCCTTCTTCTACCTGGCCTCGTTCTGCTGCTACCTGCTGCGCCCGGGACGGGCGTGGGCCTACCCGCTCTCCCTGCTGCTGTTCCTGGGCGCGCTGCTCTCCAAGTCCATGGCCGTCACCCTGCCGCTGGTACTGCTGCTGGCCGACTACCTGAAAGAAGGAGAGCTGCGCCCGCTCCACTTAAAGAACAAGGCTCCGTACCTTATCCTGGCCGCGCTTTTCGCCGCCATACAGCTGGCCCCGGGCGGCGGTCCGCCGGCCTGGTACTGGCCGGGGCGCGTTATCACGCCGCTCTATAATCTGGGCTTCTACCTCTACACGCTGCTGTGGCCTTTCAACCTGTCGGCCATGTACGTAACGGCGCCCGGCGGCAAGGCCGGGCTGTACGCCCTGGCCGCCGCGACGGCGGTCCTGGCCCTGCCGCTGGTCTGGTTTTTCAGGAAGAACAGGGAAATAATTTTCGGGGCGGGGTTTTTCGCGGCGGCGCTGCTGCCGGTGCTGCAGTTCCTGCCTTTCGGCCCGGTTATTTCCGCGGACCGCTACACCTACGTTTCCTCCGTCGGGATCTTTCTGCTCCTGGCCGCGGCCGGGCGGCGCGCCTGGGCGGCGGCCGGGCCGCGCCGGCGCGCCGCCCTGGGCGCCTGCGCCGTTCTGGCGGTCTTCACGCTTACGGCCGCCTCGCGGGCGCGCTGCGCGGCCTGGGAGAACGGCATAACGCTCTGGCGGGACACCCTGCAGAAACAGCCGGCCGCGGCCGCCGCCCTGGTGAACCTTTGCGGCGCCTACCTGCAGTACGGCCTTAAACCCGAGGCCCGCGCCTGCCTGCGGCGCGCCATAGAAACCTACCCCGAAGATAAAAGCAGCTACTACAACCTCGGCTTCCTGGAAGCGGGACAAGGAGACCTGCCGGCCGCGGAACGCCTGTTCCTGCAGACCCTCGAACGGGAACCCTGCCACGCCCCCGCCCTCAACAACCTTGGCAATATCCGGCTCATAAAAGGCCGACCCGCGGAGGCCGGGGATTATTACCGCCGCGCCCTGGCCTGCGATAAGGACTATTCCCCCGCGCGCCAGAACCTGGAGCGCCTGCCGCCCGGCCGCCGCCCCTGAACCCGGCCGCACTCCCTCCACCTCACCGCCCGGACGCTGCCGGCGATGATCTTCCCGGCAGACTGCCAGATGTTTTCCAGACCCGGGACGCGATTCTCCGAATAGCCCACGCCGTTCAAGCCGGTCTCTCCGGGGACCGGTCTATAATTTCGGTATAATCTTGGGATGAAAGAAGGCGGGCAAACCCTGAGCGGCAAGTTGTGGCTGGCGGCAGGCGCGGTCCTGGCGCTTGGCGCCCTGGCCATGCCCGTACTGAACCCTGACCTTTACTGGCACCTGTCGGCCGGCAGGTTTATAGCTGAAAACCTAAGGCTGCCGGCGGCCGACTTCCTCTCCTGGACCGAAGCGGGCGCGCCCTGGACCGACTTCGAGTGGCTGGCTCAGGTCCTGTATTACGGGGTCTACTCCCTGGACGGGAAAACCGGGTTCTTCCTGCTCAAACTGGCGCTGCTGGGCGCTACCCTGCCGGTATTCTATTCCATCCTCAAACTGAACGGCCTGCGGGGCGCGGCCTTCTTCGCCCTGCCTCTCTGGGGACTGGCGCTGCTGGCCAACTCCGACCTGCGTCCGGAGAATTTCAGCGTGTTATTCTTTTCTCTCCTTCTCTGGCGCCTGGAAAAAGCCAGGCTCGAGGGGGCCTGTCCCTCCGGGCCCGGGGCGCTGGCCGGCGTCGCCCTGTCTTTCGCGCTATGGGCCAACCTCCACGCCGGCTTCGCCTACGGCCTGCTGCTGCTGGGCTTTTACGCGCTCGGCGGCTATGCCGACAACAGACTCTGGCCCGGCCGGGCTCAGGCGCCGGGCCGCGCGCCGCTGTTATCGCTTGCCGCGGCTTTTGCCGGAACCATGCTCAACCCCTGGGGCGTAAAGATCTACGCCGTACTTGTCAGCCACGCCTCCGACTCCGGCGCTCTGGCCCGCTACCTGGCCGAGTGGGCGCCGCCGACGCTCACCAATCCCTGGCACTGGCCTTTCATGGCCTTACTGCTGGCCTCGTTTTCATTCCTGCTCCTGCGTTTCCTGCGTGAGCGCCACCTGCCCCTGGCCCATTTGCTGGTGCTGGGGACGCTGGCCTTCGAGGCCTCGCGCCACTCCCGGCACATGGTCTTTTTCTCCATGGCCGCGGCCGTCTATGCCTTCGCCGCCGCCGCCCGGCTCTGGGAACCGCGGCTGCTGGAGCGGCGGGGCCGCTGGCTGTTCGGCCTGACGGCCATATACCTCGTTCTGCTGGTCTGGCCGCGCTACCTGGCCTTCAAGGTGAACCTGGGAGAGGAGGCGGCCGGAGCCGCCGCCTACCTGAAAAAGAACTCCGCGCAACTGGGAGGCCGCAGGCTCTACAACCCCTGGACCTGGGGCGGCTACCTGGGCTGGGCGCTGAACCCCGAGTACAAAGTTTTCACGGACGGACGCTATCTTTTCCACAAGTACCTGGTGCCGGTCAGCGCAGCGATGGAAGATCAGTATACCTGGGGGCGTTTCGCCGACGCGCGCGGCCTGGAGCTGGTACTGTTCCGCCGGGACTACGCCATGCTGCCCTTCGAGCAGCCGGGCCCCGATGGGGTAAAAACGACACTGGCACGGCCGGCATACCTGCTGTTCATGCCCAGGGAAAAATGGGCGCTGGTTTACTGGGACGCTTTTTCCCTGCTGTTCGCCCGGCGGGGCAAACCCCTCCCCCCCGAATTCAAGCTGCTGCGGGCGGGAGACTTCGAGAGCCTGAAACTCGCCCTGTGCTCGGGCGCGGCGGGACCCGGGGCGGCCGCGGCCGAGCTGGACCTTTATTCCAAGGCGGCAGCCGGCGCCCGTTCCACCGGAGAAGCCGACGCCTTCCGGGCGTGGCTCGGCAGCTTCCCGGCCGCATGCCGCCGCTGAATCCGCGCACCTGTACGCATCACATGGACAAAAAAAGAACCCCGCGCCCGCGGGGTTCTTTTTTGCCTGGCGCCGGTTATTTTATTTCCCAGGCGTCAGGGCCGGTCAGGAGGGCTTCCAGCTCGTGCTCCCGGGTATGCGCCACGTCCTTGACCTGGTCGTAGTACAGCTCCTCGAAGGAGGGCTTGGAGGTGGAGAGGAAAACCCCGAAAGGCACCGGGAGTTCCGGCTGGGTGAACCCGCTGATGAGGTAGGCCATCTCCGCGTTGGTCTCGTCGTAGACGGCGACCTCGGCGGGAACTTTGCCCGGCTCGAAGGAGACAACGGACGGCTTGAAGCCCTTGAAAACTATGCCCTTGTCCTTGTTCACCCCGAACACCAGCGGACGGCCGTGTTCCACGCGCAGGATCACGTCCTCGCGGGTAGCCGGGTTCTTGAGCGGGTCGAACTCCTTGTCCGAGAAAGGCACGCATTTCTGGAAGATCTCCACGAAGGTGGTGCCGTTGTGCTTGGCGGCGCGTTCGAGGATGGCGGTGGTGCCGGGCAGGTCGTTGTCCAGGCCGCGCGCCACGAAGGTGCAGTCCAGGCCCACCGCGAAGCGGGCCGGGTTGAACGGGTAATCTATGGAGCCTGCAGGCGTGCTCTTGGTCCTGGTGCCGGGCTGCGTGGTTGGCGAGGCCTGGCCCTTGGTGAGCGCGTAGATGCGGTTATTGAAGAGCACTATCTTGAGCCCGATATTGCGGCGGATGGCGTGCATCATGTGGTTGCCGCCTATGGAGAGCCCGTCGCCGTCGCCGGTGATCACCCAGACCGCCAGGTCCGGGTTGGCCAGCTTAACGCCGCTGGCCACAGCGGCCGCGCGGCCGTGAATGGAATGGAAGCCGTAGGTATTGACGTAATACGGGAAACGGCTGGAGCAGCCGATGCCCGAGATCACGGCGTACTTCTCGTGCGGCAGGCCCATGCCCGCGAACACCTTCTGCATCATGTTGAGGATGGCGAAGTCGCCGCAGCCGGGGCACCATTTGACCGGCAGGTTAGAGGAGAAATCCTTGGCGGTGAGCTTGGTTTCCATGTTATTTGCCCCCCAGGACTTCTTTTATCTTGGCCAGGACCTCGTCGGAGTTCAGCGGCTGGCCCTGCACTTTGTTCAGGCCCAGCGCCTCCAGCATGTATTCGGAGCGCAGTATCATCCGCAGCTGGCCGGTGTTCTCTTCGGGCAGCAGCACTTTTTTGAAGCGTTTGAGCAGCGGCCCCAGGTCCGGCGGCAGCGGCCAGACATGGCGCAGGTGCGCCGAAGAAACTTCCAGGCCGGCCTTGCGGGCCTCGGAGACCGCCGAGGCGATGGCGCCGTAGGTCGAACCCCAGCCCAGCACCAGCAGTTCCCCTTCGGCCTTGCCTTTTACCCGGGTAGGCGGGATCTCCCGCGCCACACCGGCTATCTTTTCGGCGCGGATGCGGGTCATCCGCTCGTGGTTCTCGGGGTCATAGCTGATGGCGCCGCTGCCGTCGGCCTTCTCCAGGCCGCCGATGCGGTGCTCGTAGCCTTTCAAACCCGGCCAGGCCCACGGGCGGGCCAGCGTCTTGGGATCGCGCATGAACGGCTTGAAGTCCGCGGGCGCCGGCAAGGGGCTCACTTCGAATTTGGGCAGTTCGGAAAGCTTCGGGATACGGAACGGCTCCGAGCCGTTGGACAGGTAGGAATTGGACAGCACTATCACGGGGGTCATGTACTTGACCGCTATGCGCGCCGCCTCCAGGGTGGTATGGAAGCAATCCGCCGGGCTCGCGGCCGCCATCACCACCAGCGGGCATTCCCCGTGCCGGCCGTAGACGGCCTGCAGCAGGTCGCTCTGTTCGGTCTTGGTGGGCAGGCCGGTGGAAGGGCCGCCCCGCTGCACGTCTATGATGACCATGGGCAGCTCGGTTATCACGCCAAGCCCGATGGCCTCTATCTTGAGCGAGAGGCCGGGGCCGCTGGTGCCGGTGGCGGCCAGTTCGCCGCCGAACGCCGCCCCCACGGTGGAGCACATGGCGGCTATCTCGTCCTCGGCCTGGAACACCACCACGTCGGCCGAGCGGTGCTTGGAGAGCGTGTGCAGTATTTCGGAGGCCGGGGTTATCGGGTAAGAACCGTAGAACAGTTTTTTCTTAAGCAGCTTCGCCGCGGTGATAAGCGCGTAGGCGGCGGCCTCGTTGCCGGTAAGGTTGCGGTACTTGCCCGGCACCACGGGGGCCTTCCTGGCCTGGAAGCGCGCGTCGAACAGTTCGGTGGTTTCGGCGTAGTCGTAGCCGGCCTCCAGGGCCTTGGCGTTGGCCGAGGCCAGTTCGGGGGCTTTCTTGAATTTAAGGTTGATCCACTCTTTAGTGGGGCCCAGGGGCAGGCCGTACATCCAGAACATGATGCCCAGCATGTAGAAATTCTTGCACTTGAGAGCCTGCGCGGGCGGCAGGCCGGAATCCTTCAGGGTATTCTCGGTCAGTTTGGTGGCCGGCACGCCTATCACGCGGTAGTTGGAGAGGGTGCCGTCTTCGAGCGGGTTGGCGGTGTAGCCGGCCTTGGCCAGCGCGGCCTGGGAGAAGGCGTCGGAGTTGGCGATGACGACCGACCCCTTGTCGAGGCTCTTGAGGTTGACGGCCAGCGCGGCGGGGTTCATCACCACCAGCACGTTGGGCTTGTTGCCCGGGGTAAGCACGGAGTCGTCGCCGAAACTGATCTGGAACCCGCTGACGCCGGCCAGCGTCCCCGCGGGGGCGCGGATCTCGGCGGGATAGTCAGGCAGGGTGCTGAGGTCGTTGCCGGCCACGGCCGTGGCGTTGGCGAACTGGCTGCCAACCAGCTGGATGCCGTCGCCCGAGTCGCCGGCGAAACGCACCGTGACCGAACTGAGCTCGCTTATGCTGACGTTCTTTTCGTTCCTGGGTTCGGCCATTTCGCCACCTCTGGGTCTTTTTCAGGGCAGAACAGCCCGCCTGCCGGGGCTGGACTTGCAACTCCGATTTATACTACAAATTATGATGTAAATCTTCAAACCCCCGCCGCCGGCGGGTAAAAGGACGTTTTTAATGAAGCTTCTGGAATACGAAGGCAAGGAAATTTTCGGGCGCTACGGCATCCCGGTGCTGCGCCGCCACGGCATCATCCGCATAGGCGACGGCCCCGACGCCCTGAAACTGGACGGCGCCGGCCCCTGGATAGTGAAGGCGCAGGTGCTGGCCGGCGGGCGCGGCAAGGCGGGCGGCGTAAAGGTGGCCAAGACCGCGGCCGAAGCCCGCGAACTGACCAACAAGATGCTTGGCATGAAGATGGTCACCCACCAGACCCAGGGCAAGGCCCTCACGGTGGAGGAAGTGCTGGTGGAGGACGCCTGCGCCATCGCCAGGGAACTGTATATCTCCGTGGTGCTGGACCGCAAAGCCGCCTGCCCGGCCATCATCGCCTCGGCCGAAGGCGGCGTGAGCATAGAGGAACTGGCGCAGAGCCACCCCGAGAAGATCCTCAAGGTCGCCGTGGACCCGGAGGCCGGCCTGCTGGACTACCAGGCGCGGCAGCTGGCCTTCGACCTGAAGATCCCCCAGAAGAATTTCTGCGAGTTCACGCAGCTCGCGCGCCAGCTGGTAAAGGTCTTCCTGGAACTGGACGCCAGCCTGGTGGAGATAAACCCGCTGATAATTTCCGGCGAGGGCAAACTCATCGCCCTGGACGCCAAGATAGTCACCGACGACAACGCGCTGTTCCGCCACAAGGACCAGGCGGCGAAGCCCGACCACGAGGCCTCCGAGATAGAGCGGGAGGCCCGGGCCATCGGCATCAACTATATCGGCCTGGACGGCGACATCGGCTGCATGGTCAACGGCGCCGGGCTGGCCATGGCCACGCTGGACACCGTGAAGATGGCCGGCGGCGACGCGGCCAACTTCCTGGACGTGGGCGGCGGCGCCAACGTGGAGCAGGTGACCAGGGCCTTCCAGATCATCCTCAAGGACCCCAAGGTAAAGGCCGTGCTGGTCAATATTTTCGGCGGCATCATGAAGTGCGACAACATCGCCGCCGGCATAGTGGAGGCCTCCCGCAAGGTGAAGATCCACGTACCGCTGATAGTGCGCCTGGAAGGCACCCGCGTAAAGGAGGGCCGGGAGATCCTGGCCAAGTCCGGCATAAAGATAGAGCAGGCCGACTCCCTGTGGGAAGCCGCCCAGAAGGCCGTAGCCGCCGCCAAGAGATAGTTTTCACGAGGAACCTATGTCCATACTTTTGAACAAGAAAACCAAACTGCTGGTGCACGGCCTGACCGGGTCGCAGGGTTCGTTCCACGCGCAGCAGTGCCTGGAATACGGCTCGGCCGTGGTGGGCGGCGTCACCCCTGGCAAGGGCGGCACAGAGCACCTGGGCCTGCCGGTGTTCAACACCGCCAAGGACGCGGTGAAAGCGACCGGCGCCAACGCCTCGCTCATCTTCGTCCCGCCGCCCTACGCGGCGGACTCCATCCTGGAAGCGGCCGACGCCGGGGTGGCCGTGATCATCTGCATCACCGAGGGCATCCCGGTGCTGGACATGGTCAGGGTCAAGAAACGCCTGGCCGCCATTAACGCCTGCGGCCGGCAGGTAACGCTGGTGGGCCCCAACTGCCCTGGCGTCATCACCCCCGGCGAGTGCAAGGCTGGCATCATGCCCGGCTATATCCACAAGAAGGGCGGCGTGGGCGTGGTGTCGCGCTCCGGCACCCTCACCTACGAAGCCGTCTGGCAGGTGACCTGCCAGGGCCTGGGCCAGTCCACCGTGGTAGGCATAGGCGGCGACCCGGTGCAGGGTCTCAACTTCGTGGACACGCTCAGGCTTTTCCAGGCCGACCCCGCCACCGCGGCCGTCATCATGATAGGCGAAATAGGCGGCTCGGCCGAAGAGGACGCCGCCCGGTACATAAAAAAAGAGATGACCAAGCCGGTCTTCTGTTTCGTGGCCGGCAAGACCGCCCCGCCCGGCCGCCGCATGGGCCACGCCGGCGCCATAGTGGAAGGCAACGCCGGCACCCACGCCTCCAAGGTAGAAGCCCTGCGCAAGGCAGGCGCCGAGGTGGTGGACAATCTCTCGGAGATCGGCGCGGCCGTGGCCGCCCGGCTTAAAGGCAAAGGCGGCAAAAAGGGCAAGGCGAAAGCCGGGGCCAAGAGCAAAGCCAAAGCCGCCCGGAAATAGTAGAATTACCGGGAGGCGCAAAGCCCGGCGGACCCAATGATAAAAAGATACAAGATAAAAGACCACCAGCTGGCCCAGGTAGAGGCGGAGACGCCGGACATCTGGGTGGTGGTCAGCCCCAACGACGAGGAAAAGAAGTGGCTGGTGGAGAACTTCAACCTCGACGAGCACAACTTCATGTCCGCCTTCGACCCCGAAGAGCCCGCCCGCATGGAGTTCGAACCCGACCACCTGGCGCTCATCTTCAAACGGCCCAAGAACTATTCCTCCAAAGACCATTTCATGTTCAAGGTCTCCTCGATGGGGCTCTTCCTGTTCAAGGACAAGCTCATCCTGGCCCTCTCCGAGGACATCAACATGTTCTCCGGCAAGTATTTCAAGCACGTAGACGGCATCCGCGAGATCTTCCTCAAGCTCATCTACAACTCCATCTTCCACTTCATGGAGCATCTCAAGGTCATCAACATGATAGCCGACGAGATAGAGACCAAGATCACCCATTCCATGGAGAACCGCCACCTGCTCAACCTGTTCACCCTCGAGAAGAGCCTGGTGTATTACCTCAACGCCATCAACTCCAACTCCTACGTGATAGACCGCCTCAAGCACAACACGGACAAGATGGGCCTGACCCAGAAAAGCGTGGAGTTCCTCGACGACATCATCATCGAGAACAACCAGTGCTACCGGCAGGCCGAGATCTACTCCAACATCTTCGCGTCGCTGGTGGGCGCCCGCGCCTCCATAGTGGCCAACAACCTCAACATCCTCATGAAGAACCTCAACGCCATCGTCATCGCCGTGGCGGTGCCGAGCTTCTTCGCCGGGGTGGGCGGCATGTCGGAGCTTTACGCCATAACCGGCATACAGAACCCGCGCCTGGCCTACCCGCTGTTCCTGGCGTCCATGATAGCCGTAGGCATCGCCACTTTCGTCGTCATCAAACGCCTCGAAAAACATTGAACAGGGGCCGCTGTTGACCATTTGACCATCTTTGCCCAGCACCGGACAGGCGCCTGAACGGGGCAGTCAAATAGTCAACAACGTCCCTCACCTACTATGCCCAAGCTCTTTATTGTTTCCCTGGGGTGCCCCAAGAACCTCACCGACGCCGAAGTAATGGCCGGCGAGCTGGCCGCGGCCGGCTGGCAGCTCACCCCCGAAGAAGAGGGCGCCGACGCGGCGCTCATCAACACCTGCGCTTTCCTCTCTTCCGCCGTAAAGGAATCCGAGGCCGAGATCCGGCGGCTGCTGGCCCTGAAGGCCCGCGGGCGCCTGGCCAAAGTAATGGTCACCGGCTGCCTGGTGGAGCGCGAAAAGCGTAAGCTGGCGCAGCGCTTTCCCGGCCTGGACGCCGTGGTGGGCATACACGCCCTGGCGCAGGCCGCCAAGGCCATAGAAGAAGGCCGCACCTATATCCTGCCCGCCGAGGGCCCGCTGGACTCGCCGCGGCTCAAGGCCCGCCTGACGGCCGCGCACAGCGCCTACCTTAAAGTGGCCGACGGCTGCGACAACCGCTGCGCCTACTGCCTTATCCCCTCTATCCGCGGCGGTTTCCGCTCAAAACCCATGGAGTCCGTGCTTGAAGAGGCCCGGCGCCTGGCCGACAGCGGCGCGGTGGAGATCTCCCTGATAGCCCAGGACACCACCTCCTACGGGACCGACCTGTACGGGCGTCCCCGCCTGGCGGAGCTGCTGGACAGGCTCGCCGACGTCTCCGGAGTAAAATGGTGGCGGCTGATGTACGTTTACCCGGAGCGCCTCACGCCGGACCTGCTGGCCGTCATGCGCGGCGCCCCGAAGGTCTGCCGCTACCTGGACATGCCCCTGCAGCACGTGGCCGACGGGGTCCTCAAGAACATGCGGCGCTCCTCCACGGAAAAGTCCATAAAGGACAAGCTGGCGGAACTGCGCCAGGCGATGCCCGACATCGCGCTGCGCACCAATTTCATAGCCGGCTTTCCCGGCGAGACGGAGCAGGAGTTCGAGCGCCTGCTGGCCTTCGTGAAAGAGGCGCGTTTCGACAACGTGGCGGTCTTCCCCTATTCGCGCGAACCCGGCACCCTGGCGGCAAGCCTGCCCGGCCAGCTGCCGGAGCGGGTGAAGGCGGAAAGGGTGGACGCCCTGGTGAAAGCCCAGAGCGAAGTGGTGGACCGGCTGAACGCGCGTCTTAAAGGCACGCGCGGCGAAGTGCTGATGGACTCGCCGTTCTTCGGCCGCACCTACCGGGACGCCCCCGAAGTGGACGGCCGCGTGGAAGTGGACCCGGGGACCGGACCGGCCCCCAGGCCCGGCCAGCTCCTGAAAGTGAAATTCACCGGCGCCTCCGGCTACCTGCGCCGGGCCAAGGTCATAAAAGCGAAAAAGTGATCCCCCGCCGCCAAAAGAGAACGCCCGGCTTTGAACCGGGCGTTTTTTTCCGCGAAAAAAGGTTTCAGTAAAGCCCTTTCTCCAGCAGCTCCTCGTCGTCCATGCCGAAGTGGTGGGCGATCTCGTGCATGAGGGTGTGGCGCACCCGCGCCTCGACTTGCGCCGGGCCGCGGCAGCCGGTCTCCAGGTTGTTCTTGAAAAGGGTTATCTTGTCGGGCATGGCCCCGCTGTAGAAGACGCCGCGGTCCGGCAGCGGTACGCCCTCGTAAAGCCCCAGCAGGTTCCGGCCGAAACGCCGCGCCTGGGTCCTGGACGGCGCCGCCGCCACGGTAATGACCACGTTTTCGAGCCGCGCGCGGAAAGCGCGGGGCAGCCGCCGGATGGCCCTCTCCGCCAGTTTTTCGAAGTCCGCGGTGTCCATGGCCCGGTTATTTGGAGATGAAGTAGATGCCGCCGCTGAGCAGCAGCGTGCCCACCAGCTTGTTCATGGTGATGTTCTCGCCCAGGAAGATAACGGCGAGGGCGAAGGTGACGAAAGGGTAGGTGGAGGAGAGCGGCACGATCTTGGTGGCCGCCCCGCCGCTGAGCGCCTTGAGGTAGAAGAAAACCCCGCCCATGGAGACTATCACGCTGCCCAGCACGAATATAGGCCCCCATTTGTCCGAACCCAGCAGGGCCTGCCGGGTCTGCGGGTACTTCCACAGCACCAGCGGGGAAAAAATGAAGATCATGAACAGCGAGCGCACGTAGAAGGCGCCCGACGGGTCCATGTGCTTGAGACAGGCTTTGTCGAAGAAGGCGCCCAGCCCCCAGCCCAGGATGGCCAGGAGCAGGAAGAGCACGGTGGAGAGTTCCATAGTTTACGGGGGCGGCATCTGCCCGGGCAGTTCCGCGGCGGCGAAGGGGCGCTTGAGATAGCCGGAGATGGATTCCGAGAAGCCCCATTCGTCCTTGTAGGACCTGGCCTCTTTATAGTATTCCAGGGCCTTTTCGCGCAGGCCCTTGAGGTCGTGCACGTTGCCCAGGCGCACTATGGCCCAGACGCCCCAGCGCGCCGGGTGCGCGGCGGGGTCCTCTTTCAAAGTGGCGGCGGCCCTGGCGAAATACTCGGCGGCCTCGTCGTATTTTTTCTCCACCAGGTAGGTGGTGCCTATGGCGGTCAGCACGCGCGGCAGGTAGCGGCGGCGGTAGGCGGGCTTGCCCTCGTTCACGGCCTTCAGGTAGGCCAGGGCCTCGGCGCGCGACTCGGCGTACTGCCGGGCCTCGTAAAGCGCCACGATCTCCACGAAGTGCATCTGCGGGTGCACGGGATAGGCGGCCCGCAGCTCCTTGGCCCACTTCACGGCCAGTTCGGTGTTGAGGTACGGGCTGTTGGTGGTGGTGTAGATCTCTATGAGCAGGAGCTTGGCGGCCAGAGCGTTAAAATAGCCCTTCTCCTTGCAGACGGTCAGCTGGCGCAGGCCCTCTTTGGCGTCCCCGCTCATAAAGAACTTGGCCAGGATCTTCACCACGCCCGAAAGCGTGTCGGCGTAATACTCGTACATCCCCAGGCCCAGGTAGGCGTCGTAAAGTTCCGGGTCTATCTTGAGCGCCATGCGGGTATTGGAGATGGCTTTTTTACCGTCGAAATAGGCCTTTATCCAGCGG
>JAMPXK010000010.1 GCA_023701245.1 Elusimicrobiales bacterium | reverse complement strand
CGCTGCTCACCATGCAGGGCTACATTAAACTGCTGGAGAAGGAATTCTCCCCGGAAGCCAAACAGGCCGGCTATGTCAGGAACGTGAAGGACTCCAGCGACCGGCTCTTCAAGCTGCTTGAAAATATCCTGGATATCTCCCGCATGGAGGCCGGCCAGCTGAAGCCGGATATCCGCGGGCTTTCGGCCGCCGGGTTCCTCTCTTCGGCCGCGGAGGGGTTCAAGGCGCTCTTTCAGGAAAAGAAGATCTCTTTTACCGTGGAAACGGCGGGCGCCGGGCAGGCGCAGCTCTCCGCGGATTCCTCGCTCCTGCTGCGGGTCATGGAGAACCTGCTTTCCAACGCCTGGAAATTCACCCCGGAGGGGGGCGCGGTCACGGCCTCCGTCAAGGCTGACGGGGCTAACGTGGTTTTTTCGGTCGGCGACAGCGGGCCCGGGATACCGGAAGGCCAGTTGGAGGCCGTTTTCGAGAAGTACAAGCGGCTCAAGGCGGCGGATGACGCCAGCGGTTTCGGCCTGGGGCTGGCGATAGCGCGCAAGATAGTGGAACTTCACGGCGGCCGCATCTGGGCGGAAAACCGCGCGGGCGGCGGGGCCGTTTTTAATGTGCTCTTGAAAGTGAAGGAATAGCCCCGCGCCGGCGGAGCCGGAGGCGGAGGAGCAGGGGTGTCAGGGGAGAACAGCTCAAATGAATAAAAAATCGCACGAAAATAAAAAAGTGATCTACCTGTTCGGGGTGTCGCTTTCCATCCTGATGATGTTCGGCATGGCTTTCGAATCCTTCATGCCGAGGGGCGGCTTCCTGAGGTCCCTTAACGAGGCCTGGTCGGATTTCCGCGTCAATTCCCCGCTGCTCGTCTACGCGCTGTTCAGCGGCAAGGAGGACAAGAACCCTTTCACTTATTCTTTCGGCAGCCTGATCAACAAGCCCGGCGACCCGCGCATAGTGATAGCCGCCATAGACAACCACACGCTCAACAACCTGGGGTACCCCTTCCAGCGCAAGTACTACGGGGCCATGATAGAGAACCTTAACCGGCTCGGCGCCAAGGTCATAATCATGGACGTGTTCACGGTGGACCCCGACAGGTCCCACCCGGAAAGCGACGCGGAATACATCCGGGCGGTGAAACGGGCCGGCAACGTCGTCAGTTCCATGGCGTACGACCGCTGGAACAAAACCTTCCAGCTGCCGATCAAGGGCCTCGGCGCGGCCAGCAGGATAGTGGCCATCCCCAACATGGACAAGGGCCTGAGCCCCGACAACAAGGTCCGCAACGTTTTTCTCTTCGATCCGGACGGGCTCTACCAGGACGCCAATACCCCCGACGTGGGGAGAGACGCCAAGGCCTATGCCGGCATCAACCTGGCCGGACTTTCCCCGGCCGCGTACTCCATCTATTTCTCCACGGCCCTGCCGGAAGTCTGGGCGCGTTTCGGGACCGAACCCTACTCGCTCAACTTCCGTTACCCCGTGGTCAGGAAATCCCATCCCGGGTGGTCCAAGGAGAACCTTACCGAGTTCTCGGTCTACCGCTGGGTCTCGGTCCTGGATATAATCCAGGGCAAACTTTCGGAGGACGAGCGGAAGGCCCTGAAGGGCGCCATCGTTTTCGTGGGGTCCACGGCCATCGGGGCCTACGACCATTACCCGTCGCCTTTCATGCCCAACATGCCCGGCGTGGAGGTGCACGCCAACGTCCTGGACAACATGCTTAACCAGGATTTCCTCAGGCCTATAAACGCCTGGATGGTGGCTTTTTTCGTGCTGCTGCTCATCTGGCTGCCCATTTACCTGCGGAAATACTCGGTCACCCTCATTTCCTCGGTCGTGGCGTTTATCGTGGTGCTGGCGGTCCTGCTGGACTATTACCTGCTCCACCGCGTCTACAACTTCATGTTCGCCCATATAGCCGTGGCCGTGCTCTTCCCATTCGTCTTCGTGGCGGTGCACAAGGCGCTGGTAGAGGGCCGGGAGAAGCGCTGGATCAAGAACACCTTCGGGCAGTACCTGTCGCCCAAGGTCGTGGACCTGATCACCAAGGACCCCTCCAAGCTGTCCCTCGGCGGCGAAAAGCGCGACATGACGGCTTTCTTCCTGGACCTGGCCGGGTTCACCACCATGTCCGAGAAGCTGACCCCCGAAGAGCTGACCTCCATGCTCAACGAGTACCTGTCGGCCTTTACAGAGATCATCCTCAAGCACGACGGGACGGTGGACAAGTACATCGGCGACTGCATAGTGGCGTTCTGGAACGCCCCGCTGGACCAGGCGGACCACCGCAAACTTGGGGTCATGGCGGCTGTGGACTGCCAGGTGGAGATGGCGCGCCTCAACAAGGCGCTTACCCAGTTCACCATAAAGCCGGCCTGCCGCGTGGGCGTAAACTCCGGCCCGATGGTGGTGGGCAACATGGGGTCCAAGACACGCCTCTCCTACACCGTGATGGGAGACTCCGTCAACCTGGCGTCGCGCCTGGAGGGCGCCAACAAGTTCTTCCATTCACGGATCATGACCAGCGAGGCCACCTTCGGGGACCTGAAGGACCTCTTCGACCACCGCTATCTCGGCAGCGTCCTGGTGGTGGGCAAGGCCATCCCGGTGAAGGTTTACGAGCCGTTCGCCCGCAAAGGCGAGGCCGCGCCGGAAGTGCTGAAGATGCTCGAACGCTTCAACGCGGGCCAGGCCAAGTTCTTCGCCGGCAAGTACGCCGACTCCGTAAAGGACTTCAAGGCGGCGCTGGAGGTCCTCCCCGGCGACGGGCCCTCCCAGTTCTACCTGGAAACGGCCGCGCAGTACGCCAAGGAACCGCCGAAGGACTGGAACGGGTCCTTCAATATCACGTCAAAGGGCTAAATGATCATATTCTGGAGACTCCTGCTCGCCCACCTGCTGGCCGACTTTACGCTGCAGCTGGACATAGTGAACCGCCTGAAGCGCGAGAGCGCCTGGGGCATGCTGCTGCACTGCCTGACCCACTTCGCGGTGTCGGTGGCGCTGCTGTGGCCATACCTCGGCCAGGTGTGGGTGCAGATAGGCCCCGCCGGGATAAACGGCTGGTGGGCGCTGGCGATCATGTTCGTGTTCCACTTCCTGGTGGACGAACTGCGCGTCTACAGCATGAAAAAGCTCGGGTACCGGGACGGGACGGTGAGCTTCCTCATCGACCAGGCGCTCCATATCTACGTGCTGTTCATGATCTCTCCCATAGCCATCCCCGACAGGAACATGCTCCTGGCGGAAAAGTGGGTGGGCATAGCCTGCATGCTGGTTCTGGTGGCGCATTTCACCACGGTGCTCATCTACTTCGTGGAGAAGGACTTCTTCGGCAAGGGCTTTCCCCGTTTCGACGAGAAGTATTTCCTGATCTTCGAGCGGGTAGTGCTCTGGGCCTTTTTCTTCGTGAGCGGGTACTGGTGGCTGCCTTTCGCGGCCGCCTGGGTGTTCCAGATCTTCTACGTGCGCAAAAAGCGCATCATCGACCTGTCCCTGGCCAACGTCCTGCTGAGCGTGGGGCTGACCGTCGTGCTGGGCGTCTGGACCAGGTACATCTATTACGGTTCCCTGTAAGGCGGGCATGATCGAGACCATAGAAAAACAGCGCATCGAGGAGGCCGTCTTCACGTTCATAGACGTGGAGACCACCGGCCTGTCGCCCCGGACCGCGCGGGTCTGCGAGGTGGCGGCCATCAGTTTCCGCGGCGCCGACCGCCTGGGCACCCTGGCCGAACTCGTGAACCCCGGGCAGCCGATACCCGCGGAGGTTTCCCGGATACACGGCATTACCGACGACATGGTGCGGGAGCGCCCTGCCTTCGGGGGGGTGGCCCCCAGGCTGCTGGCCGCCCTGGAAGGGTCCGTGGTGGTGGCCCATAACGCGGAGTTCGACATCGGTTTCCTCGGCATGGAGTTCTCGAGAGTCGGTTTAAAGTTCCCCGCCCTGCCGGTCCTCGATACCCTGGCGTTGGCCAGGCGCAACTGGAAGTTCCAGAGCAACCGCCTGGGAAAGATAGCCCAGGAACTGAACATCTCCAACGAGAACTGGCACCGCGCCCTGGGCGACGTGGAGATGACGCGCAAGATCTTCGACCATTTCATAACGGCTTTCCGCGCCGCCGGCGCGGTCACCGTGGCTGACCTTATTAAGAAGAGCGGAGGAAAAACATCATGACAAAGCCGTTCCTGCTTGGTTCCACCCCGGATATAGTGGATTTCGCAGAGGTCGCCTACGGCTTCAGGCGCCTTCTCATCCCGCCTAAGGCCCTGAAGCTCATAGCCGGCCGCCGCGCCAAACTGGAGGCCCTCCTGGCGCAGGACCGCGTCATGTACGGCATCAACACCGGGTTCGGCGAACTGGCCAGCCAGCGCGTGTCGCGCGAGAACCTCAAGGCCCTCCAGGTCAACCTGATCCGCAGCCACGCCTGCGGCGTGGGCGAGCCGCTGGAGGACGCCGAAGCCGCGGCGCTGACCTTCGCCCGGGCCAACGAGCTGGCCATGGGCAATTCCGGTGTGCGGCCGGTGCTGGTGAAGCGCCTTGCCGACCTGGTGAACAAGGGCGTGATCCCTTTTATCCCTTCCAAGGGGTCCGTGGGCGCCAGCGGCGACCTCGCCCCTTCCGCGCATATGGCCCTGGTGCTGATAGGCGAGGGCTACGCCAAGTTCCGCGGAGAGAGTTCCTGGCGCCCGGCGCCCGCCGTCCTGAAGAAGGCCGGCATAAAGCCCATAGAGCTCGCCGAAAAGGAAGGGCTTGCCCTGATAAACGGCACGCAGGCCATGAAAGCCGTCGGCGGGCTGGCGCTCTTCGAGGCGATGAACCTGTTCTCCGCCGCCGTGCTGACGGGGGCGATGAGCCTGGAAGCGCTCAAAGGCACCCCCGTGGCTTTCGACCCCCGCATCCACGCGCTCAAGCCGCACCTGGGCCAGCGGGACGTGGCGGCCATGCTGCTCGCCCTGCTCAAGGGCAGCCAGATCCGCGCTTCCCATAAATCTTCGGACAAAAGGGTGCAGGACCCGTATTCCCTGCGCTGCATGCCGCAGGCCATGGGCGCCGCCAGCGACGCCATAGAGTACGCGCTCGGAGTTTTCGAGACCGAGTTCGCCAGCGTCACCGACAACCCGCTGGTGGTGCCGGGCAAGGGCCCCGGCGGCATAGAGGTCCTTTCGGGCGGGAATTTCCACGGGCAGGCGGTGGCTTTCGCCGCCGACTTCGCCGCTATCGCCATCACGGCCCTCGGCAATATTTCCGAGCGCCGCATAGCGCAGCTGGTGAGCGACTTCAAGGTTTTGCCGCCCTTCCTGGCGCGCAACCCGGGGCTGGAATCCGGCTTCATGATCGCGCACGTGACCGCGGCCGCGCTCTGCAACGAGAACAAGGTGCTGAGCCACCCGGCCAGCGCCGATTCTATCTCCACTTCCGCGAACAAAGAGGATTTCGTCAGCATGGGCATGAACGCCGCGCTGAAACTGAAGACCGTGGTGCGCAATACGGCCCGCATCTACGCCATAGAGCTGATCGCCGCGGCCGAGGGGGTGGAATTCCACCGCCCGCTGAAGTCCAGCCGCCGCATAGAGAGCGCCGTGGCCGCCCTCCGGAAGATCTCGCCCGCCTTCAAGGGCGACGAGGTCTTCTCAGAGCGCATCGAGGCCGTGGCCGACGCCATGCTGACCGGTTATTTTCTGCCCTGAACGGGTTTAAGGAGGAAGTCAGATGATCCGCAAAGAGATACGCGCCGCGCGCGGCAATAAACTTTCGTGCAAAGGCTGGCAGCAGGAGGCCGCCCTGCGCATGCTCATGAACAACCTGGACCCGGAAGTGGCCGAACGCCCGGAAGAACTGGTGGTCTACGGCGGCCGAGGCAAAGCCGCGCGCAACTGGGACTGCTATAACGCTATAGTCTCCTCGCTCAGGAAACTCGAGAACGACGAGACCCTGCTGGTGCAGAGCGGCAAGCCCGTGGGCGTGCTGCGCACCCACGAGTATTCACCGCGCGTGATCATCGCCAATTCCAACCTGGTGGGCAACTGGGCCAACTGGGAGACCTTCGACGAGCTCGATAAGAAAGGGCTGATGATGTACGGCCAGATGACGGCCGGGTCCTGGATCTATATCGGCACGCAGGGCATCCTGCAGGGCACCTATGAGACCTTCGCGGCCTGCGCCCGCAAGCATTTTAAAAGCGACCTCGCCGGCCGCCTGACCGTGACGGGCGGGCTGGGCGGGATGGGCGGCGCCCAGCCGCTGGCCGTTACCATGTGCGGCGGTGTGGCCATAGTGGTGGAGGTGGACGAAACCCGCATACAGAAGCGGCTGGACACCCGCTACGTGGATACCATGGCCCGGTCTCTCGACGAAGCCCTGCTGATGGCGGAAAAGGCTATGAAGGCCAGGCAGCCCCTTTCCATAGGCCTGCTGGGCAACTGCGCCGAAGTACTGCCGGAGATGGCCCGCCGCGGCGTTAAGATAGACGTGCTGACCGACCAGACTTCCGCCCATGACCCGCTGCGCGGCTACATCCCAAAAGGCTATACCCTCAAGGCCGCGGCCGAACTGCGCGCCCGGGACCCGGAGAAGTACGTGAAACTTTCGATGGCCTCCATGGCCGTCCACGTCGAGGCCATGCTGAAGCTGCAGAAGGCCGGCGCCGTCACTTTCGACTACGGCAACAACATCCGCACCATGGCCTTCAAGGTCGGCGTGAAGCGCGCTTACGACTTCCCGGGCTTCGTGCCGGCCTATATCCGTGACCTGTTCTGCGAGGGCAAAGGCCCGTTCCGCTGGGCGGCCCTCTCCGGGGACCCGAAGGACATCGCCGTGACCGATGCGGCGATAAAAAAACTGTTCCCCAGGGACGCCCACCTGCACCATTGGCTGGACATGGCCGCGAAGAAAGTGGCCTTCCAGGGCCTGCCGGCGCGCATCTGCTGGCTGGGCTACGGCGAGCGGCACCTGGCCGGCCTGATGTTCAACGACCTGGTGCGTAAAGGCAAGGTTTCGGCGCCCATCGTGATAGGCCGCGACCACCTGGACTCCGGGTCCGTAGCGAGCCCTTTCCGCGAGACCGAGGCCATGAAGGACGGTTCCGACGCCATAGCTGACTGGCCCATCCTGAACGCGCTGATAAATACCGCTTCGGGCGCAAGCTGGGTGTCCTTCCACCACGGCGGCGGCGTGGGCATGGGTTATTCGCTGCACGCCGGCCAGGTCACCGTGGCCGACGGCACCAGGGAGATGGCCGCGCGCCTGGAGCGGGTGCTGACCAACGATCCCGCCATGGGCGTGCTGCGCCACGCCGACGCCGGTTACGCCCGGGCCAGGGCTTTTGCCCGGAAGAAAGGCGTAAAAGTGCCTATGCCGGGTGGCAAGTGAAACGCCTCTTGCTGACGGTACTCGCCGCGGCGGCGCTCGCCGCCTGCGGCGCCAAGGTCCGGACCGCGGTGCGGGGAGACTTCGATCCCGCCGGCCGGGTGGCCGTGATGCCGTTCAGCGGACGGGATGAGGAGACGGGTTTGTCGCTGGCCGAAGCCTTTACCACTTACCTGATGGACGCCGGGTTCGAGGTGATGGAACGGGCGCAGCTGGAAAAGGTGCTGGGCGAGCAGAAGGCCGCGCTTTCCGGGGCGATGGCCCCCGAGGAACTGGCGCAGGTCGGCAAACTGGCCGGCGTGCGCGCGGTGGTCACCGGTTCCTACAGGGTGCGCAGGGAGAACGTCCGCACCGTCACGCCCGCGGTAAAGGCGCCGCCCATGCCGGCGCGCCCCGGCCGCAGGCCGCAGCCTGGCGTCAAACAGGTGCCCGGCCAGGTCAGGGTGGAGACCAATACCATTTTCAGCGGGCTTACCGTGAAGTTCGTGGATGTGACCACCGGCAGGATCCTGCTGAGCAGTTCCGTGGAAAAGGACTACGACGCCGATTCCGTAAATAAGGCGCTGGCCGCCATGGCCGAGTCCATAAAAGAGACCCTGCAAAAGGGCAAGGGAGAAAAATAATGGCTTCTGACTTCAGCTTCGACGTGGTTTCCAAAGTGGAATATACGGTGGTGGACGAGGCGATCGCCATCGCCATGAAGGAAGTGATTAACCGCTACGACTTCAAGGATTCCGGATCCGAGATAAACTTCGACAAGAAGGCCAATACCATAATGCTGCAGTCTTCCGACGACTACAAGGTGAAGGCGCTTTACGACGTGCTCCTGACCAAGATCTCCAAGCGCGGCCTGCCGGTGAAGAATTTCGAGGGGCAGAAGGTGGAGAGCGCCCTGGGCGGCACGGCCAAGATGGCGGTGAAGGTGCAGCAGGGCATACCCCAGGAGAAGGCCAAGGAGATGATACGGACCATCAAGGACCAGAAGCTGAAGGCCAACGTTTCCATACAGGGCGATACCCTGCGCGTCACTTCCAAGTCGAAGGACGAACTGCAGAACGTGATGAGCCTGCTGCGCTCCGGGGATTACGGCCTGAGCCTGCAGTTCGAAAACTTCCGCTGATGGCCATCCTCTTTACCGGGATAAAGCAGCTGCTGACCTTCGCCGGGGAGAACGCTCCCCGGGCCGGCGCCGCCATGCGCGAGACCGGCCTGGTGAAGAACGCCGCCGTCCTGGTGGAGGACGGCGTGGTCGCGGCGGCGGGGCCCAGGGCCTCTGTCCATCGCCACCGCCTGGCCAGGAAGGCCAGGGTGATAGAGACCGGCGGGGTCTGCCTGCCAGGTTTCGTGGACAGCCATACCCACGCGGTCTTCGCGGAGCCGCGCCTCAGGGATTTTTCCATGCGCACGGCCGGCGCCTCCTACCAGCAGATCAAGGCCGCGGGCGGGGGGATAGTCTCGAGCATAGGCGCGGTGCGCCGCCTGCCGCAGAAAACCCTGGCCGCCCAGCTGGCGGAGCGCGCCCAGCGCTTCCTGGAGTGCGGGACCACCACCATCGAGGTCAAGAGCGGCTACGGGCTCAGCCTGGAATCGGAACTTAAAATGCTGCGCGCCGTGCGCGAGGCGGCCAAGCTTACGCGCCTGGAACTGCTGCCTACGCTGCTGGCCGCCCACAGCGTCCCGCCGGAATTCAACGGCGACGCCCAGAAGTACCTGGACTACGTCACGGCCGAGATCCTGCCGAAGGCCGCCGCGGAAAAGCTGGCGATCTTCGCCGACATCTTCTGCGAAAAGGGCTATTTTACCCCCGAGCAGACCACCGCCTACCTTAAGGCCGCGGCCCGGCTGGGCCTGAAGCCCAAGGTGCATTCTGAGCAGCTGTCCAATTACGGCGGAACCCGGGCCGGCGCGGCGGCCGGGGCGCTCAGCGCCGATCACGCGGACCACGTTTACGCCGAGGATATCGCGGCCATGCGCGATGCCGGCACCATAGCCGCCCTGCTGCCCGCCTCCAATTTCTACCTGGGCCTGGCCAAGTACCCGCCCGCCCGGGAGATCATTTCGGAGGGCGTGCCCGTAGCGCTGGCCACGGACTTCAATCCCGGCACCTGTCCGTGCTGGAACATGCAGTTCGTGGTGGCCGCGGCCTGCACTCACTGCGCCATGACCCCGGAAGAAGCCCTTTGCGCCGCCACCGTTAACGGCGCCTGGGCCCTGGGCATAGGCGACAGGACCGGCTGCCTGGCGCCGGGCATGCGCGCGGACCTGGCCTTCTTCGACGCCGACGATTACCGCGAGCTGGCCTACTACTTCGGCGCCAGCCAGTGCGTCATGACGGTCAAGAACGGCGGCGTGGCCTGGCAGAAAGCCCCCTCCAGGAGGGCTAAATGAAGGTCGTCCTGTTCGACATAGACGGGACCCTGATCAAGGCCGGCGGGGCCGGCGCCCGCGCGCTTAACCGCGCCGTCGAGGCCATGACCGGCCATAAGGATGCCTGCGCTTCGGTGCAGCTGCAGGGCGCCACCGACAAGGCCAACTTCGAGAACGCCTTCAGGGCCGGGGCCGGGCGAAAGCCGACCAAAAAGGAACTCTCCGTCCTGACGCGTAAATACGTGGAGCGCCTGCCGGCCGAGGTTTTGGCCTCGGTAAGGGCGAAAAAATATTTCAAGGTGAAGGGCGTGGAGAAGTTCGTGGCCGGTTTGTGCGCCCGCAAGGACGTCCTGGTGGGCCTCGGGACCGGCAACCTCAAGGACGGCGCTTTCATAAAACTGGAACCATCCGGCCTGGCCCGCTATTTCGCGTTCGGCGGCTACGGCTGCGATTCCCACCACCGCAGCGTGGTGCTCCGCAAGGCGGTCCGGCGCGCGGCCAAACTTTCCAAAGCGGTCATCAGGGAGGGCGACGTTTTTGTGATAGGCGACACGCACCGCGATGTGGAGGCGGCCAAGGAGGCCGGCTATCACAGCGGCGTGGTGCTGGACGGCTTCGGCGACAAGGCCGCCATCATGCGTTCCAGCCCGGAGCTGCTGGCCAAAGATTTCTCCGACCTAAAACCCTGGCTTATCTGGCTGGGGCTGGCGCGGGACCCGCGCGGCGTGCGCCGCGGCACCTATATCTGCCCCGATTCCCCCATAGAGCACGCCCATTACGGCCGTACCGGAATGGACCTGCGCGACATAGAACTTGGCATCAGCAAGCTGCGTGAAGCCAAAAAGAAGGCCGCCGGAAAATGAAGATAAAAGACACGCTCACTTACAAGGACATCGCCGAGATCCCGGAACTGCTGGAGAAGTTCTCCTCCAGGGCGGGGGAAATAAAGAAGCTCGCAGCCCGGTCCGCGGAGAAGACGGTTTACCTGGTGGGCCGGGGGTCTTCCGGCACCGCCACCTTGTTCGCCAAGTACATCTGGGAGGGGTACGCCGGGACCATCACCAATTTCATCCATCCCCATTCCATCTTCGAGGCCAGGAGGCCGCTGAATTTCAAGGGGCAGGCCGTCTGGGCCTTTTCCCAGTCGGGGCGCAGCCAGGACATCGTGGCCTGCCTGGAGCGGCTCCTGTCCTGGGGAGCCAGGGGCGTGGCCGTGACCAACGAGGCCGACCTTAAGAACAACCCCCTGGCCCGCCTGGCCGGCCGGCACATCCTGCTTTCTAATTCCCGGGAGCTGCCGGTAGCCGCCACTAAGAGTTTTGAACTGCAGCTCTGGGCGGTGCTATGGGCGGCCCAGGCCTGGAGCGGCTGTTTCCGCCCTGGGGACTTCAAAGCCGCCGTGGCCGCCGCCCGCAAGGCCGCCGCCGAAAATTACGGCGGCGAAGCGCTGGTGCGCAGGATCCTGAAGGCCAATATGCTGGGTTTCGTGGGGCGCGGTCCTTTCAACGCCGTCGCCGAGGATTCGGCCCTGAAGTTCAGGGAGATGGCCAAGGCCCACGCGCTGGGCTATTCGGCCGCGGAGTTCCTGCATGGGCCGGTGGGGGCGTATACATCCAGGGACCTGGTCTTTCTTTTTACCCCGTCGAGCCGGCTGCCCGAGGATATGCTTAAAGTGAAGGCGGCCCTGGCGCAGCGCGGCACCCCGTACCACATCGTCCGCCCCGGCGCGCTCAAATTCCCGTTCAGCTGCCTTCCCGTCGACATCCGCATGAAGCGCCTGGCCCTGCGCCTGGCGCTCGCCAAAGGCCTCAACCCCGACAATCCCAAAGGGCTCAATAAAGTGACCCAGACTTTTTAGTTCGCGGCCGGCGGCTCAGCGCGCGCCGCGCGCCAGCTGCGGCCAGTGGGCTATTATGGCGTTTGCCGCGTTCCTCGCGATCAGCGCGTGGCCTTTGGTGGTGGTATGGCCGAAGCGGCCGCCTACCTGTCCCGCGAAATTATCCGTGAAATATTCCCTGTAGGAAGGCGAAGAGGGCCGGCCGGCCAGTTCGCTGAAATTCTCGTTGCTGATAAAAATTATCCCCTCGTATTCCGGCAGTAGGGGGGCTTCGGCGGGCGCCTCGTAGATGGTCCTGGAGAACGGTTCGCCGTAAGGCTTGGGCGCCGCGGCGAACAGGTTGCGCAGCGCCGCGGTCTTGCCGGTCGGATACTGCATGGCCAGGTAGGCGCAGCCGCTGCGCCTGGCCGCGGCCGCCAGCCGGCGGTAAGCCGCCATGGTCCCCTGGTACTGGTTGCCGTCCTTTTTTACCGTCATCCCGCGGGCGGCCAGCATGGCGGCCACCTCGGGCTCGTCGCTGACGTCCAGGACCAGCAGGTAGGTCAGCAGGTTCTGGTCCGGCTGCATCCCGGAGCGTATGGCAAAGAGCAGCAGTTCCCGGGTGCGGCCGCGCTTCTCCGGCAGGAGGTTGGCGGCGTCCGCCAGCTGGCGGCTCAAGGCGGGATGCGCCGGATTCTGTTCTACCGCCAGGGCGGCCAGGTCGAAGGCCCCGGCAGCCAGGCTTTTTTTTATGTCTCCGGAGGCGGTCCCTGAGGCGTAAAGCAGCAGCTTGGAGGCGCAGTACAGCGTATGCCAGCCGTTTGCTCCCTCCTGGCGGGCGAGCTCCAGGGCTCTTTTTGCGGCGTCGGCCCCCAGGCGCGGAACGGAGGCCAGCCGTGCCGCTTGCGGCAGGGCGGCCCTTACGCCAGCCTCTATCCTGGCTTCCGCGGCCGCGTCCAGCAGCCGTGGCTTGCCGGCGCGCAGACGCCCGGCTGCGGCGCGGTAAAGCCATACGGCGGCTTTTACCGTGCGCAGGGAGCCTGCGCCTGGCGCGCGCAGGTATTCGTACGGGATCCAGTCATTGACCCCCATCATGGAGATTACGGCGTGCGGGCGCAGGCGCCCGGCGTTAAGTTCGAACTCTTCCGCGAGGAAAAAACTGGAAACCCCGCCTTTGGCCAGGTTGATGACTTTGAAGTTGCGGCCCAGGCCCGCTTCGTTCAGGTAGCGCTCAAGCAGGCCAGGCCAGGAGACGTCCCTGCCGCCGGACCAGAACTGGGCCGTGGTGGACTCGCCCAGGGTGACGATGCGGAACTCGGTCCTGTCCAGCGGGGAGGGGGAGGGATTCTGCCACGCCTGCGCCGCGACTAACAGCCAGCCGGCCGCCCTTAAAGTGAGTTCCAGGACGGCCAGCCCAAGCAGCAGGGAGAGGCACGCGGCAGCGCTCCTGCGGAGGTTAAGCGGGCTCACGCGCGCTCCCCTGCCATCTACAGGTCCGTCATGTAGGCTATCTCGTCGTACGGGGTGCGGTACAGCGGCTGCTTCAGGCGCTTCTGGTCGAAGATGTGCCCGAAGATGCCGATGGAGCGCGCCACCACGAACAGGGCGTTGAGGCAGCCCATCTTCACGATGTTGTCGATCTCGTCCTTGCTGAACGCGCCGGTGCTGTGCAGCATGTCCACGAAGGCTATGCCGATGCAGCCGTCGACGTTGAGGATGAGGTTGCCCTTCTTGGCGGTGGTAAGCTGTTCTACTTCCAGCGCGTAGTCCAAGAGCGGCGTGCTCTTGAAGTTCTTCTTGCAGAAGGCCTTCATCTGGGTCACGCGCATATCCGGGTTGGTCACGCTCTTTACCTTGTGACCGATACCGGGGATGGGGGTGCCCTTCTTCTTCATCTCGGTGATGAACTGCTCCGGGGTGAGCCCCTTGTCGAAGGCGCGCTTGAATTCCTGCGCCGCGCCGTCTATGGCGCCGCCGAAGCGCGGGCCGATGGTGAGCAGGCCCGAGACCAGCGAGGAGATGATGTCCTTGCCGGCCCTGGCCGCCACTATGGCGTTATGGGCGCCGCTCACGGCGGGGCCGTGGTCGGCGGTGAGGATCAGCGCGGTCTCGAGGAACTTGCGGCCGTAGTCCGGCAGTTCGCGCTTGAACCAGAGCAAGCCTATCACACCGCCGATGCCGAGTTCCTTCTCGAGCACCTTGGAGATAGGGATGTTCAGGTATTCCAGCTCTTCCTTCTTCTCGTTGGAGATGGTGTTAATGAAGGTGGTGGCCTTGCGGATCTTGCCCTCTTTCATCGCCTGCGCGAAGTCCAGCGGCAGGGCCGGGGCGGCAATGTCCGCGGCGGGCTTGATGACGCCCTTCTTCACCAGCTTCAGGTAAGTCTCGTTCACCTTCACGCCGTAGTCGTCGAAGGAATCCGGCACTACCGCGCCCGCGGCCTTGAGCGCCGCGTTCTTGGCGTCGGCGGTCTCCAGGTCGGAGCCGGCCTTGGCGCCCGCGTGGCCGAACTGCACGCCCGCGGGGAACATCTTGGAGCAGGTGCCGGTCACCCAGATGACGAGGGGCTTGGTGATCTTTTTGGCCTTGAGGGCCTCGACGATTCGCAGCTCCTCGGTACCGCCGATCTCGCCCAGCGCCACTATCATCTTCACGGCCGGGATGGCCTCGTAGCGCAGGATATGCTCGAGCAGCGTAGAACCGGGGTAGGCGTCGCCGCCTATGGCGATGCCCTCGTAGAGGCCGTCGGTGTTGCGCGCTATGATGTTATAGCACTCGTTCGACAGGCCGCCCGACTTGGACACGAACCCGACGGAGCCAGGCCGGTGCAGCTTGGACTCCACGATGTTCTCGTAGGTGCCGGCGGTGTTGGCGATCTTGAAGCAGCCGGCCTTGATGCCGCCCACGGTGGCGGGGCCTATGACCATCTTGTCGAGCTTGGCGGCGGTGGCGGCGAGGATCCTCGCGCGGCGCTCCGGCACGCCTTCGGCTATCACGCAGACGGTGCGGATATTGGGGTGGTTGAGAGCTTCCATGGAGCTCTCGAAAGCGGAGCGGTAGGAGGCGAAGTTAACCACTACGTCGGCCTTCGGGTGCTTGGCGGCGGCGGCCTCGAAGTTCTTGTAGATCGGCAGCAGGGTTTCGCCCTTGCCGAAGAAGACCTTATGCACGCCCTCGCTGCCGGGGTTCACTATGGCGGCTACCGAGGGGACCTTGCGGCCGCAGGCGAAGTCGAAGTCCAGCATGCGCTGGATGGCGTTGACGTGGTAGCCGTAAACTATCGCGGTGGTGTCTTTGGTGAAAAGCTCGGGTTTCATTATTTCTTACCTCCGGTCTTGGCGGGCTTGCAGGCCGGGGCGGCCGCCTTGGCCGCCGGCTTGAGCGCCATGGAGACCACGGCGGTCATGTGGGTCTCGGGGCCGTATACTTCTATCGGCACGCCCAGGGTCTCGCCCAGCTTGCGCATGTTGGCGAGGCCTTCCTTGTAGTTGGGGCCGCCGCGGCGCACGTAGATCTTCACCTTGCCGTCCACGAGTTTCTGCTTGTACTCGGTGAGGGCCTTGATGATGCCCTTGAAGGTCTTGGCCACGTCGGTGAAGTTGGCGATGCCGCCGCCGATGATGAGCACCTTGCCGCGCGGGTCCTTCTTGCGCGTCATCAGGTCCAGGATGGTCTTCGCGTACTGGTAGGTGTCCTCGGCCGAGGGGTCGCCGGAATACTCGCCGTAGTTGGCGAGCTCCTTGGAGAAACCCAGGTCGCAGACGGTGTCGGCGTAGATCACCGAGGCGCCGCCGCCGGCCACCATGTTCCACACGCGGCCGTCGGGGTTGAGCATGGTGAGCTTGAGGCTGGCACCCGTGCCCTCGTCTATCTTGCGGATGAACTCCTCTTCCTTGGTGAGCTTCTGGCCGAACGAGGAGGGGAACTCCAGGTCGCCCCAGACCTTGGTGCACTCGAAGGCCGCGGTGTCGTCCACCCTCGCCACCAGGTCGAGCGGCACTATCTCGTCTCCGTGGAAGGTGAAGGGGTTGATCTCCAGGTAGGTGAAGTGGCCCTCGGCGTATACCTTGTACAGCGCCCTTACGAACTCCTCGATCTGGCCTTTCCGCTTGCCGAACTCCGGCATGTTAAGCTTTACGTCCTCTATGCGCGAGAGCACCGGGACATTGGTCTCTTTCACCTTTTCCCAGTTCTCCTCCACGTAGATGCCGCCCTTGTTGGAGAGATATATCGTGTCGTGGTCGCGGAAGGCCTTGATGGCCACGTAGCACTCTTCGGACTGCTCGGAGTGCGGCGTGAACGGCTCTATCATGAACGTGTGCAGCTCGCCGGTGGTCTTGCCCACCGTGACGGTCTTGTTCATGCGCTCGGCTATCCAGTCCCAGGTCGCCTTGAAGTCCTTGTTCAGGCACAGCAGGCCGTGCTTGCCGCGCTTGCCGAACAGCTGGTCGGGCTTGGCCACCAGCTTTTCTTTCAGCAGCCAGGGCTGCTCCTTGGCCAGCTTCTTGGGGTCGGTGCCGGGCGTCACGAGCGCCAGCTTGGCCGACTTGCCCCTGAACGACGGGATGGTCTGCGCCAGCCCGTCGAAGAGTATCTTTTTGCCTTCGTATTCCCTGATGCCTCTTTGTGCCATGGTTAGGGTCCTTTATTTACCGGTAGTGTGGTTCAGCAGGCCGCCCGCGGCGAGTATGCCCCGCTGGCGCTCCGAGAGATTGCAGACGCATTCGATGTCGGCCCCGGTGCGCTCGTTGCGGATCACGACCGGCCGGCCGTTCAGGAAGGCGTCGTGCCAGACCGCGCAGGTCAGCTTGTCGCCTTTCTGGAGACCCGCGTAGTCGGCCGGGTTCTTGAACGTCAGCGGCGCGATGCCGAAGTTGATGAGGTTGGCCGCGTGGATGCGCTCGAACGACTTGGCTATTACCGCTTTGACGCCCAGGTACATGGGGCACATGGCCGCGTGCTCGCGGCTCGAGCCCTGGCCGTAGGATTCGCCAGCCACAATGATATTGTGCGACTTGCTCTTCAGACAGCGGTCCGGGAAGGTCTTGTCTAAGTTCTCGAACACGAACTGCGCGTACTTGGGCACGTTGGAGCGGTACTTCAGCCGCGCGCCGGCCGGCATGATGTGGTCGGTGGTGATCTTGTCGCCCACGTGGATCATCACCTCGCCGTTGAGGGCCTCGGGCATGCGGTCGTTCTTGGGCGGCTCGCCGATATTCGGTCCGCGGAACACCTCGGTCTTCTTCAACGCCGCGGTCGGTTTTATGAACATGGTGTCGTCGGCCAGGAACTCGTGGGGTTCGTGGATCTCCGGGTATTTCAGGTGGGACTTGCGGGGATCGGTGAACTTGCCGGTGATAGCGGCCAGCGCGGCCACTTCTGGGCTCACCAGGTACACCTGCGCGTCCGCGGTGCCGCTGCGGGCCTCGAAATTGCGGTTGGAGGTACGCAGGGAAACACCGCCGCTCTTGGGGGAGAAGTGGTTGCCTATGCAGAAGCCGCAGGCGCTTTCGAGGATGCGGGCACCGGCGCCTATCATGTCGGCCAGCGCGCCGTTGCGGGCCAGCATCTGCAGCACCTGGCGTGAGCCGGGCGCTATGCCCAGCGTAACGCCGGGCATTACGGTATGGCCTTTAAGGATGGCGGCCACCGTCATCATGTCGCGGTAGGAGGAATTGGTGCAGGAGCCGATGCAGACCTGGTCCACCACGGTGCCGGCGAGGTCCGCTATCTTCTTGATATTGCCGGGGCTGTGGGGCGCGGCGGCCAGCGGTTCCAGATCGCACAGGTCCAGCTCGATGACGCGGTCGTAATGCGCGCCTTCGTCGGCCTTGAGTTCTTTCCAGTCGGCCTCGCGGTCCTGGGCCTTCATGAACTTCTTCGTCACGGAGTCGGAGGGGAACACCGAGCAGGTCACGCCCATCTCGGCGCCCATGTTGGCTATGGTGGCGCGCTGCGGCACGGAGAGCGTCTTAACGCCGGGACCGCCGTACTCCAGCATCACGCCCACGTTGCCCTTGGTGGTCAGGATCTCTAGCATCTTAAGGACGACGTCTTTGGCGGTGACCCAGGGCTTCAGTTCCCCGGTAAGGTGGACCAGGTAAACTTTGGGGCAGGCCGTGTAGAAGAGCCCGCCGCCCATGGCCACGGCCACGTCCAGGCCGCCGGCGCCTATGGCCACCTGGCCTATGCCGCCGCCGGTGGGGGTGTGGGAGTCGGAGCCGAGCAGCGTGGTGCCGGGCTTGCCGAAGCGTTCGAGGTGCACCTGGTGGCAGATGCCGTTGCCGGGGCGGGAGAACACCACGCCGTAGCGCGCCGCGACGGTGCGCAGATAACGGTGGTCGTCGGCGTTCTCGAAGCCTACCTGCACGGTGTTGTGGTCGACGTAGGAAACGGAAAGATCGGTCTTTATTTCTTTAAGGCCCATAGCCTCGAACTGCAGGTAGGCCATGGTGCCGGTAGCGTCCTGGGTCAGGGTCTGGTCTATGCGGATGCCGATCTCCTGGCCTTTTACGAATTCGCCTTCTTTAAGATGGGAGGTAAGTATCTTCTCAACGATGTTTTGCGCCATGATAGAGCTCCTTGGAAGTCTTCACAAAAGCCGCTTTCCGGCCGGGTGTGCCGGGCTACGTATATTTTCTCAAATCTGGAGCACTTTTGCACTTGACGGCCGTCAGGCCGGCCGTTAATGATTAACGGCGAAGCGAAAAAATAAGCCGGCCAGCGGCCGGCTTATTCCCCGCGGGCGGGGAGCGCTCAGAAGCGGCTCCATAACTTTTTGGCCAGTTCGGCGGACTTGCGCGAGACTTCTTCCTCGTCGATATCCAGCTTGAGCTTTTTGCCTTCCATAAGCACCCGGCCCGCGGCTATGGTGGTATCCACGGCGCTCTGGCTGATGCCGAAGATCAAATGCCCCGCGAAGTTGGCCGCGTCCATGGGCGTGGGGGGGAGATAATCCATTATGGCGATATCCGCCGCGAAGCCTTCCTTCAGCTCTCCCAGGCCTTTGAAATAGCGGTTGGCTATTTTGGCGTTGTTCACCAGCAGCGCGTTGGCGGCCTCCATGAAGCCCTGCGACGGGTCGCGCTTGAGGTGCTGCAGCCAGAGGGCGCAGCGGACCTCCTCCAGCATATTCACCGTCATGGCGTCGGTGCCCAGGCCCACCAGTACGCCCTTCTGCGTCATGGCGGTGATGTCGGCGATGCCGACGGAGTTGTTGGCGTTGGACTGCGGGTTGTGGACCACGGCGGTGCCGGTTTCCCGGAGGATATCGAGTTCCTTCTCCGAGACGTGCACGCAATGGGCGGCGATGGACTTGCGCCCCAGGATGCCGTAGTCGCGCAGGCGCTCTACCACGCGGATCTTGTGATGGGATTCGCAGTGCAGCTGGTCCGCCTGCGATTCGGCGGTGTGGATATGGAAGCCCGCGCCCAGCTTGTGGCCGCGGTAAGCCGCCTCTTCCAGCGTTTCGTCGGAGAGGGTAAAGGAGGCGTGCAGGCCGAACATGGCCTTTATCACGTTATCGCCGGCGGCGGCCGCGTTGGCCAGGAAGGCGGTGTTCTCGTCCAGGCCCTCCTTCGCTTTCTCCTTGCCGTCGCGGTCGGAGACCTCGTAGCACAGGCAGGCGCGCAGGCCGGTCTCGCGCACGGCCTTCTCCACGGCCGCGAGGGAGCCGGTGATGGCGAAGGGGCTCGCGTGGTGGTCTATGAGCGTGGTGGTGCCTTTGCGGATGGCGTTGATGAGCGGGATGACGGCGCTGTAGTAGGAGTCGGCGTTGGTAAGCTTTTTATCCAGGCGCCACCAGAGGTTGTTGAGGATCTCCACGAAGTTCCGGGAGGGGTCGGCCTTGCCCAGGCCGCGCGCGAAGGTGCTGTAAAAGTGCATGTGCGCGTTTATGAAACCGGGCAGCACCAGTTTACCGGCGGCGTCCAGGACCTTGGAGTATTTACCCTTGAAGTTCTTCTGCGGGCCGATCTTCTTTATCAGCCCGTCCTCTATAAGCAGCGCGTGCCCGGCCAGGACCTTGTTCTTTTCGCCGAGCGTGGCTATAATGCCGTTCTTGATAAGTATGGTTTTCTTCATGGTTTAGTCGGGGCAGACCTTGAGTTCCGCGGAGGTGCGCTTGCGCATCTTGAGCGCGCCGGAGAAGCACTTCTTCACGCAGAGCGAGCAGCCTATGCATTTGGAAGCGTCGAACTGCGGCACCTTCTGGCCGTCGAGTTTCACTGCGAGATAACCGCAGCGCTCGCAGTTGCCGCAATGGCGGCAGAGGGCGGCTTCTACCGAGGGAATGTTCTTTACCGGGGTGAGGTCGGGGAAGTTGGTGACGGGGCCGGGCAGGGCGCAGCCTATGAACTCTTCCACCGACTTGTAACCTTTCTCTTCCAGCATGTGGCTGAGGCCGCTCTCCAGTTCGCCGATTACGCCGAAGCCGTACTTCATCACTATGGTGCAGAACTGCACGGACTTGGCGCCCAGCGCCAGGAAATGCGCCGCGGCCTTGTAGTCCATGGGCCCGCCGTTGCCTGAGATCGGCACGCCGAGATTTACTGCCTTGGCTATGGTGAGGTTGCTGATGGGGGCCACGCCCTCGCCGCTCATGCCCACTATCATGCCTTCTTCCCATTTGCCTTTGCCGCTCATGCGCGGGCGGAAAGCCAGCGCGGGGAAAGAGTTGGCCAGGGTTATGCCGGCCTTCTTGTGCGGGTATTTCGCGTAGACCTGCTTTATAGCGTTGACCACCTGCCAGATGGAGGTGACGGCGCCGGTCAGCTTGAACAGTTTCGGCACTTCGGGGTCCGAAACTTCCATCACCCAGCCTATGATCTTGGCCGCGAGCTCCGGGTCCTGGGAAACGATGTCGCCCTTGGTGCCGTCGCCGCCCTGCGGGCAGGACAGCGAGTATTCTATGGCCATCGCGCCGGCCTTCTCCAGCTTCAGCGTATTGGACTGCCAGCCTTTCCGGTCGAACTCGTCGTCGCCGGTCACCGGTCCGCCGGTGGAGGCCGCGGTGAGGCGGTCCGGGTATTCCTTCACCAGGCGGGCCACTTCTTTGCAGACGCGGTCCAGCGGGTGGCCGCTCACATTGTCGGAATTGCCGTAGGTGCTCTCGTTGAAGGTCACCATGTATTCGGAGGGGATGTGGATATGCAGCCCGTCGAAAGCGGTCTTCATCACCACGCCGGGCCAGCCGGCCTCGTAGGCGGCTTTCACCTGCTCGTAACCGTCGGAGTGGGGGGAGGCGGAGATTATGAACGGGGACTTGAGCTTGCGCCCGAAGAAGTCCGTGGTCAGGTCCACGGGCGTGAGGTCGCGGCCGGCCAGGACTACATGGCTTTTCTTGTTGTCCGGGATGGCGGGCGCCTTTTTGCCCTGCATGAAGGCGTGGGCTTCCAGCGCGGCGTTCTTGGCGGAGGCGGTGCCCTCCACCACGGTGGCCGCGCCGTTGCGGCAGTCGCCGGCCAGGAAGACGCCCTTCTGTTTCTTGTCCGTAAAGACCGGGATGTTCTTGATGGCCAGCACGGTGAACTGGATGTCCGTGCGGACCTGTTCGGTGCCGGGGACGTCCCGGGACTTGTCGTCGAGGCGGACGATCCTTATGCCGCCGCCCTTCAGTATGCCGGTGATGCGCGAGCGGCCGTTGATGTTGATGCCGGCCTTCAGGATATCGCGCAGTTCGTGCTCCGGCAGCTGGATGTCGCCGATATTCTTGCGCGTGAAGATCTCCGCCCGGGCCGCGCCCAGCGTGAGCGCCTTCATGGCGCAGTCGGCCGCCACCGCGCCGCCGCCTATCACGGCCACGTTCTTGCCCTTCACCTTGTACCGGCCGGTATTGCGCAGGTACTCCAGGCCTTCCACGCCCAGGGTCTCGTTCTCTATCCCGAGCTTGAGCTGCTCTTCCACCCCGGCGGTGACGATGACGGAATCGTATTTCTTGAGCAGCGAGGCGGGGTCTTTGACGCCGGCGCCGGTCTTGACGGTTATGTCGCCGAGGCCTTTCACCCACTCTATTTCGGTCTTCAGCACTTCTTTGGGAAAGCGGGCGTCCGGGATGAGGTTGCAGGCGCCGCCGGCCTTCTTGTCCTTCTCGAACACGTCCACCTTGTAGCCGAGCTGGGCCAGCGTGCCCGCGGCCGAGAAGCCGGCTGGGCCCCCGCCTATTACGGCCACTTTTTTGCCGTTGGGCCTGGCCTGCCTGAACTTCGGCATGACGCCCAGTTCCTTGGCTTTCTGCACCACGGCGGCCTGCACCGCGGGGATCTGGATGGGATTGTCGAAGAGCTTGCGGGAGCAGGCCTTCACGCAGAACCAGTCGGGGCAGACCGCGCCGCAGACGCCGCCGAAGGTGTTGTGCCCCATGATCAGCGCGGCCGAGCGCTTGAAATCGGAGTCCGCCATCTGGCGCACGGCCATTATGAAGTCCGCCGGGGAGCAGTCGGCCGGGCAGGCTTTCTGGCAGGGCTTGTCCTCGCAGTACAGGCAGCGTTCGGCCTCGGTCTTGAGCTGGGCGTCGGTGAGGAAAGTGATCTTCTTCATGTGGTTCTCCAGATAACGGACTCGGTTCCGGTAAAATTTATTTTACTATAATATTTTTAACTGAAGAACCTCATCAACGGAGACGCTATGAAGCCCAAGACCCTTTTGGTAAAGAACGCCCTGGTGCTGGCGACCATGGATGACGCCGGCCGCGAGATCAGCGGCGGCGACGTTTATATCGAGGGCGCGGAAATAAAGAAGGTCGGCAAAGGCCTCAGGGTCAAGGCCGATTCCGTCCTGGACGCCAAGGGCTGCGTGGTCCTGCCCGGCTTCGTGAACACCCATCACCACCTGTACCAGACCCTGACCCGCAACCTGCCCAAGGTGCAGGACGCGGAGCTCTTCGACTGGCTGGTCTATCTCTACGACATCTGGAAGCACGTGAACCCCGAGGCTATTTACGCCAGCACGCAGGCGGGCCTGGGCGAACTGCTGCTTACGGGCTGCACCACCAGTTCCGACCACCTCTACCTGTTCCCGAAGAAGAACAGCGGGTTCTTCATAGACACGCAGATAGAGGCCGCGCGCGCCGTGGGCATGCGCTTCACGGCCACCCGCGGTTCCATGTCGCGCGGCCGCAGCAAGGGCGGCCTGCCGCCGGATTCCGTCGTGCAGAAAGAGGACTTTATCCTCAAGGACTGCGAGCGCCTCATCAACAAGTTCCACGGCCGGGAGAAGTTCGCCATGACGCACGTGGCCATGGCGCCCTGCTCGCCGTTCTCCGTCACCACGGAACTGCTGAAGCTCACGGCGGAGATGGCCAAGAAGTGGGACGTGCGCATGCACACCCACCTGGCCGAGACCAGGGACGAGGAAGCCTTCTGCAAAAAACTCTTTAAAATGCGCCCGCTGGAATACATGGAGTCCGTGGGCTGGGTGGAGGAAGGCAACGCCTGGTTCGCCCACTGCGTCTATATCAACGAGGCCGAGGCTAAAAAGATGGGGCGCACGCATACCGGCGTGGCCCATTGCCCCTGCTCCAACCTGCGGCTGGGTTCCGGCATCGCCCCGGTGCCCATGTTCCTCAGGCATAAAGTGCCGGTAGGTCTGGGCGTGGACGGCTCCGCCTCCAACGATTCCTGCGACATGCTGGGCGAGGTGCGGCAGTGCATGCTGGTGCACCGCGTAGGCACCGGCGTGAAAGCCATGCCCGCGCGGGAGGCCTTCCGGCTCGCCACCCGCGGCGGCGCCGCGGTGCTCGGGCGCCGCGATATCGGTTCCATCGAACCCGGCAAGGCCGCCGACCTGGCCATCTTCGACGTGAGCGGGCTGGATTTCGCCGGCTCCAAGTCCGACCCGCTGGCCTCGCTGCTGTTCTGCGGCGCCTCCCACCGCACCAAGTATACCGTCGTGAACGGCAAGGTGGTGGTCCGCGACGGGCGCCTGACGCAGGTGGATGAATTCGAACTGGCGCGGCGCGCCAACAAGGCCGCGGCTTCGCTCTACAGGAAAGCGGGGATCTGACGAGGGGGGACTATGCCGAAAGCCAGGATAAGAAAGATCGCCATAAACACCGGGGGCGGGGACGCCCCGGGGCTGAACGCCGTCATAAGGTCGGTGGTCATCGCGGCCCTGAACAAGGGCTGGGAGGTGGTGGGCATACGCGACGGCTACAACGGCCTGCTGATGCCGGGCGAGTATCCCGAGGGCGGCCTGCTGCCGCTGACCCGCGGCCGGGTGCGCGGCATCACGCACCTGGGCGGGACCATCCTGGGCACCACCAACAAGGGCAACCCCGCCAAATACCCGACGCTGGGCCCTGACGGCCGCTGGTATGAAAAGGACCGTACCGGCGAGCTGGTGGCCGCCTTCAAGCGCAACGGGATAGACGCGCTGGTGGCGCTGGGCGGCGACGGCTCGCTGGGGATAGCCAACCTCCTGGCGCAAAGAGGCCTGCGCGTGATAGGCGTGCCCAAGACCATCGATAACGACCTCAAAGGCACTGTGGCCACTTTCGGTTTCGACACCGCGGTTTCCTTCGCTACGGAATGCCTGGACCGGCTGCACTCCACCGCCGAGGCCCACCGCAGGATAATGGTCATAGAGGTGATGGGGCGCTACGCCGGGTGGATAGCGCTCAATACGGGCATCTCCGGCACGGCCGACGCCATCCTGATCCCCGAGATCCCCTACGATATCCGCAAGGTAGCGGCGGCCATGAAGGCGCTGGAGAAGCGCAATAAGTATTTCGCCATAGTGGTAGTGGCCGAGGGCGCCAGGCCCAAGGGCGGCGGCGTCTGCGTGGTCAGCAAAGAGCTGGGCCGGCAGGAGAAACTGGGCGGCTGCGGCGAGCGCGTGGCCAAAGAACTGCAGGAACTGACCGGGCGGGAATGCCGCACCGTCGTGCTGGGACACCTGCTGCGCGGCGGCAGCCCCACCACTTTCGACCGCCTTATTTCCCTGCGCTTCGGCGCGGCCGCCGTGCGGGCGCTGGACGAGGGCCGCAGCGGCGTAATGGTGGCGCTGGACCCGCCCAGGGTACGCTACGTGCCGCTGGCCCAGGCTACCCAGCGCCTGAAGACCGTCCCGCTCAACTGCGATTCCATCCTTACCGCGCGCAGCCTGGGCATTTCCTTCGGGGATTGAAGGCGACCGGCATGCTTTCCGCCATAGTGCTCGCCGCCGGGGAATCTTCCAGGATGGGCAGGCCCAAAGTCCTGCTTCAGTGGCGCGGCCGGCCCTTCATAGAGCACGTCTGCGCCGCGCTGCGCAAGGCCGGCGTGGAGGACAGGGTGGTGGTGCTGGGGCGGGCTTCGGCGGAGATCCTCGCGGCCTGGCAGCCTGCCGGGGAAAAAGTGACCGTCAATCCCCACCCCGAACACGGGCAGCTTTCCTCGCTGCGCGCGGGGCTGGACGCAGCGGCGCCGGCCGAAGGCTACCTGGTCTGCCTGGCCGACCAGCCTACCATCCAGGCGGAGACGTATGTCAAAGTTATAGACTGCTGGCGCTCGGCCAAGGGATCGCTGGTCATCCCGCGCACGTACAGGGCCGCCGACGCCCGCCTCAAGCGCGGTCACCCCGTACTCATCCCGGGCGCCTACCGGGCACTTTGCTTCGAGGCCCCGCCAGACAAGGGCCTGCACTGGGTCACCCACCATTCCTCTGTTAAGATAACCGACCTTGAAGTGAGCGATCCCGGGATCATCAGGGATTTCGACACGCCCGAAGATTACGACGCGCTGGTAAAGGCGGGCTGATGTTCCCCCTGGCGGTACTCGCGGCCGTCTTCCTGCTGATCGCCGTGCGGCAGGCGGGCAGGTTCCGTTTCGGGATCTGGCAGGTGATGTGCGCCGGGGCGGCGGCCGTGCTGCTGGCCGGCGGCATAAGCCCCGCCGCCGCCGCGGCCGCCGTAGACTGGGACGTCATGGTCTTTCTCTTCGGCATGTTCGCCGCCGGGCAGACGCTGGAGCTGAGCGGCTGGCTGGCCCACGCGGAATTCGAGGTCTTCAAGCGGGCGCGCACCGAGGAGGGGCTGCTGCTGACGCTGGTCTTCTTCATGGGGCTCGCTTCTGCCCTGCTGATGAACGACACGCTGGCCATAGCCGGCACGCCGGTGGCGCTGCTGCTGGCGCGCAAGCATTCCATCCCGCCCAAGGCACTTCTGCTGGCGCTGGCCTTCTCCATCACCACGGGCAGCGTCATGAGCCCTATAGGCAATCCCCAGAACCTGCTGGTGGCGGTGAAGGGGGAGGTGGCCGCGCCTTTCCTGACCTTCCTGAAATACCTGGCCCTGCCCACGCTCCTGAACCTGGGCGCGGTTTTCCTGCTGGTAAGGCATTTCTACCGGGCGGAATTCCGGAAGACGGAATTGAGGCATTCCCAGGAACCGGTACGCGACGCGGCCCTCGCGCGCCTGGCCAAGGTCACCGCCGGAGCGCTTGGGGCGGCCATAGCCGCCAAGGTGCTGCTGGTCTCGCTGAACCCCGCCTGGGATTTCCGCCTTACCTGGATCGCCCTCGCGGCCGCCGCGCCGGGGCTGCTGCTGAGCCCGCGCCGGTTAGAGCTGGTCCGCCGGGTGGACTGGAGTACGCTGGCTTTCTTCGCCGGCATGTTCGTGCTGATGCGCGCCGTCTGGGACACGGGCTTTTTCCAGGGGCTGATCGCCGGTTCGGGGGCGGACATTACCGGCCTTGGCCCTATAATGACCGTAAGCGTGCTGCTCAGCCAGCTTATTTCCAATGTGCCGCTGGTGGCGCTGTACCTGCCCATGCTCCAGCACGCAGGGGCCGGCACGCCTGAACTGATGGCGCTGGCCGCCGCTTCCACTTTCGCCGGGAACCTGTTCATCCTCGGGGCCGCCAGCAACGTTATCATCATCCAGACCGCGGAGAAGCGCTCCGGCGCCACCATTACCTTCCTGGAGTTCGCCCGCGTCGGGGTACCGCTCACTTTCATAAATGCCATAATATACTGGGTTTTTCTGAGGTACACATGAAAGATATCGTATTGTTCGGCGATCCCGAGAAAGCGGCGAGGAAAAAACAGCTGAGGGAGTTCTTCAACCTCCTTACCATCCCGCTATTCCTCGGGTTCATCTACTCTTCCTTTTACCGTGTAACCATGGTCGCCCTGGCCGGCAATCCGGACATCGGCGGCGGCTCGCTGAATATCATGACCGGGGCCCGGCATCAGGGGATCAATATCGGCCTGCCTTTCATAGTTATGATCCTGCTCGTCTACATATGGGCAAGGCCCGCCTACATGTACGTCCGCAAACCCGACGAGGCTCTAAAGGCCAAGATCCGCGCGCGGTTGGGGAATATCTACCGCGACGCCTTCCTGCTGCTGGTCATCTCGCAGGGGCTGGCTCTGGCCGTGCCAGTAATGCTGTTCGGCATCCTGCCGTGGCAGGTCTGGGCGGCGTCCGGCGTCGCGTTCGCCGGCCAGGCTGCCCTTCTTATCGCGCACATAGACGCGCATCTTTCGAAGCAGAAAAAACTCATCGTCAGTCTTTACTCGCCGGAGGAATTGTCCAGGCTGCGGCCAGGGTTCTCCATCCCGATCTACATCAAGATCTCCTCGCTCATCATCGGTTTCGCCATAATCCCGTTCGCCCTGATCTACCTGCTCTTTCTTAACCGGGTGCCGTGGGATACCTTCGCCGGGGATTTCGGGCTCATGTTGTTCCTCTGCGGCGTGCTGCTGCTGACCGGGGTTAGCACGGTCTATAACGGCATTCAGGTGCCGCTCAACGGCCTCATCGGCAAGATGCGCCGCGTGGCGGGGGGTGAGTTCGTGAAGACCCATATCTTCTTTGCCGACGAGATCGCGCACCTTAAGGCCGGTTTTAACGAGATGGTGGAGGGCCTGAGGGAGCGCGAGGAGCTGCAGGACACTTTCGGCAAATACCTGTCCATAGAGATAGCGCGGGAACTCATCAAGAACAAGAAGGTGAACCTGGGCGGCGAGGACATGGAGGCGGCCGTGATGTTCTGCGACATCCGCAACTTCACCCCGCTTTCCGAAAAGATGAGCGCCTCCATGCTCATCGGGTTCCTCAACGATTATTTCCACTTCATCACCCCGCCTATTACGGCCAATAACGGCGTCATCAACAAGTTCATAGGCGACGCGGTGATGGCCATCTATACCCCGCTGCTGGGGTCCACGGATTACGCCGCCGACGCCGTGCGCGCCGCGGTGGCCATGCGCAAGGGCCTGGAGGCGTTCAACGCCTCGGGCAAGGCGCCGGGGCGGGTGGACTTCGGCATAGGCATTCACGCCGGCAAGCTGGTGGCCGGGAATATAGGGACCGCGGCCCGGCTGGAATATACCTTTATCGGCGATACCGTCAATATCGCCTCGCGCCTGGAATCCAAGACCAAGGATTTCGACACGGACATACTTATCAGCGGCCCGGCGCTGGAGCGCGCCCGCCCGAAGCTCTCCGGCCTGGAATTCACGCCGCTGGGCAAAGCCTCGCTGAAAGGCAAGAGCGAGACGGTGGAGATCTATAAACTGGCGTAAAGAGTTGGTAAAATACCCCTATGAAAGACCAGAAGAACATCATAAAACTCCTCGCCGAAGCCATAGACGCCGGCCGCGCCGCGGCCTTCGTCACCGTTATAGAAGCGGGCGGCTCGACCCCGCGCGACGCCGGCGCCCGGATGCTGGTCTACGCCGACGGCGCCATAGAGGGCACCGTGGGCGGCGGCACCGTGGAAGCCCTGGTGATAAAGAAGGCCGTAGAGTGCGTGAAGGCCGGCGAAGGCGGCAAGTTCTCTTTCGAACTCAAGCCCAAAGGCAATACCGGCATGATCTGCATGGGGAAGATGGAAGTCTTTATAGACGTTTACAAGAACCCTTTCAAGGTGCTGATATTGGGCGGCGGCCACGTGGGTGTCAAGATAGCCGAAGCCTGCCGCCTGGCCGGCTATCCCTTCCTGGTGGCCGACGACAGGGCGGAATTCGCCAATCCCGAAAGATTCCCCGGGGCGCTGGATATAATCAACGAGGCTCCCCACAAGGCCGTGGCCAAGGCCGGCGTGGACGCGGACACTTATGCCGTTATAGTTACCCGCGGCCACGCGCTGGACCGGGAGTGCCTGGAGGCCCTGCTGCGCACGAAGGCCGCCTATATCGGGATGATAGGCAGCAAGGACAAGGTGGGGGAGATCTTCCGCCTGCTGGGCAAGAAGAAGCTTTTTCCGCTGAAAGACCCCAGGGTCCACTCGCCTGTCGGCCTGAACCTGGGTGGGAAGGCTCCGGGGGAGATAGCCGTTTCAATACTTGCCGAGATCATCAAGTTCCATTACAAGCGCGACGCCGGGCATATGCGCCTGCGCTGACGGGAAGCTCCCCGGGCTAACTGCGGCCCGGGGCCACTACCGCTGATAAACCCGAATATGATATAACTTCTACATCAGAGTAAGGCTTTTGCCGTTACCGTGCACGATTTTTGAAGAGATCAAGGTTAGAGGGGATTAACGCATGAAAAACATCACTAAAATTCTGTCCTGCGCGCTGCTGCTGGTGTGCGCCACCGGGGCCCGCGCCGAAGACATGTACGGCCAGCTCGCCAGGGAACTGACCGAGGCCGGCACCGCCGTCCAGGGCAAGAAGATCGCCATCATCCCCTTCTCCTACGCCGACGGCCGCACCGGAGCCAGCAAGGACGGCTCGGTGATCTCCGAACGCCTGACCATAAAGATGATCAACATGCACAAGTTCGAGATCATCGAACGCTCCGTGCTCGACAAGGTCATGACCGAACTGAAGCTGCAGAACTCCGGGATGATAGACGCTTCCAGCGCCCAGCAGCTGGGCAAGGTGCTCGGTGTGGAAGCCATTATCACCGGCACCATCGTGGAGACTTCCGCCGGGCAGATAGAAGTGAACGCCCGCCTGATCAAGACCGAGACCGCCCAGGCCATAGGCGCCTCGCAGGTGGCGGTGGATAAGAACTGGATAGGCGACGCTTCCGCGGCCCCCAAGCCGGAGCCCCAGGCCTACCAGCAGCCCTACCAGGCGCCCGCCCCCGCGGCCCAGGCCCGCCCCTACGTCCGCGGCGAGAACGAGTACGGCTTCTTCGACGTGTTCATGGGTTTCGGCGCTCCCAGTATGAGCCTGGAGTACACCAATACCGCCAGCAATATCACCATCAGCAACGACTACCTGGTCAACAACGATATCGGCATAAAGGTCCCGTCCTTCCCCATCGGCGGCGTGAACTACCGCAGCGTAAAATTCGACAAGCTGGCCACGGAGGGGTTCGGCCCCATCGCCTTCCGCGTGGGCGGGTTCGGCAAGCGCGCCCTGGGCGGCGACCTGGAACTCTCCTTCGAGAAGCGCAACGTGAAGGCGCAGACGGCGGCCTGGACGCTTAACGGCGCTTCGGCCGGCAACGTCACCTTCAGCTCCAACGACTACGCCACCGTAAAGACCTTCGGCATCAGCGGCGACCTGCTGATCCGCCACGCCGGCAAGAAGGTGGACCCGTATATCGGCATGGGCCTTGGCCTGTCGCTGAATTCCATCGAACTGCCTTACACCAAGGGCCTCTCCAATTCCACGGTCATGTCCCGGCCCGGCGACGACTTCGGCGTGGGCCTGATGTTCAGGATCCCGATAGGCATGCGCATAAAGGCCGGGTCCAATACCCAGATCGTGACCGAGTTCCGCTACGAACTCAACACCATGACCTTCGACCGCGGCATAGCGGGGGAAGACGACCGCATCACCCTGAGCGGCGCGAAGTTCCTTATCGGCATGGGCTTCACGTTCTAAACCGGCCCGCGCGGTCACGGAGCGGGAGCCCTCATGCTCCCGCTCTTCGCTTTATAGACACTGGTCCCCTAACCGGAGAATAACCATGAAAAAGCTGCTCGCCGTACTTCTGCTCGCCCTGCCCGCCGTTGCCCGCTCGCAGCAGCCCCCGGCCGACCCGCTGCTGGACGCCATGAAGACCGAACTGGCCCGCTCGGTAAAGGCCCTGGGCTCCGCAGAGGCCGCGCCGCTCTATTACCTGGGCTACGAAGCTTACGATAAGACCTCCTACAGCGTTTCCGCCCAGGCCGGCGCCCTCTATAACGACGATTTCCGCCGCTCCCGCTTCCTGGACGTGGACGCCCGGATAGGCGCCCCTTCCCTGGACAACACCCATGAGATGAAAGGCGGCGGGGCCTACAACTCCAAGCAGCAGCAGGCCGCGGCCCTCCCGGTGGAGGATGATCAGGACGCGCTCCGCGCGGAGCTCTGGAACCTTACCGATAACGCCTATAAGGCCGCCCTGGACCAGTACTCCAAAGTAAAGATGAACAAGAGCGTTACCGCCGAGGAAGAGGACAAGTCCGACGACTTCACCCCCGGCGTCCCCCAGGTGTTCTACGAGAAGGCGGCTTTCCCCGAAGTGGACAAGGAAAAATTCCGCGCCCTGGTCCGCAGGCTTTCGGAAAAGTTCAAGCCCTACGACTTCATCTTCGACGCCGACGTGCGGCTGGCCGCGGATACGGTCAACCGCTACATGGTGAATTCGGAGGGGACCTCCATAGTGACCGGCAACACCTATGTGCGCCTGATGTATTCCCTCTACACCCGCACCGCGGACGGCATGGACCTCTCCCGGCTCAAGATCTACGACTCGGACGGCACCGCCGACCTGCCCGGCGAAGAGGAGATAGCGCGCGATATCGACACCTCCATAGCAGAACTCAGGGCGCAGCGCCTGGTGCCCCCGGAGCAGCCTTATAGCGGCCCCGTCATAGTGGAAAGCCGCGCCGCGGGCGTGTTCTTTCACGAGATCCTGGGCCACCGGCTGGAAGGCCACCGCCAGAAAAGCGAGGAGTCCGGCCAGACCTTCGCCAAGAAGGTGGGGCAGCCCATCATGCCGGATTTCCTCAGCGTCTACGACGACCCCACCCAGTACCGCCACGGCAGGCAGTTCCTGCGGGGCTTCTACCGCTACGACGACGAGGCCGTGCCGGCCCAGAAGGCCGTGCTGGTGGAGAACGGGATACTCAAAGGTTTCCTCATGGGCCGTTCCCCTATCAAGGATTTTTCCGCTTCCAACGGCCACGGCCGGCGTTCCGAAGGGCGCGGGGCAGTGGCGCGCATGGGCAACCTTATAGCCGTGTCCTCCAATACCCTGCCGTACAAGCAATTGCGCGCCAGGCTGATAGAAGAGGCGCGCAAGGCCAAGAAGCCCTACGGGCTGGTGGTCAGCGATATCGCCGGCGGCTTCACCATCACCGACCGCTACCTGCCGCAGAGCTTCTCCGTCAACGTCACCATGGGCTACAAAGTCTACACCGACGGCCGCCCCGACGAGCCCGTGCGCGGGCTTAACCTGATAGGCACCCCGCTGCAGACTTTCTCCCGCATCCTGGTCACCGGCGACGACCCCGGGGTTTTCAACGGCAGCTGCGGCGCCGAATCCGGCTGGGTCCCGGTCTCCGCCGTTTCGCCCAGCCTACTGTTCTCCGAAATGGAGACGGAAAAGGTGCAGAAGTCCAACGCCAGGCCGCCGGTCCTTAAACCGCCGTTCACCGATAAGGAGGGGAAATAACATGAAACGTGCCCTTTTGACCCTCGCTCTGGCCCTGGCCGCCGCTCCAGCTTTTTGCGCCGAAGACGCCGTGCTGAAAGCCATGACCGACGAAATGAAGCGGACGATCTCGCGGCTGAAGATGGATAGCCTGGATAAACCATACTTCGTTTCGTATTACGTGCTCGACTCCTCCGAAACCGCCCTCTCGGCGGTTTTCGGGGCGCTCAAAGAGGATTCCTTCAACGCCGCCCGGCATGCCGCGGCGGAATTGCGCGTGGGAACCCCGGCTTTGGACAATTCCTGGTACGTGGGACAGGACTTCAACGGTTTCGAGCCGGCCAACCTCCTGCTTAACGAGGAGGACGGCTACGACGCCATCCGGTTCTCCCTCTGGTCCATGACGGACGACGTCTACAAGAAGGCCCTGGAGAAGCATTCCCAGAAAAAGGCCTATCAGAAGAAGAAGAACATCACCGAACTGTACGGAGATCTGGCCCCGGCCGGGCAGGAATCCTATTTCGGAGACAGGAAGGTCGTTCCCGCGCTGGACACGGCGGCCTGGCGCGCGCACGTGAAGGATTTGTCCGCCATCTTCCGTAAATACCCCAAGGTGCAGTGGTCGCAGGTGCGCTTTACCTACACTCCGCGCGTGGTGCGCTTCGTCAACAGCGAGGGCACCTCTTACCGCTACTGGTGGGATAAGGTCAACCTCGAGATCCGCGCCTCCATCCAGGACAAGACCGGGCTGAAACTTTCCGACGAGAAGGCGCTGGCCTGGCGTTCCCTGCAGGAGGTCCCGTCCTATGAGGCCCTGGCTGCGGAGACGGAAGTTTTTGCGCGGGAGATGAGCGACCTGGCGGAGCCCTCGCCGGCCGAGGTCTACCTGGGGCCGGTGCTTTTCGAAGGCCAGGCCGCCGCCGAGTTCCTTAACCAGCTGTTCGTGGGAAATATCTCCTTCGCCCGCCAGCCCTGGGCCGACCAGGAAGACTGGATGAAGTATTACATCAACGCCGGGGAACTTACCAAGAAACTGGGGATGCGCGTGCTCCCGGCGTTCATGGACGTTTCCGACGACCCTTCCCGGGAGTCTTTCGGCGGGACCGGCCTTATCGGCGGCTACCCCATAGACAACGAGGGAGTGATCCCCGTTCCCCTGCAGCTCGTCAAGGAAGGGAAACTGGTCAATTTCTACATGGGCCGCGCCCCCGTCAAGGAATTCCGCGCCTCCAACGGGCACGGCCGCGGCTTCGTTACCGAGTTCGCCACGCCGCGCCCCGGCAACGTCTTCTTCACGTCCAAACCGGAAAAGCGCGTTCCGCAGGCGGAGCTTAAGAAAAAGCTCCTGGCGGCCGCGGCGGACAGCGGCCTGGATTACGCCGTTATCGTGCGCCGGGTGGACGGCGAGGCCTCCAGGAAGTCCGACGCCCTGCTGGCCGGGCCCGTGCTGGCCTACCGGGTCAGCGTCAAGGACGGTTCCGAGAAGGTCATAGGCGGTTCCGACTGGGCGGGGGTCACTTTCCGGGCCCTGCGCGATATCATGCTGGTTTCGGACAAGGACCAGGTGTATAACTATTTCCAGCCCGGGCCGTTCTACTACAACCGCGGCTTCGTGCCGGCGTCCATAGTGGCGCCGGACGCGCTGCTGGTGCAGGAGATGGAGCTGAAGCCTACCGAGGCCAAGCCGGACCGGCAGCCTTACCTGCCGCATCCGTACTTCGCGAAGTAACCCGCGCCAGGCACGCGAACGCCGCCCCCGCAGGACCTTGTCCGGCGGGGGGCGGTCTTTATAGGCCGCGCTTAATCTGCTATATTTTCACGTAGCATTTTATATCTAGTCCCAAAGGACCGCTTATGAAGCTATGTGAATTCATCCGTCCCGAGAGCCTCGCGCAAGCGCGCGCCAGCCTGCGCAAACTCGGGCCCAAGGGCATGCCCCTGGCCGGCGGCACCGCCCTGCATTTCATGCCCGGCAAAACCCCCGTCTCCGCCGTGGACGTTACGCGGCTCGGCCTTTCCTATATACGCCAGAAGGGCAATTATTTCGAGATAGGCGCGGCCACGCCGCTGTCCGACATACAGCGCTACCGCGGCCCCCGCTGGGCCATGCACGAGATCTGCCGGCGCATCTCCACCCACCAGATCCGCAACGTCTCCACCATCGGCGGCAATATCTGCCGCGTCTTCCCCTGGGCGGACCTGCCCGTGGTGCTGCTCGCCATGGACGCCAAAATGGTCATCTACTCGGGCAAGACCAAGGAGATGGGCGCCGACGAATATTTCTCCTCGCAGCCGGCCCGTCTGTTCCGCGGCGGGGACCTGCTCGCCGCAGTGAAAATACCGGTGCTAAAGGCCCATCACGGCTTCGGTTCCGTGAAGGCCGCCCGCAATGCCGCCGCTTTCTCCATGGTCACCATAGCCGCCCTGCTGGAACTAGACGGCGGGGTCATCAAGTCCGCCCGCGTGGCCGCCGGCTCCGCCATCCCCTTCCCCAAGCGCCTGCGCGCCGTGGAAGCCGCGCTGGTCGGCAAGGCTCCCGCCGCCGAGACCTTCCGCGCCGCCGCCTCGCTGGCCAATAACGACGCCAAGTGGTGCAAACAGGAAGGCATGAGCGCGGAATATGTCGCCAACCTCGCCGAAGTTTCCATAGTGGACGCCCTCGAAAGGGCGGCCGAGTTCGCCCGCGGGAGGACCGCCTAAATGAAGACCCATACCTGCTCCGTTTCCTTCACGCTTAACGGCGAAAAGAAAACCTTCGCCACCCGCCCCGACGAGAAACTGCTGGACCTGCTGCGCCGCGAGGGCTATAAGGGTACCAAGTACGGCTGCGGCCAGGGCACCTGCGGCGCCTGCACCGTCATCATGGACGGGCGCGCGGTGTACGCCTGCCTGCTCTACGCCATGCAGGCCGAAGGGCGCAAGGTGCGCACCATCGAGAGCATGGGCACCTACGACAAGCCGGCCCCGATACAGCAGGAGCTGGTGGCCGCCGGCGCCGTGCAATGCGGCTACTGCATCCCCGGCATCATCATGAGCGCCACCGCCCTGATGGAGGCCGAGAAGGACATTTCCGACGAGACGGCCAAGGAATACATGGACGGCAATCTCTGCCGCTGCACCGGCTACGAGAAGATCTGGGTGGCCTTGCGCAAGACGCTCGACCGCGCCGCCGCCGAGCCAAAAAAGAAAGCCTCCGCCAAAGGGGGGAAGAAATGAAAAGGCACGAACTCGCCAAGAACCTCAAGCAGGTCAACACTTCCGTCACCAAGATAGACGCCATGCAGCTGGCGCTCGGCAAGGATTCCTATGTGGCCGACTTCCTGCCCAAGGACGCGCTCGTTATCAAGATGCTTTGGAGCCCGCACGCCCACGCCCGCATCAAGAAGATGGATGTGAGCAAGGCGGAGAAGATGCCCGGCGTAAAATGCGTGCTCTGGCACGGCAATGTGCCGCGCATCGTGCATTGCACCGCCGGCCAGGGTTTCCCTGAGCCGTCTCCTTACGACACTTTCATGTTCGACAATAAGGTGCGCTTCGTGGGCGACCGCGTGGCCGCCGTGGCCGCCGAGACCGAAGAGCAGGCCCTGGCCGCGCTCGAGGCTATAAAAGTCGAATACGAGGTGCTTAAGCCCGTTTTCACGCTGGACGAGGCCATGGCGCCGGGCGCGCCTGTCATTCACGACGAGCCCGAGGCCCATGTGCCGATCCCGATCGTCTACGAGCCCAAGAAGAACCTGGTGGCCCATGTGGCCTGCGAGGCCGGCAGCTTCAAGAAAGGCATGGCCGAGGCCGACTTTACCTTCGACGAGATGTACGAGACCCCGTACGCCCAGCATTGCCCCATAGAGCCCTATACCTCCATGGCGCAGATGACCCCCGCCGGGCGCATCCTCATTACCACCTCCACGCAGGTGCCTTTCCACTGCCGCCGCATAGTGGCGCGCACGCTGGGCATACCCGTGCAGAAGATCCGCGTGGTGAAGCCCCGCATCGGCGGCGGCTTCGGCTGCAAGCAGGAGATACTTCTGGAAGACGTTACGGCCATGTTCGCCCTGCGCACCGGCCGCCCCTGCCTCTGGCGCTTCGACCGCGAGGAGACCTTCCGCACCGGCCGCACGCGCCATCCCTTCCGCATCCGCCTGCGCACCGGTGTAAAGAAGGACGGCACCATCACCGCCATAGGCCTGGAGTGCATCAATAATACCGGCGCCTACGGCGGCCACGGCCTTACCGTGGTGTCGTGCTCCGGCGGCAAGACCCTGCCGCTGTACCACTGCGACAATATCCTCTTCGACGGCAAGTCCTACTACACCAACCTGCCCGTCGGCGGTGCTTACCGCGGCTTCGGGGCCACGCAGGCCTTCTTCGCCATCGAGTCCCTGATGGACCACATGGCCGAGGCCATAGGCATGGACCCCATGAAGTTCCGCCAGATCAACCACATCCGCCCCGGCGAAGGCTCGCCTATCTTCCAGGCGCTGGGCGAGGGCCGCGAGGGCCTGCCCATGACCGTGGGCTCCAATGCCCTGGCCGAGTGTATAGTGCAGGGCGCGGAGGCCGCCGGCTGGGAGGGTCGCCAGGACTGGCGCAAGAAGACCGGCCGCTACCGCCGTGGCATAGGCATGTGCTGCCTCATGCAGGGCTCGTCCATCCCGGACATAGACATGGGCGCCGCCACCATAAAGATCAACGAGGACGGCTCTTTCAACCTCAATGTGGGCGCCACGGACCTGGGCACCGGCTCGGATACGGTGCTGGCCCAGATAGCGGCCGAAGAGCTGGAGACCACCACCGACAAGATGATAGTCTACTCGTCGGATACGGACATGACGCCTTTCGACGTGGGCGCCTATGCCTCTTCCACCACCTACCTGTCGGGTGAGGCGGTGCGCAAGGCCGCCGCCGACGCGAAGCGCCAGATACTGGCCACCGGCGCCGAGATGCTGGGCCTCAAAGTGGAAGAAGTCCACTGCGAGGACGCCCATGTGCTCAACGCCGACGGTTCCAAGAAGGTCTCTTACAGCGACATAGCCAACTATTCGCTGTACCAGAAGAACCAATACCAGATCATCGGCACCGCGTCCCACATCACCAAGAAATCCCCGCCGCCTTTCGCGGCACATTTCGCGGAAGTGGAAGTGGACACGCTGACGGGCTTTGTGAAGGTGCTCAACTATGTCTCGACCATAGACTGCGGCACCGCGGTCAACCCCACGCTCTGCGAGGGCCAGACCGAGGGCGGCACCCTCAACGGCATCAGCTACGCGCTCACCGAGCAGTACCTGTTCGACGAGAAGGGCAAGATGCAGAACGCCTCGTTCGCGGACTACCACATCTACTCCATGCGCGACCGCCCGCCCATAAAGGCGATACTCGTGCCCTCCTACGAGGACACCGGCCCCTTCGGCGCCAAGAGCGTTTCCGAGATCTGCATCAACGGGCCCGCGCCCGCCATCGGCAACGCCATCTACAACGCCACCGGTGCCCGCCTGAACGAATTCCCGTTCACCCCGGAAAAAGTCCTGGCCGCCATCAAAGCCGTAAAGAAGTAGGCGCCGACTCGTAAAAAGAACCGCCGCGGTCCCCTCAAAGGGGCCGCGGCGGTTCTCTTTGGCTGGAGATGTCTGGTGAATCTGTTATTTTGTAACATGCTTGTATAGAAGAATTTATGAGTTGACAAAGGTGGAATATGAAACAAATATGCCTAATACTCCTGGCCGCGGTCACTATGGGGTGCGCGTCAGTCAATAAACCGATGGGTATGACCCCAAAGGTTATGCTTATATCGACTTCACAGTCTAATACAGAAGCGCTTATTTCTGGTTTTCGACAGAGCCGCCCGGATATATCGGAAGCGGAGATAGTTGTCCGTATGGTAGGAGGGGATTTTCCGAAAAAGGTCCTGGAGGCTCTCGAGTGGGCTCAGGCGAACGATGTCAGAATCATAGAGATCGACGGTAATGCGACACGCTCTGCGAACCCTAAAGTGATGGAAAAGATAAAGGAGCTTAATAAGGCCGGCTTTTCCCTGGCTGCCGTGGAATTCGCTTAATGGGGGAAAGGGGTCAGGTCTTTACTTTTGACCTTTATAGCGGAACCGCCGGGGAAACCCGGCGGTTTTTTTGTCGCCACGGGGAGCTGGCGCTAACAAACCTTAGGCCTCCCGCAGTTTCTAGCGTTGGGGACCAGCGCTAAATCCGTGTTTTAGTTCAACTCTCCATCCTAAGCCGGTTGTCCCGAAAAAAGGTGCTTGCGCCTCATGCGCCGCGCGGCGCAGGTTGTTAGGATATAAGCATGGGAACGCGGGCGGGCAGCTGCCGGTACCGCGGCCAAATAAAGGAGACAAACATGAAACTAAAACTGATCATAGCGGCGGTAATATTAGGCGCTGGCCTGTGCGTGCCGGCGTTCGCCGACCAGGCCGCATCGTGGTCCTGTACCGGACCGTATATAAAGTTGGAGGGCCGCAGCACCTACTGGGGCGAGGGTTCCAGTTTTTCACAGACCCTGTACTTGCTGAGCCGTCCCGATCAGCAGAGCACTTCGGCCTTTACCGCTTACTTCCTCTCTGTCGAGCAGGATATCGCTCCCGGCGGAAGCTTGCTGTTTACGGGCACTAACGAGGTCGGCGGCAGCTTCTCGTTGCTCCTGCCGAATCCCGGCGAGTGGATCGATTGCGGCGACGGCACTACCGTGTGCAAGAGAACGAGGGCGGAGCTCACTTACTCGGCCGGCCCCCTGAAAGGTGAGGACTCGGTGGTCTGTACCCTGCAGTAAGCGGGGTCAGGTCTTTGCTTTCGACCTGGACTAGAGATTCGCCAGATCGCTAAAGAACCGCCGGGGAAGCCCGGCGGTTCTTTTTTTGTGGGCTTTTAGGAATACAACAAAATTGTTGTATTTTGATATGGCTCTAAAAGACGATAGGGTGCGGGGAACACGCCGGCAGACGGCCGGCCGACAAACCGCGAGAAAAAATTGAAAAACGCGCGGCGTTGCTGTCTGTGTACGGCGAAGGATATGCCTTCCTACGCCTTTGCCTGGTCGGCGGGGCCATCCAGCACCTCGCGCAATTTGGCCGAAAAGGCCTCTACCGTGAATGGTTTATAGATGAACGCTATGCCCGGCTCAAGCACGCCGTGCTTAACGATGGCTTCATCCGCGTACCCTGACATATACAGCGTTCTGAGCGCAAGCCGCCTGCGCTCCAGCTCCCGGCCAAGCTCCCGGCCGCTCATCCCCGGCATTACGACATCGGTAATGAGCAGGTCTAACGGCTTGCCATGGCGTTCCGCCGCCGCAATGGCGGACGGGCCGTCGGCGGCGCTTAGCACTATATAGCCCCCCGCGCGCAAGACCCGTTCTCCCATACGGCGGAGGGTTTCGTCGTCATCGACGAGAAGGACTGTCTCAGCGCCATGTTCGTACGCCTCTTCCGGAATTGCCGCCGCTCTCTCAGGGGCTCCCGCCGCGGCAAGCGGGAAATACAGTTTAAAGGTGCTGCCTTTGCCTACCGCGCTTACTACCTCTATCTCGCCGCCGCTTTGCTTTACCGTCCCGTAAACCATTGAAAGTCCGAGCCCCGTGCCTTTCCCCTGTTCCTTGGTGGTATAAAAGGGCTGGAACAAGTGCTTCTGCTCTTCGGGGTCGATCCCGCAGCCGTTGTCGCGCACGCTGAGGCAGACCATCCGGCCGCGCGCCAGTTCGGGCCGAATGGCGAAGAAGTCATCGGAAGGCCGCAGGATCTCCGTTTCAAGCGCTATCCCGCCGTTCTTCGAAACGGCGTCGCGCGCGTTCAGCACCAAATTAACTATCACCTGCTCCATCAGGCTTCTATCTACGGTGACAAGACAGGGCGCGGGAAAGATTTTTGTGGACAGCGAAATTTCTTCGCCGATAATGCGCCGGAGCATATTGGCCATGTCGTCGAGCGTCGTGTTCAGGTCCACGACTTTAAGCGACAGGATCTGCTTCCGCCCGAAGGCGAGAAGCTGGCGCGTAAGCGTCGCCGCCCGCTCCGCGGAATTCATGATCTCGTTCATATCCGCCAGGCTCGGGTCTTCAGGCTTCAGCGATCTGGTTACCAGGGCAGTATAGCCTTTTATCGCCGTGAGGATGTTGTTGAAGTCGTGCGCGATCCCGCCGGCCAGCAAGCCGACGGCTTCCATTTTCTGGGACTGCCGCACCTGTGCTTCCAGGCGGAGCTGCTCCGTAATATCCCTCTTTACCGCCACATAATTGGTAATTGTCCCGGCGGCGTCCAGCACGGGAGAGATCGTCGCTTCCTCGGTGTATAACGCCCCGTCCTTTTTCTTGTTGACCAGACGGCCTTTCCAGGTCTTGCCGGAAGAGATGGTTCTCCACAGCGTCTGATAAAACTCCGCCGTATGCCTGCCGCTGGAGATCACGCGCGGCTCCTGGCCGACAACTTCTGAGCGTTGATAGCCGCTGAGCTTCTCAAAGACCGGGTTCACGTACTGTATCTTTCCCGCGCGGTCGGTGATGATGACCACATCGCCCGCCTGCTCTATCGCTACGGTCAATCGCTCGCGCTCAGCCTCCGCCTGCTTGCGCAGTGTAATATCCTCTATCACGCAAACAATATAGTCCACTTTCCCGTCCGGCTTCCGCACGCAGCCGACTTTTATCCCTGTCCAGACAAAACCTCCGTCTTTGCGGACGAAACGTTTTTCAAGACTATATTTGTCTATCTGGCCGGATAAAATGCTTTTAAATAGCTGCAGGTCCTGGGCCAAATCCTCGGGGTGCGTCAATTCGTCCCAGGTCATGCGCAGCAATTCTTCGCGCGAATAGCACAGGATCTCGCAGATGCGGTCGTTGACCTGGAGCCAGACTTTATCCGGGGAGGTGATGGCTACTCCGTGCAGGGGCAGTTCGAAGTAGCTGCGGAACCGGGACTCGCTCTCGCGCAAACCCGCTTCCGCCTTGCGCCTTCCGGAAATTTCGGCATCCAGCGGGAAATAGACTGCGGCCGCGAAAATAAAACCTACCGCGAGCAGCGCGAGAATAAAATACCCCAGCGTCTTGCGTCCGAATTGCGAGATATCGCGGGGCATCTCCACTGTCAGGATCATGGTCTCTTTCCCGAAAGCGTCTTTTAGCAGCATATACCCGGAAATAGCTCCGGAGTCATGGGGTTCTATTGCAGCCGTTTCCCCGTTAAAGAGTTTTTTTCTGGCCTCGGCGAAACCGGGAGGGGGAGCGCTTTCATCCGCCCGTCTCAGGTCCATGGGCACTTTGATGATGCCGCTCAGGCGCTTTAGTTCAGCCGCATCGATATGCCTGGCGAACACCATCGTTCCGCGGGCGGGGCCTTTGCCGCTGGTTTTGAGGATCGGCCGCGCGGCGATGGCGACCGGGCCTCGCCGGGCCATAACGACCCCGTAAAGGACGCTGTCCTCCTTTGTCTGCTGAAGAAAAGCGCTCCCTTTGCCCAGGTATTCTTTTAAGTCTTCCGGCACCCGGAGGCTCATTTCGCTCGCATGGCTGTTATCCATGAAATAAATGACGTCCCCGCGCGTGTCAAAGAAGGCCATCATGTCGATCTGCAGATTTTCAAGTGCTATCGGCATCAGGTTAGCGTCAATGAACGCCCTGTTCCTGTTCGCGGCAAAGGCGTAAACATCATCCCACTTGGCCCAGTCCGCCAGCTTAACGGACATGTTGCTGCTTTTCTCCTCCAGAACTTCCTGCGCTCTCAAAAGATTGCTCCTGACGAATCTTTCCTCAAGTTCATTGAAACCGCCCATAACGGTGAGCCATGAAATAAGGGTGATGGTGCCGACAAGAATGCACAGGCTGGCGACAAGCCAGAAGGTGGTTTTGCTATTATGCTCTTTTTTCATACAAAGCTCGCAGACAATACCGCCAGCTGGAATCAGAATTCATAACCCGCGGCTACGCCTGCAACCAGAGAAGCAGGCGCCCCTCCCGAAGTCCGAATAGGCCCGCGAAGCGCTTCTGGCAGGTTGGAATAGTAGGTCAGGTGCGGCCTTACGCTGGCGCCGCTGAAGGGAGTGAACGAAATTGCGGCGTCGAGGGTCAATACATTGAGCCGTCCGCCCAGGCCGGCCTGTCCGTAATTAAAGGCGTTGAATTTGGCGTTCCCCCACCCGAGAAGAGCCGAGCCGGTCAACACGGAATCGTTCGCAAACTGCTTCTCATAGCCGAGTCCGGCGTCGCCGTAATAGCCGCCGGCCGCATCGCCGTTCACCATGGAAAGATAGTGACTGGTCAAAACTTTTAAGAATGCTACGGGGTAAGACAATTTAAGATACCCTTCCCCGCAAGTATCGGCATCGGAATAGGTATAGAGGGCAAAGCCGGGAGAAACCGATACTCCGAGGAGCTCGCGCTCATAGCTTAAAGTGTAATCCACCTCGCTTAACCTGTTCGCCCGGGGGTTATCCACGCTGTAGTTAAGCCAGATATTGCCTGTGAAGCCGTACTTAGAGAAGGTTCCGGATGGCTGGTAGGCTTCACTGACGGACAAGGGGATGCCCCGCCAAACGTATTTGGAAACAAGATCGAGTTCAAAAGAGGCCGAACCGGCTCCGTCTTCAGCCGCGGAAACCCTAACATTTGCATTGAACAGGACGGACGCTAGAATAATTATGGATAATATTCTCATTATTTCTCCAGTTTGGTTTAAACAGAATACCATTTTTCATTTCATCAATCAGGGTAAAAGGTGACCGAAGGTTAATGGGGTCAGGTCTTTACTTTTGACCTTTATAACGGAGCCGCCGGGGAAGCCCGGCGGTTCTGTTAATAAAAGGCAGCAGCTACCTTTTGGGCTAGGGGAGGACGGCGCCGTAGACGGGTTCGCGGTTCAGGGTTACCTGGCGGGCCTGGCGGAAGCCGGCTCGGCGCAGTATTTCCCGTCTGAAGAAAGCGCTTTCCTTGGGGTACTTGGTGAAGAAACTGCCGGAGAAGACCACGGTGCCTTCGCTCCCGGCGAATTTCTTGAGGGCGGCTAGGGCACGGCCGATCCTTTCCACATATTCGCCCAGTATCATGACGGCCAGCGGGTCGCCCGTGGCGTAATACTTGTAGAACAGCGGCACGAACTTGAACTTGAGCTCCTGCGGCAGGTGCCGGGCGTACTGCCTGAAATCGCAGGCCCAAAGCCGGGCCAGCAGGTCATAGGGCGTCCGGCAACGCGCTAGCCGCATTATCTCGGCGAGCAGGCGTGAGGGCTTGTTGCCCGGCAGCAGGCCGTGCGCCGCGCTGGAGAGGCCGAGCGTCATGGTGATGAGCAGATTCCTTACCTGGTAATCGCAGACCAGGCGCTTACGGCCCTTCGCGTCTATTCCAGCTATGGTAAAGCCCGTGCCGAGGGAGATTATGAAGCCCGGCCGTGCCGCCGTGCCGGCGCGCAGCGCCGCGAAGGCGTCGTTCTCGAAACTCATGGGCCCGGAGTAGCCGAAATCGCGTTTAAGGCGCTCCCTGAAGTAGGGCTCCACCATCTCGGCGTCGCGGGGGAAATCTATGCCGCAAAGGCAGAAGCGCGCGCCGGACAGTTCGATCTTCCTGCCGCGGGCGAGCTGGTCCACGCCCTGCTTTATGAGGGCGTAAACGGCCTTGGTGCCCTTAACCTCAAGGTTGGCGCCCGGCACACGGGCCACGCGCACCACCCCGGCTTCAGAGCGCAAGGCAACGGCTATCTTGGTGCCGCCGCTGTCCACGCCGAGGAAATACTTCACTTGGCCCCCTTGTAAGGCGGCAGGAAGTCCCGGTTCTGGGCGAGTACCGCCTTGAGCAGGCGGAAAGTGATGTCCGCGTCCGGCGTGAGCGGGTTCAAGAGCAGCGCCTGGTAGGCCAGGTCGAAGTCGCAGTTCCAGGCGGCCTCGGCGGTAAGAGCCTCGTAGGCCTTTATCCGCTGCGACAGCCCCTTGGCGAAGACCGGCAGCTGCGCCGTCTTCAGCGGCTTATAACCGCCCTTGTCTATCATACAGGGCATCTCCAGCACATGGTCTTTCTCAAAGCCGTCGTAGGTGCCGTTATTAGGCACGGCCACGGTGACGCGCTTCTTCTGCAGGCCCAGCAGGCAGGCGATAACGTCGTAGGCGACCACATTGTAGAAGGCGCCGCCGCGTTCCTTTACCGCCTCAGGGATCTCCGAGACCGCCGGTGAGCGGTAGGCAGCGAAGATGCGCCGCTCTATCTCGGCTACCTTGGCCGCGCGCGACGGGGTGGTTTTGTCTTCCTTCACCACCGCGCCGGCGTGGAAGAAATACTTGTGGTAGCCGGTGGGGATGATCTTGGCGCGGGCCATTATCTCCGGCGTCATTTTGACCTTGGTGATATTAAGCGCCGTCGGCAGGCCTTCCTTCTCTATCATCTTCTTTATGACCGCGGGGAGAACGGAGCGGCCCTTACGGCGTACGTCCAGCACCCAGGCGAAATGGTTGGGCCCGACATAATCTATCTCGGTGTCTTCCATGCGCGCGCCGAGCAGGTCGCTCACGCCCTTGTGCATGGTCAGCGAGCCGTTGCAGATGCCCACGGCCCTGATATCGTGGAAGCGCACCAGCGCCTCGGTGACTATGCCCACCGGGTTGGTGAAATTCACCAGCCAGGGGTCCTTGGCGCCGCAGCGCAGTAGGGCGTCGGCTATCTTGCGGATCTGCGGTATGGTGCGCAGGGCCTTGGAGAAACCGCCTACGCCGGTGGTTTCCTGGCCGATGATGCCGTACCGGCGGCCGAGTTCCTCGTCCTTACGGCGTGCGGCCATCATTCCCACGCGTATCTGCGGCACCACTATCTTGGCGCCTTTCACGGCTTCGTTAAGATTCAGCGTGGCCTTAATAGTGAGTTTTGACTTGGACTTTTCGGCCAAACGCTTTGTGAAACCGTGCACGGCCTTCAGGCGCCCGGCGTCTATGTCCATCAGAGAGATCTCGGACACCGCCTGGTCCAGCCCTGAATTTAAAATATGGTCGATAAGGAGGGGGGTGTAGCTAGATCCAGCACCTATGATAGCCAGCTTAGTCATGGTAAACCTCTTGTCCGCCGTCGTCAGCCTAACTTTGTCAGCTCTTCAACCGCCTGAGAAAGGGGAGAGCAGGGTGACCAGGTCGCCGTCGTTTATGGGCTCGTCCCATTCCACGTATTTGCCGTTGACCATGGCCTTGGAGATATTGGTGGTGAGCGGGATGCGCTTGTTGGTCTCTATTTCGTGCAGGAGCTGGCGGGCCGTGGCGGCCTCGGTCTCGTAGGGCTCGGTCTGCACGCCGCGGCGCTCGCCGACCAGGGCGAAATAGCGCACCTGGATCTTCTTCACTTTTCGCCCCCGTGCAGGTGCATGAAGGCCTTTTCCGGGGTGAGCGGCAGCATCGGCGGCTCCTTGTCCGGGCGGGCGGCGCGCAGGGCGTCGGCCACGGCCAGATAGGCGCCTATGCCGTGCACAAAGGGCGGCTCGCCCACGGCCTTGGAATTGCAGACGGCGTAGGGATTCGTCGAGTCCTTAAGGAGGGTCACGTCGAAATGCGCCGGCAGGAACTTGATGTCCGGCACCTTGTAGGCGCTCACGCCGGTAAGCACGCGGCCGTCGGGCGCGTAGCGGAGCTGCTCCATCGTAGCCCAGCCCATGCCCTGTATCACGGCGCCTTCGGTCTGGCCCAGGTCTATGGCCGGGCTCAGGGATTCGCCCACGTCCTGCACCACGTCCACCGCTTCCAGCGTGTAGGTGCCTCGCAGGCAGTCCAGTTTCACCTCGGTAAGCGAGGTGCCGTAGGCGTAATAAGCGAAAGGCCGGCCCTGTTCCTTCTCCATGTCATAATGCAGGTTCGGCGTGGCGTAGAAAGCGTGCTCGCCCAGGTCCACCCGGGCCCACTGGGCGTCCTTGGCCAGCTTGTTCCAGCCCAGGCCCGCGGGTTTGCCGGAAACCAGTACCTCGCCGTCCTTAATGGTAACGGCGGCAAGGTCGGCCTTGAGAACGCCGGCCGCGAAAGCTATAAGGCGGTCGCGCAGGCGCTCGCAGGCGTACTTGGTGGCCATGCCGTTTAGGTCCGCGCCGGTGCTGGCCGAGGTGGGGGAAGCGTTGGGTATGCGCGAGGTATTGGTGGTGTCCACCCGCACCCGCTCCAGCGGCACGCCCAGCGTGCGGGCCGCCACTATACGGATCTTGGCGTTAACGCCCTGGCCCATTTCCACGGCGCCGGTGCTCACGGCCACGCTGCCGTCCACGTAGATGTGCACGAGAGAGCTCGCCTGGTTGAGCGCGGTCTGGGCGAAAGAGATGCCGAAGCAGACCGGCACCGCCGCCAGGCCCTTCTTGGTATCCTTGTGGGCCTTGTTATAGGCGGCCACGGCGGCGCGGCGCCGGGCTATATGCGCCTTGGCGTCCAAGGTTTCCCAGCAGCGGGCGGAATTCACGCCGGAGAGCGTCACCCCGTAAGGCAGGGTGTCGCCGTCCTTGAGCAGGTTCTTCTTCTTCAGGGCCTCCGGCTCCAGCCCCAGTTTGTGGGCGGCGGCGGAGAGGGCCGCCTCTATGGCGAAAGTGCCCTGCGGCACGCCGAAGCCGCGGAAAGCGTTGTTCGGGGGAATATTGGTGCGGCAGCTCAGGCCCGTGACGCGGATATTGGGAATGCGGTAGGAACCGCAGACATGCAGGAAAGAGCGGCCCAGAACGGCCAGGGAAATGTCGGTGCAGGCGCCGGCCTGCTGGTAGAGGGTTATGTCGTAGGCGAGTATATTGCCCTCGGCGTCCAGGCCCAGGCGGTAGTCGTATTCGTAGGCGTGGCGCTTGCCGGTGGTGGCTATGTCGTCGTTGCGCTCCAGCATGAGCTTGACCGGGCGCTTGAGCAGGAAGGCCGCCATGGCCGGGGCCACTATCCACACGGCGGTGGATTCCTTGCCGCCGAAACCGCCGCCCAGGCGGCGGATATCCAACTCCACCTTGTGCATGGGTATGTTCAGCACTTCGGCCAGGTGATGGTGGAAGGCTCCGGGCGACTGGGCGCTGGCGTACACTTTTATGGTGTCATGCTCGCCGGGCACGGCCAGGGCGCGCTGGGTTTCGAAATAGAAGTGTTCCTGCGGGCCGCTCGCGAGGCGGCCTTCGAAAACATGTTTGCATTTGGCGAAAGCGGCGTCGGGGTCGCCGTGAATCTGCACGCGCTTCTTGCCGTGTATCTGCCCGGCGGCGGCCGCCGCACGCGGGTCCAGCATGGGCTCCAGTTTCTCTATGTCGGCCGCTATGAGCTTAAGTGCCCTCTTGGCGTTGCGCCTGGTGTCCGCCACTACCAGCGCTATAGGCTGGCCTATGTATTCCACGGCGTCCACGGCCAGCAGCGGCTGGTCTTTGAAAACATGGCCTACCTGGTTGAGGCCGGGCACGTCCTTGTGCGTGTAGACGGCGGCCACGCCGGGCGCAGCGGCAGCTTTGGAGACGTCCAGCGAGCGTATACGGCCTTTGGGCACAGGCGAGGTGAAGAGTACGGCGTGCAGGCAGCCGGGCACGGGGATATCGTCCACGAACTGCGACGTGCCGCGCACGTGCATCAGCGTATCGTCGTTCCTCATGCGGCCTCCGCGGGGGCAAGGGCCCGGCCATGGGCGAGCATCAGCTGCCCCAGCAGTAATCGTTTGTATTCGGCCGAGCCGCGTATGTCGTCTATCGGCTTGGCAGCGGCCAGCGCCGCTGCGGCGAGGTCCTGGAAGAACGCGGCGTCGGGTTTGCGGCCGTGGAGCTTCTCCAGCCCCGGCAGCAGCATGGGCACGGGGCCTACGCCGCCAGCCGACACGCGCAAGGCGGTCACGGCGCCGTCGGGGCCTGCGGCCAGCAGCAGCGCCGAATTCGCGGCGGCGATGTCGAGGATGGTGCGGTTGGACACCTTCTCGAAATTGTAGCGGGCACCCTTAGGGGGAAGGGGGAAGGAGATCTCGCTTACCAGCTCGCCGCAGGCTAGATCCGTTTTTTTATAGCCAAGGTAGAATTTGTCCAGCGGTATCTCGCGTTTTTTGCCGTTCTCGCCGGTGATCGTGAGGTTCGCGCCCAGCGCCAGCAGGATTATGGTGGCGTCGCCAATAGGCGAGGCGTTGACTATATTGCCGGCCAGGGTGGCCTTATTGCGCAGTATGGCCGAGGAGTGGAGCAGCAGGTCGGCGGTCAGCGCCGGGAAATGCCGCTGTACCGCGGCGGAATTGCGGAAATCCTCTATGGTCACGGCCCCGCCCACGCGCAGCAGGCCTTTGTCCTCCCGCACATAGTCCAGGTCGCGGCGGCGTGAGAGGAAGCAGAGTTCGCTCTCCAGCAGCTGCTCCGGCTTCTGCACTAACAGGTCCGTGCCGCCGGCCACCAGTACGGCGGTCTTGCCGCCGGCGGCGGGTGCGACCTGCCCTGCGAGGCGGCCGGGGATAGAAAGGAAATACCGGGGGAGAACTCCGGCGGCGACCAACTGTTCCAGGCGCCTGCCGGGGGCCTTGTCTATTTTGCCCAGCGCTTCGCACAACGCGCGGGCCGCGTTGCGTATGGAGGCGTAGCCGGTGCAGCGGCAGATATTGCCGTCGAGCGCGTTCACCGCGTCTTCGTAGGAGAGGGTGGCGCTGCCAAGGGCGAAGCCGGTGAGCGACAGCACTATGCCGGGGGTGCAGAAACCGCATTGGGAGGCGCTGTGCTCCACTATCAGGCGCTGTACAAGGGTAAGCGGTTCGGCTCCCAGACCTTCCACGGTCACCACATGGCAGCCGTCTATGTCGCCGAGCGGCAGCAGGCAGGAGGCGCAGGCCTTGTAGGCCACGGAGCCGTCGGCTTGGCGCGAGCCCACCAGCACCGTGCAGGCTCCGCATTCGCCCTCGCGGCAGGCGTCCTTGGTTCCGGACAGGCAGGAGATGTCCCTGACGAACTCCAGCAGCGTAAGGCCGGGGTTCTCTTCGGTATGGATCGGTTTCTCGTTGAGTATCAGGTTGGTCATGAAATTATGGTTTCAGGAATCTGAATTCCCGCCGGCCGCAGCAGGGGCAGGCCGGGTCGCGCGGCACTTCCGCGGTGGTCACGGAGCCGTTCCAGATGTCGAGGGTGTGCATGCGGCCCCAGTCCGCCTTGCCGCCGGCCAGCGCCTTGAGCGCCTGCGTGGTCTGCAGCGCCGCCACCCAGGCCGCGGCCGTGGCCAGCACGCCGAACACGTCGGGCGGGGGCAGCCGGTCTTCTGGGGCGGGCAGGTCGAACAGGCAGCGCAGGCAGGGCCCCTGCCCCGGGCTCACCGCCATTACCATGCCGTCCGTGCCCAGCACGCCGCCGTAGATCCACGGCTTGCCGGCCTTCACGGCCGCGTCGTTGAGAAGGAACCGGGTCTCGAAATTGTCGGTGGCGTCCAGCACCAGGTCCGCCTTGTTCACCAGCGGCTCTATGTTTGCCGCCGTAATGTCGGCGACTACCGGCTCTATGGCGATGCCGGAGTTGATGGCCCGTAAGTGCCGCGCCGCGGCCTCGGCCTTGGGCGCCTGGTCCCGCAGGTCCCGCTCGTCGTAGAGCAGCTGGGTGGCCATATTGGGGGCCTGCACCGTGTCTCGGTCGGCCAGGGTCAACCTGCCCACTCCCGCGCGGGCCAGGAAAGCGGCCTGCGCGCAGCCCAGGGAGCCGCAGCCGATCAGCAATATGGAGCTTTTCTCTATTTTCGCCTGGCCAGCCGGCCCTATGAGGGCAAGTTTGGCGTGCCGAGAGTAGCGCGCGGCGGACGGTGCGTTTTCGGGGGTGGAAATGTCGGCGGTCATAGGTAAATCTATTACGGGAACTATACTATTTTTGCCGAATACACTTCTATTTGTGGCGGGCAGGGCGGCCGCGGGCGGATAAAAGGGAAATTTTTTAAGGTATTGACTTTTACAATAAATTCACGTATATTTAGTGTAGTGTTTAATAAAACTAGCATAAAAGAGGCCATAAAATGAAAACAGTCCCTGAATGCGGCACGCCCCTTAAAAATTTCCTGGAGATCCCCTACGACGAGCTGGAGAAGCTCAACCTGGAAGCCGCCGCCGCGGCCCTGGCGCTGTCCCCTGCCCAGCTGGAGAAGAAATACTGCGAATACCTGCGCAGGGAAAAGCGCCTGAAAGCGGTGACCGTCTGTTTTACCGACATAGAAGGCCGCTTCCACATGCTCGACTATGACAAGCAGTTCTTCCTGGAGTCCAACGACAACCTCACCTTCGACGGCTCTTCCATACGCGGCTTTTCCGCGCAGAAAGAGTCCGACCTGCGGCTGGCCGTGGACTGGGGCAGTATCGTCTGGCTGCCGTCCGACGTGTTCGGGCCCGGCAAGGTGATCATGTTCGGCACGGTGCTCAACCGGGACCGCACTCCTTACGAATCGGATTTCCGCGCGCGCCTGGTGGCGCTGGCGGCCGACCTGAAGAAGGCCCGCGGCCTGACCGCCAACGTGGCGGCGGAGGTGGAGGGTTTCGTGGTGCGGGGGCTCAACGCGGAGCAGTCCTACAACGAGGGTGCCGGCTTCGAACTTATCTCCAGCGGCGGGTATTTCCACTCGCTGCCGCTGGCCCCGCTGAAGATGTTCATAGATACCGCGGCCGAGGCCCAGCGCGCCATGGGTTTCCGCAACGAAAAGGACCATCCCGAGGTGGCCCCGTCCCAGTTCGAACTGAACTTCTCCCACGCCGACGTGGTCCGGGCCTGCGACCTGGTGCAGCTCTACAAGCTGGTCTGCCGCCAGGTGGCCGCCAACATGGGCATGACCGCCACTTTCCTGCCCAAACCCGTTTCCGGCGTGAACGGCAGCGGCATGCACCTGAACCTGTCGTTCTCGAAAGGGGGGAAGAACATCTTCCATGACGCCAAAGGCGAGGACGGGCTGTCCAAGGCGGCCTGGGACGTGGTGGCGCGCATCCTCAACCACGCGCAGGAGATCTCGCTGATACTCAACCCCAGCGTGAACGCCTACCGCCGGCTGGACCCGCATTTCGAGGCGCCCAACCAGATAAAGGTCTCTTCCGTGGACCGCGGCGCCATGATCCGCATCCCCGCGGGCAACGAGAAGTCCGCCCGCCTGGAGATCCGCTCGGTGGCCCCTGACGCCAATCCCTACCTGGCCCTCTATGCCCTGGTGCGCACCGCCCTGGACGGCGAGCCGCTGACCAAGGACGAAAGCAAGCGCGACCGCGTGCGCTTCCTGCCGGGCAACATCTACGACGCCCTCCGCCTGTTCCGCGGCAGCGACTTCGTGCGCAAGCTCATGGGGGCCGCCCCGCACGAGAAGTACGCGGCGCACAAGCAGGCCGCGGCCGACCGCAGTCCCAAGGAACTGGGCACCATCGTAAAGACCTCGGAAGTGCTGTTCCACCATGATGTGACCACGCAGATGCTCTGGCATAAGTTCTGACCCGGGCGCCCCGTTGCCGCGGCCGTTTTGTTTTGTATCATATCAGCATATGAAGGGCGGACTTCTTGCTTTTCTCCTGCTTGCTGCGGCGCCGGCGCGCCTGGCCGCCGCGGCCTGGACGCTGGACTCCTACAAGGCCGAGGTGCTGCGCGGGTCCCACGACGTAAAGCGGGCGGCGGAGGACGCCGGGACGGCGCGCGGGCGCTACGTTTCGGACCTGGCCGCTTTCTGGCTGCCGGCGGTGACGGTAGGGGCTTCCGCCTCTCCCTACTCCGCCTATAATTCCCCCAGGCTGCGGTTTTACAGCTCCGATATCACCGCGGGCGTTACGGCCCGGCTCAACCTCTACAATAATTTCAAGGACAAACTGGACCTGGCTTCCAGCCGCGCCGCCAGCCGCGCCGGGGAGTACCGGCTCTGGCAGGAGCGCCAGCAGGCCGCCCTGGACGCCATGCAGGCGTATTACGGCGTGCTGCGCAAACGGCGGCTCCTGGAGGTGGTGCGCAACAGCCTGGCGTCCTACCAGACGCAGTACGAAAAAGTGCTGCGGTACTATAAAGAAGGCATGAAGAGTTACGCCGACCTGCTCAAGAGCGAAGTCAGCGTTCACTCCGGGCAGCTTTCGGAAGCCTCGGCGCTGGAGGACTACACCAACGCGGTGATGGACCTCAACCTGTCCGTCTACCTGCCGCCGGAGACCGAGGCGGAGCTGGCCGATGTGGTCTCGGGTTCCACCGCCGCGGTCGCCGGGACCGGGGACGTGGACTACGCGCTGGAGCACCGGCCGGAACTGAAGGTTTACAGGCTGGAGCTGGACAGGGCGCGGCTTTCCGCCAGGAAAGCCCTGCTCGACAGGTTCCCCGACCTGTCGGCGGACGCCTATTACGACAGGCGCGGTCTCGGTTCCTGGGGCCGGCCCGCCGCCGGCACGGTGAACCCGAATTATTACCTTATGCTGAGCCTTTCCCTGCCCCTCGGGGCGGGCACTTTTTCCGAGAAACAGGCGTCGCTTGAGGCGGAAACGGCCGCTGCCCGGGCGTCCCGCGCCCTCTACAACGCGGAGCTGCAGGTGCGCAGGGAGGTCCTTTCGGCCCGCCTGGCGCTGTTTACGGCCGTCAAACGCTACGAGGTCTCCGGCCTTAAGGCCGGCGTGTCCCGGCAGAGCCTCGAGATAGTCAACAGCCGCTACGGCGAAGGCCGCTCCGGCATAGTGGAACTGGCCGACGCCCAGAACGACGACCTGGTGGCCCAGAGCGAACTGGCCAACGCCCTGTACGACCTGCTGCTCGCCCGCGCCCGTTACGATAAGGCCGCGGGCCGGCAGCTCTGGTAACGGAGATATATGAAAAAGCTTAAAAGCGCTGCTTTAAAGATAGCCATCTACGCCGCCGCCTGCGGCCTGCTGGGCGGTGGCGGCTGGTGGGGCTACCGGCTTTACAAGGGGACCTCGGATATCGAGGCCGAAATAGACAAGGTCAGCGTTTCCAGGGGCGACATCGAGCTCAAGTTCCAGGATATCGGCGATATCGCGCCCAAGAACCTGGTGGAGGTCATGGCCAAGGTGGGCGGCCGCGTAGAAGAAGTGCTGGTCAAGGAAGGCGACGCGGTACTGCGCGGCCAGAAACTGGTGGTGGTGCAGCCGGGACAGAGCGACGCCGATAAATTCCTGCCGGTGGACGTCAGCGCCCCCATAGACGGCACCGTGATGCGCTGCGCCGGCTCAGGTTACAACCAGGAAGACAGTATAGTGAGCATCGGGCAGCGGGTTACCGGCACCGCGGATTACGGCAACGCCACCTGCCTTATGCAGGTGGCGGACCTGTCCCGGATGACCGTAAAGCTCAATGTCAGCGAGATGGAAGTGCTTAAGCTCAAACGCGGGATGGCGGTAGAGGTTTCCGTGGACGCGCTGCCGGAGCTGCAGCTCAGCGGGCGCATCGGGATGATAGCCCCGAAAGCGGAAAAGGACGAGCGCAGCGGCGTAAAAAGTTTCCGGGTGGAAGCGGATATCGACCAGAAAAGCCCCCGGGTGCGGCCCGGCATGACGGCCCGCATCGAGACGGTGATGGAAGCGCGCAAGAACGTCCTGAAGCTGCCGGTGGCCGGCCTGTTCGAAGAGCGCGGCCGCAAGTTCGCCTACCTGGAAAGACCCAAGGCCAGGCCGGTACGCACCGACCTGCGCGTAGGCCTGCGCAACGAGACGGAAGTGGAGATCCTCGGCGGCCTCTCCGAGGGGGCCACCGTGTATACGGACAGGCCGCTGAATCTCGACGAAACCGCCCCGGCGGCCGGAGCCGAAGCCAAGGCGTCGGGCAGCGGTTCCTGACAGGCGGGCTCTTAAAGATGATAAAGTGCGAAAACCTGGAAAAGACCTACCCTCTCCGGAAAGGCCAGGGTTTCCAGGCCCTTAAGGGGATACAGCTGAATATCGGCAGGGGTGAGTTCGCGGCCGTTACGGGGCCCTCCGGCTGCGGCAAATCCACGCTGCTCAATATCCTGGGCCTGCTCGATAACCCGGGCGGGGGGCGCTACTATTTCGAAGGGCGGGACGTCAGTTCTTTCGGCGACCCGGAGCGGTCGCGCCTGCGCCTGGAGGCGGTGGGCTTCGTTTTCCAGTCCTTCAATCTCCTGCCGCGCTTCTCCTCGCTGGAGAACGTCTGCCTGCCCATGCTTTACCTGGGCGTCGAGAAAGAAGAGGCCGCCGCGCGGGCCCTTGCCCTGCTGGAGAAAGTGGGGCTGAGGGGGAAACAGGACAATACCCCGCTGGAACTTTCCGGCGGAGAACGCCAGCGCGTGGGCATAGCCAGGGCGCTCGCCAACGACCCCCGCCTGCTCCTGGCCGACGAGCCCACCGGCAACCTGGATTCCCGGACCGGCATGGAGGTGATGGACCTGCTGCGGTCCCTCAACGCCGGCGGGCTTACCATCATCATGGTCACGCACGACCAGGCCCTGGCCCGGGCGGCTTCGCGGACCATCCGGGTGCGCGACGGGAGGATAGAGGAATGAGGCTTTCAGAGGCGGTCCGCACCGGCACGCTGGAGATCTTCAGCCACAAGATGCGTTCCTTCCTTACGTTCTTTTCCATCTCCATAGGCGTCATCTCCATCATGTACAGCCTTACCCTGATCTACGCCATGAGTTCCCGCAGCAAAAAGGCCCTGGAAGTGGCCGGCCCCGGCCGGATGACGGTGGCGATGAAGCGCGGCGGCAATTCCGAAAGCGCGATGGACGCCAAAGAGGCCAAAGCGGTCATCACCCTGGAGGACGCCATGGCGGTGCGCCGGGAATTCCCGGAACTGTACATGGTGTCGCCGGGGCTAAAGAAATGGGTGGAGGTCTCCCACGGCGCTCTGAACGACGAGAAAGTGGCCGAGGGGATCACTCCGGAGTGGAAGCGCCGCGGCTGGGTCTACAAAGTGAAGGGGCGTTTCCTCAACCAGCACGACCTTGATACTTACGCGCGGGTCTGCGTGATCATAGAGGACGGCGGCTGGATGAAGAAGCCCAAGTGGTATAAGTTCTACGGCTGGCGGGACAAATTCCAGGACTATATCAAGCACAACGACATGCTGGGCCAGACCATAAAGCTGGGTAACAACCTCTATACCGTGGTGGGGATACTGCAGGAACCCCCGGCGGAGAAGAACCCTAAATATTTCATGGGCGTCAGCAACTGGGACCCTTCCCTGCTGGTCCCTATCACCACTTCCCAGCGGTTCCTTAACGGCTGGGCGTGGAGTTCCGGCGGGGTGGACGATATCACTATCGATACCGGCAAAGAGGCCACCATCAACGCCTATAAGCGCAAGATCGAGAAGCTGATAACCGCCCGCCACGGGGGGCGCATCCGCTTCGAGATCAAGGACTACCGCGAGATAATAAAAGAGCGGCTGGCCGACAAGCAGCGCGACATGTACACCGTCCTTATCATCGGCGCCATCGCCATCCTGGCCGGCGGCATAGGCATTATGAACGTGACGCTGGCCACGATCTATTCCCGGATAAAGGAGATAGGCATCCGGCGAGCCATCGGCGCCACCCGCGGGGATATCATGGGGCAGTTCATAATCGAAGCCATGCTTATCGGGTTTTTCGGGGGTGTGGCGGGCATCCTGCTGGGGATGGCCGGGATACAGTACCTCGCGTCGAAGGGGGACACGGAGATGATGCTGCTGCAGTGGTGGATGCCTTTCGCCGCCATCTTCGTGGCCGTGCTGACGGGTTTTCTGGCCTCGCTCTACCCGGCTTACCAGGCCTCCAAGCTGGACCCGGTGGAGGCGCTGCGCTACGAGTAGCGCCCGTCGTCGCATGAAAAAAGCCCGCCTAGGCGGGCTTTTTCATTGGTAGGCGTTCTTTTACTTTACCACGGGCAGGCCGGCGGCCTGCCAGGCGGTGATGCCGCCGGCGATGTCGTGGATGTCGGTAAAGCCCAGGTCCTTCATGATCAGCAGCGCGGCGCCGGTGCGGCGGCCGCTGCGGCAATAGAGCAGGTACTTGGCGTTCTTGTCCAGCTTCTCAAGTTGCGCCTTGAAGTCGGGCGCGTAGTAGTCCAGCACCATATGCGTGGGGGCGATGTAGCCGGCGGCGTGCTCCTCGGCGGTGCGGATGTCTATGACCACCGGTTTTTTCGCTTCTATGAAATAGCGGGCTTCCTCGGGCTTTATGTTGACGGGGAAATCGCAGTTGCCCGGCTTGGGCAGGGCTTCGGGGGCGGCCGGGGCCGGCGCGGCCAGGTCCTTTAGGGAGGCGGCCCCGCAGCAGCCGGAAAAAAGGCCGGCCAGGTCGAAAGCGTAAGCCCCCGCGGCGGCGAATATGAGCAGTGTTGCTACCAGGATGATCTTCATATAAGGATATTTTATCAAAAATAGAACGTCCTCTAATACCCCGCCGGGGCGGAGCGGGATTTTTTTGTATCATATCCGTATCTTTATGGACCGCAAATACGGCATCGCGCGTACCCTGGCGCTGGCGGGGCTGCTCTTCCACCTGCTGGCCGGGCTCTCCTTTATCCGTTCCGCGGCCCCCACTTACGACGAAACGGTCCACCTCTCCAGCGGCTACTCCTACCTGGCCACAGGGCGCTACGTCATGAACATCATGGACCACCCGCCGCTCTCCGAAATGCTCTCGGCCCTGCCGCTGCTCGCCCTGGGACCGCAGGCCTTTACGGGCCACCCGTACTTCGCGGGCCGCATGCCCTACCATTACGGGGACCTGTTCCTCTACCAGAACTCGGTCTCCCCGGAGCGCCTGCTCAATACCGCCAGGCGGTTCACCTTCCTGGTTTGGACCGCCCTGCTGGCCTGGTTCATCTGGCTGTTCGCCTCGCGCCTCGAGTCGCCGGCGGCGGCGTGGCTGGCCCTGGCCGTTTTCGCGCTTATGCCGGTATTCATCTCCAACGACGCGCTGATCACCACCGACGCCGCCGCGGCGGTCTTTTATTTCGGTGCTTTCGTGCTGGCCTGGACCTTCACCGCGCTCAAGCCGGTGGAGGTGGCGGGCCGCGGCGGGAAAAAGCAGGCCTGGCTGGACGGCTGGGCCCTGGCTGTCCGGGCTGCCCTGGCCGGCCTGGTAGCCGGGCTGGCGCTGGCGTCCAAGTTCAGCATGTTCATTGTGCCGCCGCTGGTGGCCGCGTTCTGGATAGGCGACAACCTGCGCTGGCCCCGGCTCAAGCTTTCGGGTCTGCTCGGCTACATCGCCCTCTATTTCTGCGTCTGTCTGCTGACGGTGCTGGTGGTCTATAAATTCGATATCGGGCTTTATTTCGACGGCCTTTCCGAAACGCTCAGCCGCCTGGACAAAGGGCGGTCTTCGTTCGCCATGGGGCGCTATACGCTGGAAGGGGTCTGGTGGTACTTCCCCGCCGCCCTGGCGCTGAAGACGCCCCTGCTGGTCCTGCTGGGCGCGCTGGCCGGCGTCTGGCTGGCCGTAAAGAATTTCCGCAAGGATTACCTGTGGCTGCTGCTGCCGCCGGCGGTCTACTTCGCGGTCTCTCTCACCGCCAAGGTCCAGATAGGCTACCGGCACATCATGCCGGTGATGCCCTTCCTGGCGGTGCTGGCGGGCCTGGCCCTCGCGAGGCTGCTGGAGGTCAGGAAAGGCGCCTGGGCGGCGGCCGGGCTGCTGGCGCTCACCGCGGCGTCAGTCCTGCGCGCGCAGCCTTTCTACCTGGCGTATTTCAACGAGCTGGCCGGCGGTCCCGCCGGCGGGTATAAATATTTCGTGGATTCCAACCTGGATTGGGGGCAGGACCTGCCCGGCGTGGCGCGGTATCTCGGAGGGAGGGGGGATCCGCCGGTGATACTTTCCTACTTCGGGGTGGCGCGCCCCGAAAGTTACAAGATAGATTACGTGCCGCTGGGGATAGTTTCCAACGTGGAGCTGGAGGGCAAGGGCGCGGAGGTCTGCGCCATGAAGGAGACCCTGCTGGCCGTTTCCGCCACCAATCTGCAGGGCACGTACTACCCGGATAAGCAGACTTTCGCCTGGCTCAAGGAGAGAAAACCCGTTTTTACGGCCGGGTATTCTATCTTTATCTATGATCTGTCGAAAGACAGGCAAGGCCTTGAAAAACTGGCGGAGCTGTTCGACCGGGAAGGACGCAACGCCGAGGCGGACTGCCTTTACGGCAGGGCCGCCGCCGTGCCTCAGGGGTAGAGACCGGCCAGGAAGGCCACTTTGAATTCCCGGATGGTGAGCAGGAGCAGGCCGGCTATCACGCAGAAGTCCAGCAGCAGCCGGCCGTCGGAGTCGCCGTCCCCGCCGCTGCGGTCATGCATGCGGATCAGCATCCTGGCGAGGTAGACGCCTGAGGCGGCCACCGCCGCCACGCCCACCAGGAAAGCCCGCCAATTCGTAACCGGTTCCATAACCAGAACTATACCAAATTGTCCCGGGCGCGGGGCGGAGGCAAAAAAACGGCCGGGTTTCCCCGGCCGTTCTTTTTTAAAAGACCGCGTTCAGCTCTCGACTTCGAACTCTTCCTTGCCGGCGCCGCAGACGGGGCAGACCCAGGCCTCGGGGACTTTTTCCCAGGGCGTACCGGGGGGGACGCCGTTGTCGGGGTCGCCCACGGCGGGATCGTAGATGTAGCCGCAAAGTTTGCAGACGTATTTTTTCATGTGTTCTCCTGGGTTATGCCTTCCAGAGGCCGTGCAGGTTGCAGTATTCCCGCGCCTCGATGGTCTTGGGCTGGAAACAGAGGCAGAAGGTCGCCTCGGCCGCCTGGCCGGGGGCCAGGTACTGCCGGAAGACCTTGCCGTCGGCTACCAGCTCTATCCACTCTATGAAATGCTTCTCCTCCATCGGGTGGGGGACAGCGCCTACCTTTATCTTCACGCCCTTTTCGGTCTTTTCTATGACCGGAACATGCTTTTCCTTGGACGCGTCCACGGTGTTCTCGAACATGACCTTCATGTCCGAACCGCAGCAGACCAGCACGCCGGGCCCGCCGTGCAGGACTTCCACGATATTGCCGCAGGCTTCGCACTTGTAAACTTCTCTTTTTTCAGCCATTTTATGTCTCCTTGAGCGTACGGATCAGACCAGCGCGCGCAGCGCGGTCAGGACTTCGTCGTAGTTGGGTTCCTTGGTGACTTCCGGTACCAGCTGCACGTATTTCACTATGCCGTCCTTGTCCACTATGAACACGGCGCGGGCCAGCAGGCGCAGGTCCTTTATCAGGACGCCCCAGGCCTTGCCGAAATCCGCCTTCTGGTAATCGGAGAAGGTGCGTACGGCCTTTACGCCGGCCGCCCCGCACCAGCGCCGCTGGGCGAAAGGCAGGTCCATGCTGACCACCAGCACGCCCACGTCGGGGCCCAGGGCCTCGGCTTCCTTGTTGAAGCGGCGGGTCTCCAGGTCGCAGACAGGGGTGTCCAGGGAGGGCACGGCTACTACCACGGCCACTTTGCCGCCGTAGGTGCGAGAGAACTTCATGGGCAGCATGTCGTTGTCCGTCACCTTGAAGTCGGGGGCGGGCATGCCGGGCTTTATTTCATCCCCGGCCAGGACCATCGGGCGGCCCTGCATGGTCACGGTGCGCTTTACGGCTTCTTTCTTTACTTCTTCGTTGATATTCTCGTCCATAAGTCCTTTACCAGTTCTGGGCCAGCACTTCGAAATACGCCTTGGGGTGGGCGCAGGCCGGGCAGTTCTCCGGGGCCGTCTCGCCCTCGTGGGTGTAGCCGCAGTTGATGCAGCGCCAGGCGGTCTTTTTGTCCTTTTTGAAGACTTTGCCTTCTTCGAGGTTCTTTAGGAAGCCGCGGTAGCGGGTCTCATGGTACTTTTCCGCCACGGAGACGGAGTCGAAGGTCTTGGCTACCGGTTCGAAACCCTCTTCGCGCGCTATTTTGGCGAAATCGGGGTACATGCTGCCCCACTCGTGGTTCTCGCCGTCGGCCGCGGCCTTGAGGTTGGCGGCGGTGGTGCCGATGACGCCGGCGGGGAAGGTGGCGGTAATGGAGAGGTCGCCGCCCTCGAGGAACTTGAAGAAGCGCTTGGCGTGCTCTTTTTCCTGGTCGGCCGTCTCTTCAAAGGCCTTGGCTATCTGCACGTAGCCTTCTTTCTTCGCGGCGCCGGCGAAGTAGCTGTAGCGGTTGCGCGCCTGGGATTCGCCGGCAAAAGCGGCGAGCAGATTCTTTTCGGTCTTGGAACCTTTAAGATTCATCGTGATCCTCCTGAGATATATGTGAGCCGCTGCCGGCCCCCACCAGCAGTAACAGAGAGTGACTATATTTTAGCACTTAATCAGGTGTTGTTTCCCCTGATCCCCGCCCGGGTAAGGGCGAAATCGTATTTTACGGGGTCGGCCGGAGCTACGCGGCTGAAGAAAGCTGTTATCTCCACGGCGGTCTTCATGGAAGTATCCTTGCGCCGGGTTATTCCCATGCTCATGGAAACCTGGCGCATATGCGTGTCCAGCGGGATGAGGAGCTTGGAGGGGGGAACCCCGGTCCAGACCCCCGGGTCCACGGCGTCCCTGCGCACCATCCAGCGCAGGAACAGGTTTACGCGCTTGAAGGAGCTTTTGAGCTCTGTGCACGGCGTAAGTGTGGGCGCACATGCCTGCGTGTTGAAGGTGTCGATAAAACGGTAGAGCGCCTGCTCTACGGTCGGTTCTTTGGCGTCATAGCCTTTAAGGAAAAGTTTCTCAAGCGAGCCATATTCGTCTATCGCGCGCTTTATGTTCAGCAGGAAAACGGCCATCTCCGCGCCGGTGGTAAAGCGGTGTTTGAACTTTCCCAGCGCTCTCTTTATCTCCGGCGGGGGGGTCTTCTTCAGCCAGGCAGCTGGAGACGGTCCCATCGGCGCCAGCACTTTTTCCACGCTCTTGAGTATCTGTGTCACGTTGCCGTACGCCAGGCAGGCGGCGATAAGCCCGGCGACCTCGCGGTCGGCGGCGCTTTTATAGCGCCAGACGAACTCCAGCGGGTCCGGGTGTATGAATTCCGGCCGGTTCATCTCCCGGTAGGTCTTTTCGAGAAAAGCTTTTGTGGGCGGCATGGGGTTATTATAGTAAAGGTCTCAGTGTTTTAGAGAGTTAGGTCTGCAGCATG
>JAMPXK010000065.1 GCA_023701245.1 Elusimicrobiales bacterium | reverse complement strand
TGACCCCGGCTAGATTTTACCAGTTTCCAGGAAGGACTTCAGCATCTTCATGTCTTCCCAGGTGTCGCGCTTCAGGTTCGGGTTGCGCAGCAGGGCGGCCGGGTGGTAGGTGGGGATCACTTTTATAGGGTGCCCGGGGCCAAAAAGTTCCACGGGATAATCGTAAGAGCGGCCGCGCACGGTAGAGATGCCCTTGTCCACGCCCAGCAGCACCTTGGTGGCCACCGACCCCAGCGTGACTATGCAGGCCGGGCGTATGGCGCGCAGCTGCTCGTCGAGGTAGGGGCGGCAGGCCGAGATCTCCTCCGGGGTGGGGGGCCTGTCGTTGCCGTGGGCCTCCGGGGTCTCCGGGTTCTTCATGGGGTGGCACTTGACGATATTGGCGATATACACGTCGGAGCGCTTCAGGCCCAGCACGGTCTCCAGGATCTTGTCGAGCAGCTGGCCGGAGCGGCCCACAAAGGGCTCGCCCTTGTGGTCCTCCTGGAAGCCGGGGCCTTCCCCGACGAAAACCACCCGGGCCTTGGGGCTGCCCACGCCGAAAACGGCGTTAAGGCGCGCGTGGCCCAGGCCGCATTTGCGGCATTTGCTGACCTGCTGCGCCAGGGCGTCCATGTCGGCGGGAGGTTTTGTCATTTGGGTGTTGGCGGCTTCGGGCGCGGCTGCGGCCGCGACGGGAACCGGGGGCCTCGTCCTGGCTGGCGCCGCGCCGCGGGGCGGCTCGGCCAGATTTTCATCTTGCGCTTTCAGGTAGGCGGCCAGGTCCCTGGCCGCTCCGGCGAGTTCCCGCTTCATCGGCCTGAACTGCTTAAGCGGCGTCTTTGGCCGGCTTCTCGTCCTTGAAATCCTTGCGGATGCGCTTGGGGTCGTCGGAGCGCTTGGAGGCCAGCTTTTCCTCTATCTCCTGGTCCACCTTCACGGCCTCTTCGATCTCGGCCACTTTGATCTTGCCGCTCACCACGTCGAGCAGCGAGCGGTCGATAAGTTCGGCCATAGGGATATTGCGGAATTCGTCCTGGCGGCGGAGGTGGCGGGCCCACTGCATGGCGCGCACGATGTCCTGGTACTTGGACGGGCCGTAATCCGATATCAGTTTTTCCAGGTCGTCCTGCTTCTCGCTCTTGGTATGCGTCGTCATAGTGAACCTCCGTTCAGAAACTCTTTCTCTTCTCCAGCTGAGAACCGAAAGCCCGGACCTTGTCCAGGTTTCGGCCTATCTTGCGCGTCTCCAGGTCGGCGATGGCCGCGACTTCGCGCACCGTTTCCCGGAGGTTGTCGTTGATGACCAGATAATCGAACGTGGACGCCACCTTGATCTCGGAGCGGGCCGTTTCCAGCCGCACCGCCACGTTCTCCGGCGCCTCGCCGCGCCCGCGCAGGCGCTGCACCAGCGTCTTCAGGTCAGGCGGCAGCAAGAACACCGTTACCGCCTCCGGGAAGATCCGCTTTACCGAGCGGGCCCCTTTCACGTCTATCGTCATTACCGGGATGCGGCCTTTCTCCAGCACGTCCACGGCCGATTTGACCGGCGTGCCGTAATAGTTGCCGTGGACCATGGCCCACTCCAGCAGTTTCCCGTCGCGGCGCATCTTCTTGAACTGCGCCACCGTAACGAAGTAATAATCCTTGCCGTCCACTTCCCCGGGGCGCCGGGCCCGGGTGGTGCAGGTCACGCTGAAGGCGAACTTCTTATTGAGCTTCAGCAGGCCCGAACGCACGACGGTCTTTCCGCCCCCGGAGGGGGCGGAAATGACCATCGGGAAGTATTTGTACTTGCCGCGCACTAGCTTATTTGTTCTTGCGCGGGGCCCGTATCTGGGACTGGGCCGCGGACAGTATCGCTATCGGCACGCGGAACGGCGAGCACGATACGTAGTTGAGCCCGGCCTTGTGGCAGAAGTCAACGGAAGCCGGTTCGCCGCCCTGTTCGCCGCAGATGCCGATCTTGAGGTCCTTGCGGGTCTTGCGGCCGCGCTCGACGGTGATCTTTATCAGCTCGCCCACGCCGGTCTGGTCTATGGTCTGGAAGGGGTCCACGGGGATAATACCTTTCTCCGTGTATTCCTTCAGGAAGTAGCCCGAGTCGTCGCGGGAGTAGCCGAACGTCATCTGGGTGAGGTCGTTGGTGCCGAACGAGAAGAACTGCATGGTCTCGGCCAGTTTACCGGCGATGAGGCAGGCGCGCGGGATCTCGATCATGGTGCCTACCATGTAGGTCAGCTTCACGCCCTTGGCCTTGGAAACCTCGGAATAGACGCGGTGGATGATCTCGGTCTGGTGCTTCACTTCCTGCTCCAGGGAGACCACGGGGATCATGATGTCCGGGAACACCTTCACGCCTTCCTTGTTCAGTTCGGCGGCGGCTTCCAGGATGGCGCGGGCCTGCATCTCGGTGATCTCCGGGTAGGTCACGCCGAGGCGCACGCCGCGGTGGCCCATCATGGGGTTGCTCTCGCGCAGCGCGGTGGCGCGCGTCTCGAGCTCCTCGTAGGAGATGCCCAGGGACTTGCCCAGCTCTTCCAGCTTTTCCTTCTGGTGCGGCACGAACTCGTGCAGCGGGGGATCCATCAGGCGGATGGTCACATGCAGGCCTTCCATCACCTTCAGGGTGGCCTTGATGTCGTTCTTCATGAACGGGAAGAGGTCGTTGAGCGCGGCCTTGCGCTCCTCGAGCGTCTTCGACATGATCATCTTGCGCAGCTGGAACAGGGCCTGGTCGGAGCCCTTGCCGTAGAACATGTGCTCGATGCGGAACAGGCCTATGCCTTCCGCGCCGAACTTGCGGGCCACGGTGGAGTCCGCAGGAGTGTCGGCGTTGGTCCACACCTTGAGAGCGCGGATGGAATTGCAGAGCTTCAGGAATTCGCCCAGCATGCCGAGCGATTCGCTGGCGTCCACCATGTCCATCTTGCCCTTGTACACGAGGCCCTTGGAGCCGTTCAGGGAGATGAAATCGCCTTCCTTGAAGGTCTCGCCGCCCAGGTGCAGGGTCTTGGAACCGTGCTCTATCTCGACGCCGGCGCAGCCGACGACGCAGCACTTGCCCCAGCCGCGGGCCACGAGGGCCGCGTGGGAGGTCATGCCGCCGCGGGCGGTGAGGATGGCCTCGGCCGCGCGCATACCCTCTACGTCCTCGGGGTTGGTCTCTTCGCGGACCAGAATGACCTTCTTGCCCTCCTTGAACCATTTCACGGCGTCAGCCGCGGTGAAGACTATAGCGCCCACGGCGCCGCCGGGACCGGCTGGGAGGCCCTTGCCTATCGGCTTGGTCTTGGCTTCGGCCTTGGGGTCGATGGTGGGGTGCAGCAGCTCGTCGAGCTGGGAAGGGGTGACGCGCAGCACGGCCTCTTCCTTGGTGCACAGGCGCTCTTTCTGCATGTCGATGGCCATGCGCACGGCGGCGGGGCCGTTACGCTTGCCCACGCGGCACTGCAGCATGTACAGTTTGCCGTTCTCGACGGTGAACTCGATGTCGAGCATGTCGCGGTAGTGTTTCTCGAGCTTGGCGCGGATGGCGGCCAGTTCTTTATAGCAGCCGGGCATCATCTGTTCCATGGACTTGAGGTTGCGGCTCTGGTCGGAGCGGCTGGGCTCGTTGATGGGGTGGGGGGTGCGGATGCCGGCCACCACGTCCTCGCCCTGGGCGTTCTCGAGGAACTCGCCGTAGAAGTAGTTCTCGCCGGTGCCGGGGTTGCGGGTGAAGGCCACGCCGGTGGCGCTGGCTTCGCCCATGTTGCCGAACACCATGCTCTGCACGTTGACGGCCGTGCCCCACTCGGCGGGGATGCCTTCGATCTTGCGGTACTGCACGGCCTTGTTGCCCATCCAGGAGGCGAACACGGCGCCGATGGAGCCCCACAGCTGGTCCATGTGGTTATCCGGGAATTCTTTGCCGATGACTTCCTTCACCTTGGCCTTGAACTGCTCGGCCAGGGTCTTCAGGTCCTCGGCGGACAGGTCGGTGTCGGCCTTGGCCCCGCGGGCCTTCTTCATGTTCTCCATGAGGTGTTCGAGCTGCTTGCGCACGCCGCGGTTGTCTTCCACTTCTATGCCGGCGGCCTTTTCCATGACCACGTCGGCGTACATCATGATGAGGCGGCGGTAGGAGTCGTAAACGAAGCGGGGGTTCTTGGTGAGCTCGATGAGCCCGGGGATGGTCTCGGAAGTGAGACCGCAGTTAAGGATGGTCTCCATCATGCCCGGCATGGATTTGCGGGCGCCGGAGCGGATGGACAGCAGCAGCGGGTTCTTTGGGTCGCCGAACTTTTTGCCGGTGATCTCTTCGACCTTGCGGATGTTCTTTTCCACTTCCTGGGTGAGGCCCTTCGGGTAGGAGCGCTTGTTGCCCCAGTAATAGGTGCAAATTTCGGTGGTCAGCGTGAAGCCGGGGGGAACGGGCAGGCGAAGGGCGGGGTGGCCGGCCATCTCGGCGAGGTTCGCGCCCTTGCCGCCCAGCAGGTTCTTCATGGATTCCTTCCCGTCGGCTTTGCCGCCGCCGAAGAAGTAGATCATCTTCTTGGAAATTTTCACGGAATTGGATACTTTCGCTTTGGATTTCACAGCCGTTTTAGGCATATTCATTGACTCCTGTTGTCGTTTACCATCTGGCCCGCGGGTGCGGACGGGTCCCCTTGGCGGGGCTTTCCTTAATAATACTAAATGGGGGGGCAAAGGGGCAATAACGGCAAAACGACAGCAAGAGGAAGATTTACCAGTTAGCGAAGGCGTAGTTCAGCGAAATGGTGACGGCCTTGCCGCCAAGGTCAGGCTTGAACGGTTTTTCATTGGAAGCCAGCGGCTGGCCGGCGGCTTTAAAATCCAGTGTCTGGCCATTCCTCACTATCAACCGGTATTTGCCGGGAGTATAGGAACCGCCCCCTGTAAAATTCGAGGTTATATCGCCAGGGTCACCGAACAGGATCTGCTTGAGCCCCAACCGCAGGGAAAAATTACCGGCGGCCAGCAGGATCCCGGCCTCCGCATGCGCCCCCGAAGCCTCTCCCTGGAACGTGCTGTGCACGGCATTATTGCCGCTGAACACCACCGGGTCCGAAATGGTGTAGGAGTACATGTCAGCGCCCGCCCCGGCGAAAAGGCCGAAGCCGCGCGTGATCCGCCGGATCACGTAAAGAGTAGCGGTATTCATCTCCGGCTCAAGGCTTAGCGTGGAGCCGTTCTTTTCGTATTCCACGGAGCCGCCCATCTCCTTTCCGGCCGCTATCCCGATAGAATACTTTTTCGACAAAGCTCGCTCGTAAAAGAGACGGAAGCGGCCGCGGTTGGGGTCGTAGGCCACGGAGCCGCCGGGATAGCCGGCTGTCAGGGCGTCGAAACTGTCTTCGTTGCGGCTGAACAGGCCCGAATGCCCGAGAGAAAGTCCGATGTGGTTCTTTTTGTCCGCACCACGCGTTCCCGAAGCCGCAGCCGGCTTAAGCGGTTTCTCTTTTTTCACTGGAGCCTCCGGAGCGGGCGCAGTTTTCTCTGGCACTGGCTGAGCTGCGACGAACTTCTTCACAGACTTACCGGAAGCGCCATCGGATATCTTCAGAGCCGCGCCATCGCCTTGTGTCTCCACCACCAGGCCGCCTTCGCTTAAGATCCCCGCCTGACCAAAAGCCTCCGCTTCCTCCGCCGGGATCTCCACAACCTGCACGCCCTTGGCGGCCAGGTCAGCCTTCAACCTCTCCGCTGCCGCGCGCTGCTCCGCCGTCGCGTCAGGGCCAAGCAGCAGCATGGCGTTCTGCCCATGCGGCGGCTCCGCCGCCCCCAAAAGCGCCGCGTTAATTAAAACAATAGTTACTACAATCTTCAATTTCATTTTCAAACTCTCAATCCAACTCTTTCCACCTCTTCAAATGGTCTGATTTCCGGGGGGAAGGTCAATGCGCTACAAGGTTGAATTATATTCTATCCAGCACATACCTAATAACTATCTTTTCCTTAGCATTCGGCTTAATCCTTGCTAATTTACTTCGAATAGCATCATCATACTGCTTCTCTGTCACATTTTCAGGTAGCACTCCAAAAGAAAAACTAAAGTTATCGATATCAGAGAATGTATTTATCCAAAGCTCAGTATCCGTATATAGCAATTCGGTCAACGCATCATTCGCGGCCTCTTGGTACTCTACCGTGTAAGTATCCGGATTTTTTGAGATTTCATAAAGTTTCAGAAACCCCGCTCCTTTCTTGGCTGTAGCGTCCCTTAGCGCACCTGAAAATACCGTTCCTGCGACTTCTCCTATGTTTGAGTTGTATGTCGCCGGAGCTTTAACAGTTTCCACAGAATCGTTATCCGAGCAGCCCAAAGAAAAAGCGAAACAACAGATAGAAAAACTGATTTTAATAAAATCTGATATAGACATATGCGCCTTCATCTCCCTGACTGAAATTCCTCATAAACAGTTCATATGCCGATCCAGGAATAACATGGCACCCACTTGAGCCAATTCCTTTCTTGCTGCCGGGAAGATTCCCTCGGTGCACATTTATTCCGACAGCTGTCTCTCTGCCAGGATTATCCTCTCTAGTCGCAGGCAGTTTCCTGTCATTATCTCGAGTATATAAATTTAACGCCGGATAACCATTGGGGGATTCGATTTTGTGCCTCCCATATTTATAATGGTAAACCCCACTTTTAATTTCAGTCCCATTATCCCCAACCGTGCCAGAAGTGTATATGCTAGGTGGCAATAATAAATTTTGCCACACAAGAGTTAATGACCCATATTCCTTCGGAAGAATTTTGATTGAGATTATAAACTCTCCGTAGGGGTCAAGAGCACCAGACGGGTCATTCCCGACATATGAATACAAATTCCACCCAGCCGTGACACCAACAGGGTCTTCTTGTGTGAAGGCGCCGCGGTGCCAGTCGTAGTAGCGGGCGCGGTAGTAGTATAAACCGGCTTCGGCGTCCAGTTCTCTGGCCGTGAACAGATAGGGATTGCCCACCGCCGAAGCCGGAGCCCAATCCGTCGGCGTGATAATAATAGTCGGCACCGTCGGCCTTGGTCATTATCAGCGGCTCGTCTATGCCCGGGCCGTGCGTGAAGGTCTGCAGCACCTTACCCTCGCCGTCCAGCATGGCGATTATGTCCTCGTTGTCGTAGATATAATGCGTGGGGGAACCGTCCACGGATTTCCCTAAGCGGCGGCCGAGCGGGTCGTATTTGTACTGGAACCTGTGCTCCGGGGTGAGCACTTCAGCCAGTTGCTGCTCCAGGTTATAGGTGTAGGTGATGGTCGTGGTGCTGGCTTTATGCGTGCGGGCGGTCAGGTTGCCGTTGGCGTCGTGCGTGTAGGTGTAGACGGTGTTCCCCTGAAGCCGGTTGGCCGCGTCGTATTTGTAGTCCTTGGCGCCCTTGTCGAAGCGCCGGTTGCCGTTCTTGTCATAGATGAACGCCTCTTCGCCGGGAATATAGGCCGGCACGGGCTCCACGGTTATCAGCCGGTTGGACTTATCATAGCCGTACTTGGTGACGCCGTCCTGGTCCTTCCTCAGCACCCGGTTGCCGGCCAGATCATACTCGTAGTTGTTGAAAGCCACTACCTTGCCGCCCGCTTTGTTGGCAATCGCCAGGAGCTGCCCCGCCGCGTCATAGGCGTAGTCGGTCTCGGCAAGAAGCGCCGGCGCGTTCTTGAAGACGCTCTTCTTTATCCGGCGGCCGGCGGCGTCATATTTGAAATTGACCGTGACGCCCTGCGGGTTCACCAGGCCGGTCAGCCGGTTGAGCGCGTCATAAGTGTAGGTATAGCCGCCCCAGGGCGTTTTCATGGCCGTGCGGTTGCCTACCGCGTCATAGGCATATGCTATGACATGCGCGGCGCCGCCGAAGGCCTGGACGGACCCCGCCACGCGGTTGAGCGCGTCATAAGTGTAAGACACCGCGCCCTCGCCGTTCGCGGCCCTGAGCAGATTCCCGACGGCATCGTAAGAATAATCGGTAACGGCGCGCCCGCCGGAGGGGGAAAGGACTTCCGTCTTCTTCTGCCCCAGCGGGTTGGCAGCCCCGGCCAGGCGGCCGTAGTTGGCCAAATACCCGGCAGGAACTGCAAAAGAAGCATGCGACAAGGCTGGCAAACCAGCCACAAGAAGAATGCCTCCGATCAACCCAATCATTTATTCCTCTATGGAAATCAGGATTGTATTTAGCCCAGAAGGATCAAAGTAAAATTCAGCAAACAGCATTTCGCTCATCTCCTGGGGCAGATACCTGACGATTGTCCCGGTCTTAAATCCGAAGTACTCTTTAAGGACAGAAAATCTTATGTCTTGGGGCAATTTAATTTGAGAAGTCGGCTTCCCATACTTGCTTTCGAGAATTGGCAAATCAATTTTTTTTTGCATATGCAACACCAACTGTAGAAGTGTGTCTCTGGGGGATATTACAACTCGTCTATTGGAGAGCTGATTCTTGGTGATCAATATTTCTCTAACAGAACAGTCATCCTTTCTGTTTTTTCCGCAGGCCATCCGGAACTGAATCCAAATTTGGTCATCTTTAACACGATATGTCCTGGTTTTTCTTAAGGAATTCCATTTATCTTCAGAAGTTACAACCCCGCCACCATACATCGAAACAATTTTTTTTTCAGCCAGAGATAATTCCTGGAGCCGTGGAATATCCTTTGTTTTTTCCGGCGCCGCCATGCAAGATGCAACAGGGCAAATAGTGCTGATGAGAAATAAACATATCAGCGAACTGTTGGCTTTCATATCATCTCCTTATGTAGCGAACAGGAACTTTGGGGTGGTTGTTTTTAAAATTCAAAATCCTTTTACCAAGTTCCTGCAAATCTGCATTTTGGGCTCGAGTACATCCAAATGTCGGCAGCCATCCCTGATTCGGAGCATATGGATCATCCAGGCTACTCCCACCGCCATGGATGTCACGCCCACGATCGTCTCCAGTATCGATATAGGCTCCATTGGGGCCAAAAGCCGGACTTTTTATTGACAGGAGACCGATATTTGGAGTTGAGAATGGAGCTTTTGCTCCGGGTTTCGCACTACTTGCGACATCGTTTCGTGTTTCTATAGAGAAAGTTCTTCCCCAGTTAAAAAAACCAGGGTAAAATGTGGTGTTTTTCCCTTCAATTTCCGTAACCAATATCGGTCCATGCCAATTCCAATATAGCCAGTTATAAATACTGGTTTCCCCATAGGGATCTATAAACAAGTTCGGATTCCCATATCCATACAAATATAAGCTGGAGTCGTTCCCTTCAAACCCGATCGGGTCTTCCTGGGTGAAGGCGCCGCGGGCGGGGTCATAATAGCGGGCGCGGTAGTAATATAGACCGGACTCGCTGTCGAGCTCACGAGCTGTGAACAGATATGTGTTACCGACTACGGAGGCCGTCAGTTCTTCGCCTTTGGCGTTCTTCAACTTTGGCTGGCCGTAGGCTTTGTAGGCGCATGTTTCGACCAGTTGGGCATTATCTCCAGTTAAGGCGACTATGGAGCCCAATCCGTCGGCGTGATAATAATAGTCGGCACCGTCGGCCTTGGTCATTACCAATGGCTCGTCTATGCCCGGGCCATGCGTGAAGGTCTGCAGCACCTTGCCTTCTCCGTCCAGCATGGCGATTATGTCCTCGTTGTCGTAGATGTACTGCGTGGGGGAACCGTCCACGGATTTCCCTATGCGGCGGCCAAGCGGGTCGTATTTGTACTGGAGCCTGTGCTCGGGCGTGGCCACTTCTGAAAGTTGCTGCTCCAGGTTGTAGGCGTAGGCAACGGACGTGCCTCCCGCTTTGTGCGTGCGGCTGGTCAGGTTGCCGTTGACGTCGTGCGTGTAGGCGTAGACGGTGTTCTCCTGGAGGCGGTTGGCCGCGTCGTACTTGTAGTCCTTGGCGCCCTTGTCGAAGCGGCGGTTGCCGTTCTTGTCATAGATGAACGCTTCCTCGCCGGGAATATAGGCCGGCACGGGCTCCACGGTTATCAGGCGGTTGGACTTGTCGTAGCCGTACCTGGTGACGCCGTCCTGGTCCTTCCTCAGCACCCGGTTGCCGGCCAGGTCATACTCGTAGTTATTGAAAGCCACTACCTTGCCGCCGGCTTTGTTGGTGATCCCCAGGAGCTGCCCTGCCGCGTCATAGGCGTAGTCGGTCTCGGCAAGAAGCGCCGGCGCGCTCTTGAAGACGCTCTTCTTTATCCGGCGGCCGGCGGCGTCATATTTGAAATTGACCGTAACGCCCTGCGGGTTCACCAGGCCGGTCAGCCGGTTGAGCGCGTCATAAGTGTAGGCAAAGCCGCCCCAGGGCGTCTTCATGGCCGTGCGGTTGCCCACGGCGTCATAGGCATAGCCTATAGTGTAGGCCTTGCCGCCGAAAGACTGAACGGCCTCGACGGGGCGGTCGAGCGCGTCGTAAGTGTAAGACACCGCGCCCTCGCCGTTAGCGGCCCTGAGCAGGTTCCCCACGGCGTCATAAGAATAATCGGTAACGGCGCGCCCGCCGGAGGGGGAAAGGACTTCCCTGCGCGTCAGGCGGTTCAGCGCGTCGTAAGCGTAGGCGGTCACATTGCCGGCGGGGTCCGCCACCTCGGTCACCCGGGACATCCTGTCGTAGGTGTAGGCCTTCTTCTGCCCCAGCGGATTGGCCGCCCCGGCCAGCCGGCCGTACCGGTCATAATCGAAGGTCCAGGTATTGCCCTTGGGGTCGGTAAGGGCGGAAAGCTGCTCGCCGGCGCAGGACGGGCAGCCGCCCAGGCCGTAGGCGAATTTAGTTACGAAGCCGGCGGGGTTGGCGGCGGCGGTAACATTGCCGCTCGGGTCATAGGTAAAAGAGGTATTGCGGCCCAGCGGGTCCGTAAGCACGGTGACGCGCAGATCGGCGTCGCGCCGGTAGCGGGTGACGCGGCCCAACGGATCCACGCTTTTCGTAAGCCCCATTGAATACTCGTACTTGTAAGTGGCCCCCACGGCGTCGCGCAGTTCCAGCAGGTGGCCGGCCTTGTCGTACTTCATGGCGGTCTTATTGCCCAGTGCGTCTTCGGCCTTTGACAGATTGCCGTAGCTGTCGTAATCGAGTTTCGTCACGCGCCCCAGCGCGTCCGTTACCTTTGCCGGACGGGGATAATAGTCGGTCTTCGGCCCGGAGGCGTCCTCGTACTCCAGCTTGGGCTGGTACTCTATGCGCGAGGTATTGCCCAGCGCGTCCGTAACGGCTTCAGGATCGCCGTTGGCGTTGCGCGCGTATTTGACGGACCGGCCCAGGGCGTCGGTGGCAACGGCCACATTGTAGTTGGCGTCATAGCCCAGCGCCGAGATGCCGCCCAGCGCGTCGGTCACGGAGGTAGTGAGCTTGCGGCCGTTCTCGCTCTTATAGACGTAGAGGGTCTTGTTGCCCAGCGCATCGGTGACCACGGTGCGCGAGGCGGCGTCGTTATAGTAATGCTCCAGCCGGTTCACGCCGCCTTCCGACTCCGAGGAAAGCACCCGCCCCTGCGCGTCGTAGGTGTAGCGCTCTTCGGCCAGCGTGCCGCTCTTTACGGAAGCCAGGAAGCCCGCAGCGTCATAGGCGAAACGCTTTTTGAAGCCGTCGTGGGAAACCACTTCCGTGGCGCGGCCGGCGGCGTCATAGATAAAAGAGGTCTTCTTGCCGTTCTGGTCCGTGGCAGACAGCGGCAGTCCTTTGGCGTCGCGTTCGAAGGCGAAATAGCGCCCGTGCATGTCCGTGATGCGCGCCAGGCCGCGCTCATTATAGTCGTAGGTGAGCCAGCTGCCGTCGGCCGCGTTGTAGCGGACGGGGCGCCACTTGTTCTCGCCGGCGGGGGAGAACTCTATTATGTCGCCGTTGGGGCTTTCCACCCTGTAGCCGCGCCCGCCGCTGATGTCTCCATAGACCAAACGGTAGGAGGAGCCGCGCGGCGGGCTATAGTAATGGTCTCCCTTGGCCGGCAGGGGGCCATAAGGCCGGAAAGGCCAGCGGGTATTGGCGCTATCGGTGAACACCGCCCGGCCGTCGGCGAAGACTTCTATTTTCAGACCGGCGGTCTCGTACTGCCCGCCATACATTGAGTCGTATGACATGCCAAAGCTGGGAGGGATGGACTTCTTGGACTGCACCTCGCACATGAACGACTGCCGGTTGCTCTCCAGCTCGCCTACCGGAGAAGCGCCGGCGCCGATAACCGGCAGGTCGAACTCAAGGACTTCCTGATCCACGTAGTTGGGCTCGAATTCGGCGGTGGCCTTTTCCACAGGGCTGCCGTCGAGGTTATTGAACAGGGCCGCAGGGCGGGAAGAACTTTCAAGCCCTTTGAACACCTTATAGAACCACTCTATCAGCGCCGCCGCCGGATTGTCCGGCCACACGGTGATGCCAGCCTTGGCCAGCCGGTTGCGGATCAGGTAGGACTGCCAGCGCGCCCGAGCCTCTTCCGACCAGTCGCGGAAACTGTCGCCGTAGCGCAGCGTGAAGAACGAAGAGCCGTTCTCCGCGCCGAAAAGGGAAAGCCTGTTGAATTCGTAGTAGCCTCCCTGCCCGGGCAGGGAAGTGTCGCCGCCGCCGCTGCCCAGGCCGCCGGTATTGCACACCGGGTAGGCGTCGGGGGCCACGCAATGGCAGTTCTCGGCGTACCAGGGGTAGGAATAGCTCCAGGACACCAGGGTCCCCGCACAGTCCACCGTGGGCACCTGGGCGCGCGCGTCCCTTGCCGCGCACACGAGCGCCGTTATAAGGAGATGTTTAATAGCTCGCCTGATCATCTGGTCAGGAATACCGTATAGCCCGCCATCAGGCCATAGGCGCCTTTATCGCGGAAAGTAAAACTGAGGTCGAAACTGCCGCGCGGCAGGTAAACGTTAAGGCCGGTCACCAGCCCCACCGCGGTGGTCTTTATGCCGTAATTATCCGAAGACGACACCTGCGCGCCCAAGTTCCAACCGCCGTGCCGCGAAAGCGGCATGAGCATGCGCCCCACCAGCCCTAGCGAAGAACGGGAAAGCACCGCGTCGCGCGGTTTGCTGTAGTCGTAACTGACGGCCGCGTCGTAGCGGTCCTTGTAAAGCGTGGTGCCCAGCCGCAGGTTCATGGTGGACGACGGGTAGTCGCCGCCGCCCATGCTCTGCATGCCGAAGGAGGCGAACCAGCGGCCCGTGCGCCGCGCCTTTGGCCCCAGGTAAATGTTCTTGTCCGACCAGGCGTCCAGTTTCACCGCCGGGCCATCGTTAACGGTCCAAAGCTCGCCGCCGCCGTCAAATTCCACGACCACCGGCTTGGCCAGCCCCAGCGCGCCCGCGGCGGCCGCTACGGCCGCGGCTTTATCCCCGAAGTTAAGTTCGGAATAAGCTTTAGCGGCCTTCAGGTAAACCACGCCGGCAGTGTTCACCCGGCTGCCCTCGAATTGGGCCGGCAGTGTTACGGCCCCCGCGTACAGCGGCAGGAGCAGAAGCAGGGAGGCTACAAAACGCTTCATTTGCCCACCCCGAAGTAAACAGTGTAACCCAGCGACATGGTAACACTGCCGCCGTACTGCCCCGCCAACGCCAGGTCCCAGAACAGGTCTATGGAGCTATCGGCCATGAAATAACTGAACCCCGGAGACAATATCAGCGCCAGGTTGTCTTCCGGCGCAGGCACGCGCTCTATTTTGGCCGCCAAGGTGGCGTTGAGCGGAGCAAAACCCAGCGGCGCGTTGCCGCGCACGCCGGCACCCAGCGTAAGCCCGTTGTAATCGCTTATGGGATTGCCCCCGTTAAGCGCCGCGTTAAGCGAGATGTCCAGCCTCTCGCTTATGAACCGCCCGGCGCGAGAACTGAAGGCGTAGGTGGTCTCCCCGTCGGCGCGGTCCAGGCTGCCGCCAAGGAAAGCCAGGTAGCGCCCTTTAAGCGGTTTTACCACGGGCGCGGAATATTTCAACGGCTGGCGTTTCTCCAGGTCAGCCGCG
>JAMPXK010000064.1 GCA_023701245.1 Elusimicrobiales bacterium | reverse complement strand
CCGGCGGCGAAGGTGACGGCGTGCTCCTCGGCTATGCCCACGTCGTAATAGCGCTTGGGGAAAGTATCCCGGAAGCGGTCCAGGCCGGTCCCCTCGGGCATGGCGGCCGTGATGGCGCAGATCTTGGGGTCCTTCTGGGCCAGCTTCACCAGGGTACTGCCGAAAACGGAGGTGAACGTAGGCGCGGAACCGCCGGCGGGGGCGCCCTTCTTCACCACTTCCCCCGTCTCGATGTCGAATTTGGGCGCGCCGTGAAAATCGGTGGGCGCGTCCTCGGCCGGCTCGTAGCCGCGGCCTTTCTTGGTGACCACGTGCAGCAGCACGGGGCCTTTGAGGTTCTTCACATAGCCCAGCACTTCCACCAGCTCGGCGATGTTGTGGCCGTCCACGGGCCCGAAGTAGGTAAAGCCCATCTCCTCGAAGATCATGCCGGGGAAGAACAGCACCCTGGCGCGCTTGGCCACGCGCAGGATCTTCTTGCCCCAGAACTGGAACCGGTTGAGGAAGAGCTCCGCCTTGCGCTCGGCGCTCTGCACGGTACCCAGCGTCAGCAGTTTGGTGAGGATGCGTCCCAGGCGCCCCACCCGCTGGGAAATGAACATCTGGTTGTCGTTAAGGATCACCAGCAGGTCGGTGCGCAGCTGGCCCACGTTCTGCATGGCCTCCCAGGCCATGCCGCCGGTCATCGCCCCGTCGGCGACCACGGCCACTACCCGGTGCGGGGCGCCGGCCAGGTCGCGCGCGGCGGCCAGCCCGGCCGCGGCTGAAAGCGCCGTGGAGGCGTGGCCCGCGCCGAAAGCGTCGTATTCGGACTCGTAGCGCTTAAGGAAACCGGAGAGCCCGCCCTTGGTGCGGATGGTATGGAACTTGTCGGCCCTGCCGGTAAGGATCTTATGCGCGTAGGCCTGGTGCCCCGTATCGAAGACCACGCGGTCGCGAGGGGTGTCGAAAACATAGTGCAGCGCCAGGATCAGGTCCGTAGCTCCCAGGCTGGAGGCCAGGTGGCCGCCGGTCCTGCTGACGCCTTCGATGATAAGGCGCCGCGTCTCGGCCGCCAGCGAGGGCAGCGAGTCCACGCCCAGTTTCTTGATGTCTTCTGACCCGCGTATGGATGGAAGTATTGGCATTAGTTGTCCCGCCTGTAAACGAATCCGGCAATTTCCGCCAGAACGGCCTTGGGCCTCGCGGCCCCACGCACCCGGGCGAGCGCCGGCAGCGCGCGCCGCATCAGGCCTTCCGCGCGCCGCCTGGCTTCCTCTACCCCGAACAGCGAAGCGTAGGTAAGCTTGCGGTTGCGGGCGTCGCTGCCGCTTTTTCCGAGCTTTTTCTTGTCCCCCACCACGTCCAGGACGTCGTCGGCCACCTGGAAACAGAGCCCTATATCCCGCCCGAAAGCCGAAAGCGCCGCAAGGTCCCGCGCCGGGGCGCCGGCCAGGGCGGCCCCCATTTCCACCGCCGCCGTTATCAGGTCGGCGGTCTTGTGCAGGTGTATGTAGGAAAGCAGTTTCAGGCCGGCGCGGCGGCGCGCCGGGGTCACTTTGCCTTTAAGGAACCCTTCGGCGGCGAGGTCGGCGGCCTGGCCCGAAACCATGCCCCTGGCGCCGGCGCGGGCGGCCATTATGCGGGCCGCGGCCAGCACCCCGGCCGGCTTTACGCGGGCGGGGTAGCGGGCGGAAAGCAGGGTGGTAAAGGCGTCGGTCAGCAGCGCGTCGCCGGCCAGTATCGCCTCGGCCTCGCCATAAACCTTGTGCGTGGTCGGGCGGCCGCGGCGCAAATCGTCGTCGTCCATGGCGGGCAGATCGTCGTGCACCAGGGAATAGGTGTGCACCATCTCGAGGGCGCAGGCGGCGGGCAGGATATCCTTTGCCTTGCCGCCGAAGATCTCGTAAGCCGCGCCCATCAGCACGGGGCGCAGACGTTTGCCGCCGGCGGCCAGCGGGTAGGTCATGGCCGCGGCCAGGCGCGGGTCCGCTCCTGAAAGTGCCCGGACGAAGCGCGGCAGCGCGGCGTTGACGGCCAGGGCGCGGGCCTTGATATATTTTTCGATATCCATCAGACAGAAATTATACAAAAATGCCGGGCGGCACGGGGAGGAGGGCTACCAGACGAACTGCACGCCCACGCGGTGGGTGGATCCAAGGCCGCCGTAGTCTATGTAAGCGTAATCCAGGCGGGCCCCCTTGAAGAAGGCTTTCTTGTCGGAGAGACGGTCGAAGTTCATGCCGAAACCGCCCGAGAGGCGCGACCCGGCGTCCTTCTGCGTGCGGTAGCCCAGGCGCATCTGGAACATCTTGAGCACGTCCACCTCCAGGCCGCTGGCGCTGAAGTACTCGCGGTCCGAATACTTCACCAGGTCCGACGCCAGGACGAAGACCATCACGTCGTTGACCGTGTGAAAATCCTTGGCCACGCCGAAGCGCAGCGTAGCGGGCAGTTTATAGGTTTCCTCCACGAACTTCACCTTCCCCCCCAGATTCATGGCGGACACCCCGACGTGGAAGCGGCGGGGCAGCACCAGCAGCAGGCCCGCGTCGAAAGCGTAGGAGGAGGCGGAATCCTTGCCCAGCTTCTCGCTGATGCGCTTGACGGCCGCCCCCGCGGACAGGCGGTAGGCCTTGGGGCGGTACTCGCGCACGCCCTCCACCCGGGTCCAGCTCGGGGTTATCAGCATCGGGTCCAGGCGGCCGATGTCCTTGTTGAAGTGGGGCCAGGACTGCGAATAGGCCAGGGCTATCATCCGGTGGCCGCTGGAAGTGTTGCCGACGCGCATGTCGTTGACGTCGTAAGCTTCTATCTCGCCGCTGGAGAGGGTGGTAAAGGCGGCGCCCAGGGTGCCGAAGCGCGAACGCCAGGAAGCGGCCAGGTATTCCTGGGTTATCCCGTCGATATACTGGTTATGGGCCCCGGAGAACGAGGAGTAGCCCAGGAGTCCCAGGCCGGCGGGATTGTAAAGGATGGAGTCGGGCCCCACCATGGCGGTATACGCCTCCCCCATGCCGGAGGGCAGCGGCGCCGCGGGGATCTTGAGAAAATTCCCCCCGGTAGTGCCCACGGCGCCGGCCGCGGCCGGCAAAGGCAGCGCCCAGGCTGCCAGGAAGGCAGCGGCTGCTATCGGTAGTATCAGGGCGCGTGGACGCATAGCATGGGCCGGCCGGGCCGCCTCTGCCGCCCGTTTCCGGTACTATAGTATACACTAATAGAAAACCGTTTCGATGTCCAAATTGTTACGCCGCCCCCCCGTAAAAAGAAGAAGGGCGGGGCCCGCGCCCCGCCCTTCAGCGCGCCGTCAGGCGCTTATTTTATCCACTTGGTGAAGTCGTCCCAGTTGGAATCCTTCGCCCACTGCAGCCCGTCGTAAGCCGCCGTGTAGGAGGTCGGCATGTAGATCGCCAGGCCGGTGGCGTTGGCGTACTTGGCCCCGAAGGCCCGGTTGTGATAGATCACGGAGCCGTTGAGGAAGCTCAGCAGTTCCGTGCCCCTGGCCTTCACGTCGGCGTTCTGCGTGCCGTCGTTGAGCAGTTTCACGAAATGCCCCAGGTCCTTGTTGCTGGAATAGTAGAAAGCCTGCGCCTTGGTGCGGGCGTTCTTGGCGTTGAGCGTTTCGCCGGAGGCCATCACGGCCGTCACCCACGCGTTCGTCAGCTGGCCGAGCCGGTAGAGGTTCTCGGTCTTGACCGAAGACTGGGTGGCGCCCTGGTTGATGGACTGGTAATGGTCGGTGTAGGAATCCACCATGGCCTTGGACAGTTCCGCCTGGGTCATGGAGGGTTTCGCGGCGAGCGGGGCCAGCCAGGTGTTGTAGGTGTAGCCGTCGCCGGGTTCGGTCTCTTCGGACGCCACTATGTAGTCGGCGCCGGTGCGGGCTTCGTAGGCCACTTCCATCATCTGCATCAGGCAGGCGTCCATGGAGAGGATCTCCATCTTGCCGGTCTCGTCCAGCGCCTGCTTAAGCTGCTGGGTGGTGATGTGGGAGCCGGTCTCGTCGTCGTAGGAAATGCCCTTGCCGGATTCGGCCGCGGCGTTCTTGTTCCAGCCGGAACCGTGGTTCCAGACCACCAGCACGTAGCGCTGCGCCGGGTAATTGGTCTTGGACCATTTCACGAACTCCACCAGGTTCTTCCAGTTGCCCATGTCGGACTTGGGGATCTCCATGACGACAGGGGAAGTGATCTTGCTGGTGTCCGCGTCCTTCTGGACCAGGTAACGGCGGGAGCCTTTCCAGTCTCCGTCGTTGGTCGCATAGCCGTTGATGCGGCCGAGCTCCGCCACGATGTTGAGTTCGGGCGTGGAGCCGACCATTTCCATCTCGTTGACGTCCTTGAGGCCGTAGGACTCAAGGTTGTTCTTGGCGTTCACGTAGACCATGACGGTCCACTTGGCCAGGGCTTTGGGATCGCCGGGAAGGGGAACCACCGCGGCATCCGGGCTGACGTTCTGCAGTTGGGAAACTATCTCGGTAACGCTGCCCTGCTGGTCGAAGGTCACGGCCGCGACAGCACCGTTGACCATACCGCAGCAGAGAAGGGCGGCAAACAACTTTGTCATTATTCACTCCTCCTGTATTCTTCGCTTACTATCGGCAATGGTAGTAAAAGGTCCGCGGCAAGTCAACCGCGGCGGCGGCCGGGCTCAGCCCAGGATCCCCTTTATCGTCTCCCTGATCGTTTCGGAAGGGGTGACCTTGCTCAGGAAGCCCTTGAAGTTGCCGTAGGGGCGGAGTTTGCCCTGCGTCTCGGCATTGTATTCGCTGGCGGTGATGACCAGCACCGGGATGGCTCGCGTGGCGGGATCGAGGAAGAGGCGCCTCGCCACGTCCACGCCAGAAATGTCCGGCAGATTTATATCGAGGAGTATGACGTCAGGCTGAAAATCCGAGGCCGCAAGCAGGCCGTTGGCCCCGTTTTCCGCGGTGCGCACCTCATACTCGTCCTCGAAGTCCGCGCGAAAAAGAGACTGTATCATGGAATTATCGTCGATAATCAGCATCCTCTTTTGAGCCGCCATAAAGGTATCCCCCCCTGGACCGCGGCCCGCGCGGGAATGCGCTTGCCGCTCTTAAAGAATATTCTATAATATTGGTCGCGGCGTTTCCGCCCGGCCAGAACTGGAGGCGGTTTATTCCGAAAACGGGACTATCAAGGTGGGGAAACCGATGAAGATCAAGAATATCCTTTTAGCGGCGCTTTTCTGGTGCCCCTGTTTATGCGCGGGGCCCGCTTTCGCCCAGACGGCCAGCCGCACTTCGCTGGAAGCCAAACTGGCTCTTGAGAATTCCCTGGAAAAACGCGTGCGGCTGGTCCTCGCGGAAGCCCTGGGCACCGAGGATATCATCGTCATCATCTCCGCCGAACTGCAGGAACAGGAGAAGAAGTCCTCCGACATCCTCCCCGGCATCCCCGAAAAGGGAAAAATGGGCGAGCCGTCCCTCTCCTCTTCTCTCACCATGGTAAAGAAGCTCTCCGCGAGCCTTATACTCGACAAAGCGGTCACCGAGGCCGACACCCAGCTGGCCCGCAAACTGGCCGGCGGCCTGCTGGGCCTGCCCGCGGACCGCCAGGACCTCATCACCGTGGAGAAGATGGATTTCCGCAAGGCCAAGCCCCTGACCCTGACCGACCTGTTCCTGCCGCCCAACCTCTGGAGCCTGGTCTGGGTGCTGGTCGTGGCGCTGCTGGCCATCCTCACGGTCTTCGCCTTCCTTTCCCCCCTGTCCAAGAGCGCCAAGGCTTTCGTCGAGGCCTTTACCGCCAGGAACACCGCCCCGGCAGCGGCCGACCGTCCCTCGCGGATGGAAGAGGAAGCCCTGGACCGGGCCGCCGCCCGGCAGCCTGAAAAAGCCGCCCCGGCGGGCATAGACGGCAGGAAGCCGCCGTTCTGGTTCCTTAACGCCGGCCACGCCTCCAGCCTGGCCTTCATTCTCAAGACCCGCACGGCGGAAGACATCACCATAGTCCTCAACTACGCGCCGCACGACCTGGCGGCCAAACTGGCCGAAGCCCTTTACCCGCGCAGCGTGGAGGCGCTGGCGGCCCTTCCGCGCGTCAAGCAGATGGAAGAGGCCCGCATAAAGGAACTCGAGACGGAGATCCTGTCCGCGCTGGACTACGTGGTGGGCGGCGAAGAGAAGGCCCTGGAGATCCTCAGCGGCCTCGACGAAGCCGTGCAGGAAAAGGCCCTTTCCGCTTTCAGCCGCCTGGACCCGGCCCTTTCGCGCAAGCTCGCCGCCTCCATAGTACGCCTCTCCGACGTGGCCGCCCTGGACTCCCAGCAGGCGCTGCTGCTGGCGCGCCGCCTGCCCATGCGCGTACTCGCCGCCGCGCTCAAGGGCACGCCGCACTCCGCCCCTTTCCTCGCCAGCCTCACCGGCGGCATGCAGGAGCGCCTGCGCCAGGAACTGGACCTGACCCGCAATCCGGCGGGCGACGGCTACAAGGAAGACAAGGCCAAGGTAGTGGAGACCCTGCGCCAGCTGATCAAAGAAGGCTTTATAACCCCGGGCGCGCACGCCGCCCCCAAGCCGGCGGCCGCCGCGCCAAAACCGGCGGCCACCGCGCCAAAGCCGGCTGCGCAGCCCGCCGGGCAGAAGCCGCAGCCTGCCCCGGCGACAAAACCAGCTCCCGCCGCGCCATCCGCGGCCGCCCCCAAACCCTGACGCTTTTTAGGAAGAGGTAAACAACCATGGACCTGATGACATTGCTGGGAGGCCTGACCGGGCTGGGAGTTATAGTCTTCGTGCTTTCTACCGGCGGCATGCTCAAGTTCCTGCTGAACTGGGAAGCCATCATCCTTATCTTCGGCGGCACGGCGGGCTCGGTCATGATAGCCTACCCCTGGGCGTCCCTCAAGTGGGTGAAGTCCTCCATGATGCTGGTGCTGTTCCCCCCCAAGCGCCCCCCCATAGCCGACCTCATCCGGGCCATCGTCTCTTTCGCGGAAGTAGCCAAGCGCAACGGCCTGGACTCCATAGCCCCGCTGCTCTCCTCCTCGCCGCATCCCTTCCTCACCGACGGCTGCCAGATGATGCTCGACGGCGTGGACATCAATATCCTGCGCGAGCGCATGGAGAACGACATCAACACCACCCGCCTGCGCCACCAGCAGCAGACCAACATCTTCAACTCGGCCGGCACCTTCGCCCCCATCTTCGGCCTGCTCGGCACCCTCATCGGCGTGGTACAGGTGCTGCGCAACATCCAGAACCCCGCCATGATGGGTTCCTCCATGGCCATCGCCATGACCGCGTCCTTCTACGGCATTTTCTCGGCCAACTTCCTGTTCCTGCCGATAGCCAGCAAGCTGGGCTACTACTCCGACGAGGACATCCTCAGCCGCGAGATCATAGCCAAAGGCGTGCTGGCCATCTACGAAGGCGACGTGCCCTGGCTGGTCTCCAAGAAGCTGGAAGGCTACCTGTCGCTGGCCATCCGCCGCAAGGCGCGGGCGGTCGCGAAATAGAGGGTAGGGGCGCGCCGCGCCCCTCGTCATGAAATTTTTCATAGAACGCTATTCCGGGAAAAAAATAGAGGAGAACCCCCTCTGGCTGGTCGTGCTGTCGGACCTCATGACCAACCTGATGCTGTTCTTCCTCATCCTCTACGTCTTCACCATCCACCCGGACCTCCAGGCCTCCCAGTTCATGGAAGGCTTCGACAAGGACGCCGCCCAGGCCCAGAAAGAGCAAAAAGCCAGGGAGGTAATGAAGAAATTCACGGAAGAGGACCTGGCCCGCAAGCTGGCGGAAGACCTGCTGAAGGCCGGCATGAAAGACATGGCGGAGGTGCAGATAACCGCCAAGCAGATAAAGATCAACATCCCCGCCCCCGTCCTTTTCGAATCCGGCAAAGCCGAGATAGGCGGCAGGGCCGCGGAGGTTTTGGGGCCGGTGGCCGCGGTGCTCAACACCCTGCCTAACGACGTCATAGTGGAAGGCCACACCGACTCCATCCCCATAAAGTCCGGCACTTTCCGCACCAACTGGGAGCTTTCGGCCGCGCGCGCCAACGCCGTGGTGGACCTGCTGGCGGCCAAGTACGCCGTGCCGCAGCCCCGCATGATCGCCGCGGCTTACGGCGAGCACCGCCCGGCGGCCGACAACGCCACCGCCGAGGGCCGCGCCCAGAACCGCAGGATCGAGATCATAGTCCCCAGAGAATGAGCCAGAAAAAAGACACTTCCCAGCTTTGGATGGTGCCCTACGCGGACCTGATGTCCTGCATGGTGATCCTGTTCCTCGCCCTGTACGGCTTCTCCTACAACATGAAAGGGTCCGAGTACGAGAAAGCCCTGGCCCAGATGCAGAAAGAACTGGGGATGAAGCACGCCGAGGAGAAGCTCAAAGAGCTCGACGCCGCCAAGAAAGTAGAGGAAGACCTGAAGGACCAGATCAAGGAAGGCAGCCTCGGCGTGGAAGTGACCACCTCCCGCATAAAGCTCACCTTCGCGTCGCCCGTACTTTTCGACTCCGGCTCCGCGGAGCTCAAGCCGTCGGCCCGCGCCGTCCTGGACCCGGTGGCGGAAAGCCTGCTTAAAATGGAGAACCAGGTGGTGGTGGAAGGCCATACGGATTCGGCCAAGATGCTGGGCAAAAAGTTCTCTTCCAACCGCGAACTTTCCCTGATGCGCGCCTTCTCTGTCATAGACTACCTGACCGGAAAAGGCGTGCCGCCGGGCCGCCTGACGGCGTTCGGTTACGGGGAATTCCGCCCCGCCGCCGACAACGCCACCGACGAGAACCGCGCCCGCAACCGCAGGATAGAGATGATCATAGTCCGCCAGACCCCGGCAGGAGAAAAAAGCTAATGAAACTCACCGCAGCCCTGTCCCTCGTGTTCACCCTGGCCGCCGCGGCCCAGGCCCAGCCGGCCGCCGCCGTGCCCGCCTCCGAAGTCCGGGAGTACTACGACAAAGCCTTCGCCTTTTACACGGCGGGCGACTACGCCAGGGCCATGGAATACTGGAACATGGTCCTCCGGGCCGATCCCAAGCAGGTGACGGCGCGCAACATGATAGAGGAGGCGCGCCAGAAGATGCAGGGATCCTCCGCGGACCTCAAGGCCGCTTTCTCGCGCCTGCTGGAAAAAGGCCGCTACGCCGACGCCCTGGCCAAGCTGGAAGAGCTGCTGTCCACCGACCCCACGAATCCCTATTACCTCAAGGCCCAGCGCCAGCTGCGCCGGATCTCCGGCCTGCTGCCCCGCAAACCCGGCGCCGCGCGCCATTGGAACGCCGCGTCGAGCGGCATCCTGGCCTGGGTGGCGGAAAAAGAGGACCTGGCTTTCGCTTACGACGCGCTGCGCTATGCCGCCGAACTGGCGCCCGGAGAACCCGCCCTGCCCAAACTGGCGAGGGCGCTGGAGGACGAAGCCCCCCAGCTGAAACTCAACGACACCAAACCGGAGAACGTGGGCATCCTGGAGCACAAGAAGGAACTGGCCCTGCACAATATCTACGATTCCAAGTATTACCTGGCGGTGAAGGAACTGGATGGCGTGCTGCGCCTGGAACCAGGCGACGTGATGGCGCTCAAAAGGATAGGCTCGGCCTACCTGCAGCTGAAGGATTACCGCCAGGCGCGGGACGCCTGGCAGAAAGCCCTGGAACTCTCCCCGGAAGACGACCAGCTCAAGGAATACCTGCAGGCCGTGGACCAGGCGGCCCCCCGCCAGCAGAAGAAACGCTCCTGACCCCTCCTAGAACGAATAATTGTAACGCGTAAGGACGCTGACCTCGCTGGAATCCGCGGCGGGGTTCAGCTTATCCGTCTTGGAAAGCGCCCCCACCCCGAACGTGAAGCGCGAGACCTGGCTTTTTACCCAGACGGTCTCCAGGTTGACGGAGACCGAACCGTGATCGGCCGGCACCAGCAGCGAATCGTTCTTGGTGGACGATATGGTGGACCAGAGCTGGAAGGCCATGGACCGGCGCGGCATGGAATAGGCCAGGTTGGCCGTGATGGTATTATTCTTGCCGGTAGTGGAATCGATCTTGTCCTTGGTGGAGGAGTTCACCACGCCGGCGCTCAGGGCCAGCTTGCGGGTCAGCCGGAAAGACCCGTTGAACGAGATCAGCGCGGTATCCAGGTCGTGGGAGAGCCGCGTGTTGTCCGTGAAGCTGCTCATCTGGTAGCCGAGGCTGAGCGTGTGCGCCTTCAGCGGCTGGGTCACGGAAAAGTTCAGGGTACGCGTCTCGTTGTCCTGCACCGAGGCCGGCTTGCCCAGCGCCGTGTTGGTCATCAGCGAGGTGTTGAGCATGGTCTGCGTCGGGAAGCGCAGCGAATTGCCTACCGTCACCTGGGTCTGCTCGGTAGTGGTCTTGGCCGGGTCCGAATCCAGGTTGTCCTCGTACTTATTGTAGCCCAGCGTGAACGTGGTCCAGTCCGCCGGGAACAGCCCCAGTTCCCCGTCTAGCACCATGCGGTCGGGGATGACCGAAGGGCTGGCGAAAGAGGCGAATTTGGCGTCTATGCGCGACACCGCCGCGCGGGCCGTCAGGAGTCCCCCCTTGTAGCGCAGCTCCTGCTTCCAGGCGTTGCCCGCGGTCCCGGGCGCGGCCTCGTTGAGGTCGGCCCGAAACGAGCTCAGCTGGTAATCGCTGTTGAGCGTAAAGGCCGGCAAAAACCGCCATTCCGCGTTAAGGCCGTAAACCACGCTCTGCTGCGGCGTTATCGTGATGGCATCGGTCGTGATATTTATGGAATGCTCGTCGTCGCGGCTCAGCACGGCGTCCGCGGACACTTTCAGTTCCGGCGTGAACTGCCACCCGGCCTTGAACCCGCCGCTGTAGCGCGCGAAGCGCCCGCCGCTGGAGGGCCCGGGCTCCAGCGGGGCCACTATCCTGCCTATCAGCGCCGTCACCGACAGGCGGTTGCGGTTGCGCTCGAACGCGACGCCGCGCATGCCCTGCCCGTCCATGGACAGCGGGGTCAGCGTGGGCGAAGTATCGCCTATGCTGAGCGTGCCCCAGGGCGCGTAGTAATTCAGCAGGACGATAGTAGGCGTTATCGGCCGGTGGTAGGTGTGGACGATGTAGGTGTTGAACAGGAAAGAGGACTGCTTCACCTTGCCCACGATATTGGCCGACGTGATGCCCTGGTGGTTGTCCCAGCCGTCGCCGCTGGAATTGCGGTAGCTGAAGGTCACGTCGCCGCCGATCTTGAAATCCTGGGGCGGCGGCGGCCGGAACTCCCGCTCTATCACCTGGAACCCCTTATAATCCGTCTCCAGCAGGCGGCGGCCGTCCTTCATGAGGAACAGCCGGTAAAGCAGGCGGCGGCCCCGCAGGTTCTCCGGCACGGTGAACGGGATCTGCACGCCGTGCGCCCCGCCCGCGGGCACGTCCTCCTGCGGCGACACCGGCTCCGTCTGGGCCAGGAATTTTCGGGCTTCCCCGTCGAGAGTGTAGACCTCACCCGACCAGTAATAGGTCCCTTTCAGCCAGGGCCGCGTCCCGGTATTTACCACCAGGGTCTGCAGGCGCACCTCGTCCCCGGCCATGACCGGGTCGGGGGCCGCTACCGTGAACTGGAGGCTGGCGTTATCCTGGCCCGGGGCAGGCACGGCCAGGGCGAGCGCCAGGAGCAGAGCGTTGATGAAGCTTTTTTGTTTCATGTTCGTTGTTTATCCAAAAGTTAGCGTATGACCGCGAATTTTTTTACCACCTTGTCGGTTTTTCCCGTAGCCGGGTCCTTCAGCCGCAGGATGTAGAGATAGACGCCGGAAGCCACGCTCTCGCGCGAGAGGTCCCAGCTGATGCGCTTCGTGCCGCCGCCCACCACCGCGTCCGGCAGCACCTCGGCCAGCCGCTTCACCAGCCGGCCGGCCACGTCGAACACCTGCACCTCCGCCTCGAAAACCGCGGAGACGGGTTCGAAATGGAAGTGGACCAGCGTATTGGCGGGGTTGGGATAGGCGTAGACCTTGTCCTTGTTCAGGGTCCAGCGGGGAGTGAAGACCAGGTTCTCGCCCGGGCGCAGGGTCACGGCCTGCATCACGCTGTAATCCGAGCCGTTGTAAACGCGCAGGGAATAGGTGCCGGGCAGCAGGTTCGGCACCGAGAAAGCGCCGTCCTCGCCGGCAAAAGCCGCCCCGATGCGGCGCCCTTTGCGGTAGATCTCCACGAAAGCCCCGCTGGTGCGGGTGTCCACTTCCCGGGTGGTATAGAGCCCGGAGGGCCGCGCGGAGGTCTTCAGGAGGAAATTCGCGGGGATAAAGCCGCTGATGCTGGCCAGCTGGTAGCTGACGCTCAGGGTGAAGTTGACGTTGGGGGAACCGTTGGCCACCTGGTCCTTGGTAACGGAACTTTCTATGTCCTGCGCGGCCCAGACGGCCCGGACGCTGAGGTACAGCGAGTTGAGGGCAGGGATTGAATAGTTGCCGTGAACGTCGGTATAGTCGCTGCCCTCCACCGCGCCGGAGGCGGACCGGGCCTCCACCAGTACGCCCGTTACGGGGTTGGCCGCGGCGTCGGTAACGCGGCCGGACAATGAGCCGGAGTCCGGAGCTCCCGACATGGCGGCGGCCTCGTTGGACGCGGCGGACCAGTTAAGGGCGTCATCCGCCGTCCAGAGCGTGAAATAGTAGGAAGCGGACGGGGTCAGCCCGGTGACCGTGGCGTACTGGGTGGAGCCGGCCGTCAGGGTGGCCGTGGTAAGGGTGACCTGCGCTCCCGCGGTAGAGACCTGGGCCCCGGCCCAGGTGGAATAGGCGATCTTGTACCTGCCGTCGAGCAGGTAGCCGTTGGCGGCGTTGTCCCCGGCGGTACGCCAGGAGAGCCGGGCGGAGCCGCTGAAAGTGCCGGGGGCCGCGGACAGCGTGAGCGTCGCAGGCGGCGGAGTGGCGTCCACGTAGGTAAAGGTGGAGCCGGAAACGTGCAGCGGGCCGTAATTGCGCGGGTTGGAGTTGTCCCAGGCGCGGACCGTGGCGTAGAAGGAGGCGCCGTCCGGCAGGCTGTCGCGCAGGTACGCGTTGAAGTTCCAGGTCCAGTACGGGGTGGTGCCGGCCTGCAGCGGCTCCGGCGTTGTGTCCCAGGAGGAAACGCTGTTCTTCCACCACTTCCCGTCGGAGAGCCGCTTCAGGGCCACCTCCACCGAGGTAATGCCGCTGGCGGCGTCCGACGCGGTGCCGCTGATGGCCGCCGCCGAAGGGGCGAGAGAACCGTCCGCGGGATAGAGTATGAGCGCGGCCGGCGGCTGCGCGTCGAAGGTGAACGCGTAGGTGGAGAAGACCTGCGAGTAATCCCCGACGCTGTCGGAGGACCGGGCCACCGCCTGGTACTGCCTGCCGCTGACCAGCGGCAGGTTGGCCAGGGTAATGGTGAACGTGCTGGCCGCGTCGTCGGCTTCCCGCCAGACCCTGGCGCCGGACAGGAACGAAACCCCGTTGTAGTAGAGGCCGCTTACCATGTCGCGCAGGGAAACTTCCGTGCCCAGCACGGGGTGGGCGTTGGTGGGCAGGGCGCTGCCGGAGAGCCACGTGAAGGTGGAGAGGAAGGCCAGCGTCGGGGTGGTGATGTTGACCACCGGGCCGCTGACGTTCTTGCCAATGCCGAAAGCGTCCACCACGGTGCGCGTGGAGCCGGCCAGGTCCACGGCCCTGAAACTGAAATAATTGGAGGCCGCGTTGGCCAGCTGCGCGAAACTGTACGTCAGGACCGGCTCATACCAGGTAGCTCCGGGAGTGAGCGGCGGCACGGTCAGGTCCGTCCAGGGTATCACCGCGCCGTCCGCGAAGAGTTTGCTGGCGCTGACGCTGTACTGCACCCGGGCCAGGCCGGACATAGCCTCGTCGAAGCGCAGCCCCCCCACATCGCCGGGATATTCCGTGTACCAGACCGACGGCGTGCTGTAGGTGACCGAGATCTGCGGCGGCGTGGTATCCTTGATGAGCGAGAACAGGTCCGTGTAGGTT
>JAMPXK010000063.1 GCA_023701245.1 Elusimicrobiales bacterium | reverse complement strand
GCGGGGAGAATAAGTTACAATTGGGCCGTGGAAAACCTTAACGCCCTGCTGGAAAAAGCCGGCGCCCTGGTCTGGGGCGCCCCCCTCATCATCCTGCTGTTCGGTACGCATATCTACCTGACCTTCCGGCTGAAACTGATACAGCGCTACCTGCCCAAGGCCATTAAACTTTCTTTCAGCCGCGAAAAAGAGGGCCCTGGCGAGATCTCCCAGTTCGGCGCGCTGGTGACGGCGCTGGCCGCCACCATAGGCACAGGCAATATAGTGGGCGTGGCCACAGCGGTGGCGGCGGGCGGCCCCGGGGCCGTCCTGTGGATGTGGCTGACCGGCGTTTTCGGCATAGCCACCAAGTACGCGGAGGCGGTGCTGTCGGTGAAGTACCGCGTCACCCTGCCTTCCGGCGCGCTCGCCGGCGGCCCCCAGGACGTGCTGGAACGGGGCTTGAACGCCCGGTGGCTGGGAGTCATTTTCGCTTTCTTCACCGCCGTGGCGGCCTTCGGCATAGGCAACATGGTGCAGGCCAATTCCATTTCCCAGATGCTCAACGACACCTTCGGTCTGGCTACCTGGATAAGCGGGCTGGTGATGGCGGGCCTGACGGCCTTCGTCATCCTGGGCGGGATAAAGTCCATAGCCCGGTTCTGTGAAAAGCTGGTACCGTTCATGGCGGTGTTCTACGTACTGGGCTGCGTGGTCATACTGCTGCTCAACTACGAGAAGCTGCCGGGGGCGGTAAGCCTGATACTCTCCTCCGCTTTCAACGGGCAGGCCGCCGTAGGCGGTTTCCTGGGAGCGGGCATGAAAGAGGCCATGCGCTACGGCATAGCCCGCGGCCTGTTCTCCAACGAATCAGGGCTGGGGTCCGCCCCTATCGTGGCCGCGGCGGCCCGGACCAGGAACCCGGTGCGCCAGGCGCTGGTCTCTTCTACCGGGACTTTCTGGGACACCGTGGTGGTTTGCCTTCTTACCGGCCTGGTGGTGGTAAGCGCCGGCGACTGGCAGAGCGGGTTAAAGGGCGCCGCGCTGACCAAGAGCGCTTTCTCCCATGTGCCTTATGTCGGCCCGGCCGTGCTCAGCCTGGGGCTGCTGACCTTCGTGTTCTCCACCATCCTCGGCTGGGAGTATTACGGCGAGAAGGCGGCCGAGTACCTGCTGGGCGCCAGGGCGGTGGCGCCGTACCGCTACCTGTGGATAGCCGCCGTGATGACCGGCTCCGTGGCGGCCCTGCCTGCGGTGTGGAATTTCGCGGATATCTTCAACGGCCTGATGGCCGTGCCGAACCTGGTCGCGCTGCTGCTGCTGGCGCCGGTGGTGGCCGCCGAGACCGCCAAGTACATAGATGAGCCGTGACTTGGGCCGCCAGGCGGCCGCGGGGTAGTGAAAAATGCCTAAATTCCTGGATTATTACGCCATCCTGGCCGTCGCCAACTCGTCGAACCCTGACGAGATAAAGTCCGCGTACCACAAGCTGGCCCAGAAGCATCACCCGGACCATAATCCCGGCGATCCCGCGGCCGAGGAAAAGTTCAAGGATATCAACGAGGCTTACGCGGTGCTGTCCTCCGCGTCCAAGCGCCAGACCTACGACCGGCTGTGGACGAACCTGCGGCAGGGGCATAAGTTCGCTGCGGCGCCGGGCGCCAGGCGCAACAACACCTTCAGCGATTTCTTCCATGCCCTGTTCGGCGACGGCCCGGCTGGAAGTCATGGCGCGGAGCGCGGGGCGGGGCCGGCGGCCGCTCCGCGCGGTCCCGCGCCCTCCTGCTCGGCGGACCTCACTTTTGAAGTGTACCTTTCGCTGGCGGAAGCGCTGAACGGCGGCCGCCACGTCCTCAGCGTCTGCTGCAAGGTGCCTTGCCCGGAGTGCGAGGGGGCGGGCCTGGTGAAGGAAGGCCCCTGCCTGGAATGCGAAGCTTCGGGGCTGGTGGTAGAGGTGAAAAAAGTGGATATCGTCCTGCCGCAGGGCCTGAGGGACGGCGACCGGCTGGCCCTGAACGGGCTGGATTGCGCGCCGGCTTACGGCAGTGGAGCAGGGAGATCTTTAAGGGTGCACGTGGCCGCGCACCCGGAGTTCAGGACGGCGGGCGACGATCTGGAGACACGCTTGTGGGTGGGGGCTCTCGCCGCGGAGCTGGGCGGCGAGGTTATGGTGCCGGCCCTGGACGGCCCCCTGAAGCTTAAACTGCCCCGCAACTGCCGCTCCGGGGCGGTACTGCGGGTGCCCGGCCGGGGCCTGCGCAACAAGGCGGGCAGGCGCGGCGACCTGCGCGTGGTAGTGGTCATCCACGGGGAGTCCTCTTCCCTGCCGCCGGAAGGCCGGCCGCGTTCCGGCCGCTGGAGCTAGCCGCCTCTTAATCCGCCGCCTGGAAGGCCAGCACCACCGCGCTCGCCGCGCAGCCGTACTTGTCGCAGGCGGTCAGCAGGGAATCCGCGGCGAAGCAGGCAAAGTGTCCGGCGTTCCTGCACTTGGCTATGGCCGCGTCCTCCGCGTCCTTCTGCACTCCCAACCTTTCGAGCCCGTTAAAACCGGAACCGGGGACGCTCCAGCGAACGTCCGCGGTGAAGACCGCGCCCTTCACCGGCGTCAGCGCCCTGGCGGTGGCCGCGCCCGTAAGGGTGAAATGGTCCCAGCCGGTCACGCGGGAGGTTACGGCCACGCAGGTGTCCAGGCCCTGGGCCCGGCATTTGAGCACGGCGGCTTTTTCCGCCGCTTTCATTATGCCTAGCCGTTTTATGGCCGTTACAGCGGGTTTGCCCAGCGTCCAGGCCGCTTCCGCTTCAAAAGTCTGCGGCCGGGCCGCGGGTACCGCCCGCGGGAGCTCCGCGGCGAGGCTCTCCGTAATGCCGGCCGGCGCCCCGGCCGTCAGCGCCTGCAGCGCCGTGCCCTCCGCGCGGGCCGTCCCGCAGAATACCGCGATCACCGCCGCCGCTATAAGGTTCTTGTTCATGGGTTTCTCCTTTTTCCGCCTGCCGCAGACCGCTGTCTGCCTCAGTAATAGGATACCAGCCCCGGCGCGGGTGCGCCTGAGGCGAAAGTGCCTGTTCGCGGGACAGGGGGTTCAGGATGGAAAAGGGGAGTAAAACCGGTATTTGGTGCGCGGTCCCGCGCTAGTCCGGGCCGGCCGCCGATAAAAAAACCGCCGGCCTTTTGAGGGGCCGGCGGTCAGAACCGTTAAAGGATCCTGATTACCACTTGTCGCCGTAGCCGCCGCGGCCACCGCGATCGCCGCCGCGACCACCACGGTCGCCGCCGCTGGAGCGGGCTTCCATGGGGCGGGCTTCGTTAATGGTCAGCTTGCGGCCGCCGAAATCGGAGCCGTTCAGCTTTTCCATCGCAGTGGCGGCTTCCGCGTCATTGGGCATCTCGACGAAGCCGAAACCGCGGGACTGGCCGGAGTACTTGTCGGTGATCAGCTTGGCGCTGGTAACCTGGCCGTACGTCGCGAACAGGGTGTTCATTTCCTCTTCGGTGGTCTTGAAGGGCAGGCCGCCCACGTATATTCTCTTGCTCATTGTGTTATTCTCCTTGCAACTTTCATTACCTGACTCAACTCTCTCTGCTCTATCTTTTCCAAATGTTGCTCGGTAGAATAGGCTTCAAAAACTTGAGTTCTGGTTTGACTGCCTTTATAGTATGACATTAATCCGGAAATATAGCCATAGGCCAAATGGCCCAGATTACGCAGGTCCCCCCCTGGCGTGTTTTTTGAGGGCGGGGCCCGCCGTTTTTGTAGAATAGGCAATACCGGGCGCGGGGCCCTCTATTATGATACTTTCCTCCCTTACCGTTTTTCTGGGCGCGCTGCTGCTGTTCCTGGTGCAGCCCATTATAGCCAAGCTGCTGCTGCCCTGGTTCGGCGGGGGGGCGGCCGTGTGGGCGGTCTGCCTGGTCTTCTTCCAGGCGGTACTGTTCCTGGGCTATCTCTACGCGCACTGGTCCGTGAGCCGGCTGAAGCCCGCCGCGCAGGCCCGGCTGCATACCGGCATCCTGCTGGCGAGTTTGCTGGCCCTGCCGCTGCTGCTGCTGCGCCTGGACACCCCGGCCGCCGGCGACCCGGCTTTAAAGATCCTGGCCCTGCTGGCGCTCATGGTGGGGCTGCCGTATTTCACCCTCTCGGCCACGGGACCGCTCCTGCAGGCGTGGTTCGCCCTGCGCGGCAAAAGCGCCGCCGGGCCCGTAAAGCCCTATAAGCTCTACGCTCTTTCCAACGCCGGCTCGCTGCTGGCCCTGCTGGGTTACCCTTTCCTGCTGGAGCCTTACCTGCCGCTTGGCCGGCAGCTGCTGGCCTGGGCGCTCTGTTACGCCGGGTTCTGCGCGCTCTGCGTACTGACCGCGGCCAGGGTGCGGGCGCTGCCGGAGTCCGCCGCGGCCGGGGCCGAGGAAAGAACGCCGCCCCCGACGCCGCGCGCCAGGCTGCTGTGGCTGGCGCTGGCCGCCTGCCCCTCGGTGCTGCTGCTGGCCATCACCAACCACCTGACCCAGAGCGTGGCCGCCGTGCCGTTCCTGTGGCTGCTGCCGCTGGGCCTGTACCTGTTCAGTTTCATAATCTGCTTCGGGCCCGGCGAGTGGCGCTGGAGCAACGCCTTCGTGTCGCTGCCGCTGCTGACCATACTGGCCATGGCTTGGGCCATGTCCTCGCTGTCCACGGACATGGGGCTGGGCTACCTTATCCCGCTTTTCCTGGCGGGGCTGTTCGTGGCCTGCCTGATGTGCCACGGCGAGCTCGCCCGCCGCAAGCCGCACCCGGACCACCTCACCTCCTTCTACCTGATGATCGCCCTGGGCGGGGCCGCGGGCAGCGTGTTCGTGGGGCTGGCGGCGCCGCGCCTGTTCAGCGGGGTTTACGAACTGCAGGCCGGCATAGCCGCGTACGCCCTGCTGGCGTGGGGGGTTTTCTACCGCGACGAGCCCAGGCGGGTAAGCCCTGCCTGGCTGTTCCTCGGCCTGTGTACCGCGGCGCTGATAGTCTGGCTGGCGCTGGACGCGCGCAAGGCCAGGGAGGACATCCTCCTGTCGGCCCGCAATTTCTACGGGGCGCTGTCGGTGGGCCGGGAGAACATGGACAACGAGTACGCCGGCCTGGTGCTGTACAACGGCACCATAGTGCACGGGGCTCAGTATGTGAGGCCGGAAAAGCGGAACCGGCCCGTGACCTACTACGGCAGGAATACGGGCATAGGCCTGTTGATGCGCGCGCGGGAGAAGAAAGGTCCGCGCCGGGTGGGCGTGGTGGGCCTGGGGGCCGGCACCATGGCGGCCTACGGCCGGCGGGGGGACTACTTCCGTTTTTACGAGATAAACCCGCTGGTGGCCGGCGTGGCCGGCAGCCACTTCAGTTTCCTGGGCGACTCCGCGGCGGACATAGACCTGGCGCTGGGCGACGCGCGCCTGCTGCTGCAGCGCGAGGCCGCCCAGAACTTCGACGTGCTGGTGGTGGACGCTTTTTCCGGCGACGCCATCCCGGTGCACCTGCTGACGCTGGAGGCGTTCAAACTTTATTTCCGGCACCTCAAGCCCGACGGGGTGCTGGCGGTGCACGTCTCGAGCATCTACCTTTCCCTGGAGCCCGTGGTGCAGCTGGCCGCCGACGCCCTGGGCAAGAAGGCCATGGCGGTGATCAGCGAAGAGGACGCCGTGACCGGGGAACTGAAAGCGACCTGGGTGCTGGTGACCGCCCGGGAGGGTTTATTCAAGGACCCGCTGTTCAGGAATAAAGGCCTGCTGATAAAGCCGGCCGCGCGCGTAAAGCTCTGGACGGACGATTTCAGCAACCTGCTGCGGATCCTTAAATAAAGCGGCCGTCAGCCGCTTTTCCCGGAATTTGTTATCATACCCGGAGGGGGTAAAGTTATGGTCCTATGCCGTTCTATCAGGCTCCTGGCCGCGGCGGGAGCGGTCTGGTGCGCGATATCCGTTGCGCCTGGCCCGGCTTCGTGCGCGGAGTTGCAGCCGGGCAGCCTGGCCGGCGGCGGGCCAGGGGCGGGCTACAGGCTTCACAAGGGGCTGGCCTGGGCCGGGGCCGCGGGACTTTTAGCCCTGGCCGCGATAGTGCTGCTGCTCCTGCGGCAGAGGCGCTCCGGCAGGCGCGCGGAGGCGGAACTGTGGGCGTCTTCGCAGATGCTGCAGCTGGTGCTGGAGAACATGCCGGCTTTCGTTTTCTGGAAAGACCGCAAGAGCGTCTACCTGGGCTGCAACAGGCTTTTCGCCGCCAACGCGGGCCTGAAATCCACGGAAGAGATAAAAGGGCTGACGGACCTGGACCTGCCCTGGAAGCGCGCCGAAGCGGAAAGCTACCGGGCCGACGACCAGCAGGTCATGACGACCGGCATTCCCAAGATAAATTACGAGGAGACCCAGTCCACCGCCGACGGCCGGCTTACCGAGGTGCGCACCAGCAAGATCCCCCTGCGGGACGCCCGGGGCGGGGTGATAGGCGTGCTGGGCACCTTCGAGGATATCACCGAACGGAAAAAGGCGGAGCGGGAACTGCAGGCCGCCAACCGGCGGTTCTCGGAGATCATCGAGTTCCTGCCCGACGCCACTTTCGTCATAGACAAGGAGAAGAAAGTGATAGCGTGGAACCGGGCCATAGAGAAGATGACCGGCGTGCCCAAAGAGGAGATGCTGGGAAAAGGCGATTTCGCCTACGGCGTTCCCTGGTACGGGGAGCGCCGCCCCATCCTGATAGACCTCATAGGGATGCCCAACGCGGAGATAGAGAGGAAATACGAATACGTGCTTAAATCCCCAGACGGGACCCTTTACGCCGAGGTTTTTGTGCCGCGGCTCAACCGGGGGCAGGGCGCGCACGTGTGGGTGGCGGCCTCGCCGCTTATGGGCGCGGACGGCAAGCTTTACGGCGCCATAGAAAGCGTGCGCGACGTCACCGCGCGCCGCCGCGCCGAGGAACTGCTGGCGGAATCCGAAGACAAGTTCAAAACCCTTTCCGAAAGGTCCCAGGTGGGCATTTACCTGATACAGGACGGCCTGTTCAGGTACGTCAACCCGGCCATGGCCGCGTTCTTCGGCTACAAGGTGGAGGAAATGGTGGGCAAGAAGGGCCCGAAGGACATGATCTACCGCGAGGACCTGCCGCTGGTCCTGGAGAACCTGCGCAAGCGCCTGGACGGCGAGGTGCCGTTCGTGAACTACGGTTTCCGGTGCGTGAAGAAGAACGGCGAGGTGTTCTACGGCGAGGCCTACGGGGCCAAGACGGTGTTCGCCGGCAAACCCGCGGCCATCGGGACCATGATGGACGTGACCGAGCGCAAGAAAGCGCAGGCCGACATACTGCGGCTGAACGCCGAGCTGGAAAAACGCGTGGAAGAACGCACGGCCCAGCTGGAGGACGCCAACAAGGAACTGGAGGCTTTCTCCTACTCCGCCGCCCACGACATGAAAGCCCCGCTGCGCCGCCTGAATATCTTCGCCGAGATGCTGGAGACGGAGGCCGGCCAGGGGCTTAAGGACTCCGCCAGGAGCTATCTCCTTAACATCCGCAAGTCCGCCACGCAGATGAGCAAACTGGTGGACGGGCTGCTGGCTCTGTCCACCACCGGCAAGCGGCCGCTGGAGCCGGGGCTGGTGCCGCTGGGCGGGCTGCTGCAGGAGGCCATAGCGGAAACGCGGGCGGAAACCGCCGGCCGCGAGATAGAATGGAAGACCGCGGAGCTGCCCGAAGCGACCTGCGACCGCGCGATGATCAAGCAGGTGTTCCTGAACCTCCTGGGCAACGCCGCCAAGTACAGCCGGGGGCGCGCCCCGGCCAGGATAGAGGTGCTTTACTCGCGGCGCGGCGCTGAACACGTCATAGGGGTGCGCGACAACGGTGTAGGCTTCAGCCCGGACTACGCCGACAGGCTTTTCGGGGTGTTCCAGCGCCTGCACAAGGCGGAGGACTTCGAGGGGTCGGGCATCGGGTTGTCCACCGTGAAGCGCATAGTCTCAAGGCACGGGGGGCGTGTCTGGGCGGAAAGTTCGCCCGGAGAGGGGGCGGTGTTCTATTTCACGCTGCCGGCGTAGCGCGGCAGGCGGCGCCGCCCGCGGGGCAGTGACAAGGGGCGTTTTTTCAGGATTTAAAGGGCCAGAGGCCTGCCGGAATAAGGTAAGATATTAGTTGGCCGATATGAGATACAATTTTATTAGGCAACAGGAGACAGCGTGAATACCGACCAGACCCCGCCTTACGCAGCGGCCGATCCCGCCATTATTTCCGGAGGGATGGGTGTGCGTATTTCCTGGTGGGTGATGTCGCGGATAGTCTCCATGATGGGCGGGCTGGGGGTAGTTTCCGGCACCGGCCTGGAGATCGTCTACCCGCGGCTGCTGCAGGACGGAGACCCGGGCGGCCATGTGCGCCGCGCCTTTACCGAACTGGCGCGCCGTCAGCCTGCCCTGACGGCCGACATCTGGGAAATTTTCAACAAATATTATATCGAGGGCGGCCGGCAGCCCGGCACGCCTTACAAGCCGGTACCTACCTGCCGCCTGACCCGTGTCGAGAACTTCAAACCCGGCCCCGATTCTTTCTGGGAACTCCCGCGGGAGATGCAGGTGCTGGTGATGGCGGCCAATTTCGCCGAAGTGTGGCTGGCCAAGGAAGGGCATGACAAGCCCGTAGGCATAAATTTCCTGCGCAAAGTGGAGCGGCCCCTGCCCTGGGCCCTGTATGGCGCGATGCTGGCCGGCGCGGCCTACATCCTGGTAGGCGCGGGCAGTCCCGACGAACTGCCCTCCATGATAGAGAAACTCTCCAGGCATGAGCCTACCGCCATGTCTTTCAAGGTGTACGGCACCCGTTCGGATTCCGGGTCTTTCTACGCCACGGTGCGCCCCGGGGAGCTGAATATTTCCGGCGCCGCCCTGCCCGTGCCTAAATTCCTGGCCATAGTTTCCTCTTTCGGGCTGGCCAACGCGCTGGCCTCCGATCCGGCCACCAGGCCTTACGGGTTCGTGGTGGAGGGGTCCGAAGCCGGCGGCCACAGCGTGGCTCCGGCCAAGATGCGTTTCGACGCGGCGGGTAAACCGTTATTGATCTATACAGAACAGGACAAGGCCGACATAGGCGCCATAGCCGGCCTGGGCCTGCCTTTCTGGCTGGCCGGCGCCTACGCCGGCCGCGGCAGGCTGGCCGCCGCCCAGGCGGCGGGTGCCAGGGGCATACAGTTCGGCACGCTGGCGGCGCTTTCGGGCCAGTCCGGCATGACGCCGGAACTGCGTTCCAGGGTGCTGAAGCTGCTGCGGTCCGGGGAGCTGAAGGTCACCAACTCGATGGTGTCGCCCACCGGTTTCCCGTTCAAGGTGGCGCAGGTGCCTGGAACCGTTTCCGAAGAAGCCGTTTACGAGGCCCGCCCGCGGCGCTGCGACATAGCCCTGCTGCAGGTGAATTATTTAACTCCGGACGGCCAGCTGGGCTACCGCTGCCCGGCCGAGCCGGTGGACGCTTTTGTGGCCAAAGGCGGCCGGGTGCAGAATACCGTCGGCCGCGCCTGCCTGTGCAACGCGCTGCTGGCGGCCGCCGGCTGCCCGCAGGTCTGCTCCGGCGGCTACGTGGAACCCGCCATAGTCACCCTGGGCGAAGACCTGGAGTCCGCCAGGGAACTGCTGGCGCAGCTGCCCGCGGGGCAGGAGACCTATACCATAGGCAAAGCGCTTAATTTCCTGCGCAGCGGGGCCTGAGGCTGCCGCCGATCCGGAGACAAAGTAAAACCGCCGGGCTGTCCCGGCGGTTTTCTTTTTGACTATTTTTGGGGAGGAGCCGGCGGCGGCGCGTCGGTCTTGAGGGGGATGTGGAAGAAGAAGCGCGAGCCCACGCCCAGTTCCGATTCTATGCCCATCTCGCCGCCGTGGCGCTGCACGATCTCGCGGGCGATCTTTAGGCCGAGGCCGAAGCCGGCCTTGCGCATGCCCTGGGCTTCCTTGGTCTGGAAAAAACGCTCCCACACGCGCGGCAGGTCTTCCTTGGAGATGCCGATGCCGGTGTCTATGACGCTGACTATCACGCGGTCGGGGGTGACTTCGGCTTTAATGGTTATCTTGCCGCCTTCCTTGGTGTACTGGATGGCGTTGGTGCAGAGGTTCTGCACTACCTGGCCCACGCGGGCGTCGTCGCCGGCCAGCGGCGGCAGCACCGGCGGGGTTTCCAGCGTCATATTCAGGTTGCGCTTCTGGGCGGCTATCTTCACCCGCTCGTAGACGTCCTGGATGACGGCGAGCAGGTTGAGCGTGCCTATCTCCACGCGCAGCTTGCCGGATTCTATGGCGGCCAGGTCCACCAGGTCGCTGATGAGCACGTTGAGCGTCTTGGCGGAGGTCTGGATATTGGCGGCGTAGCGGCCTTCGCTGGGCATGGCCTGGAGCTTTTTGGTGAGCACTTCGGCGTAGCCCAGGATGGCCGTCAGCGGGCTCTTCACGTCGTGGGCTACCGTGGCGAAGAAATTTTTCTGGAAGCCGTTGATGGCGGCCAGCTGGCGGTTGAGTTCCTGCATCTCCTTGAGCAGGCGCGCGTTCTCCAACAGCAGGAAACGGCGCTCCAGCGCTTTTTCCACGGAGAAGATCAGGCGCGAGGCTTCCACCGGTTTTAAAATGGCGTCGTCGAGGCCCAGTTCCACCACCTGGCTGACGCCCTGCAGGGCCGCCTTGAGGGGATACTGGTCAACCATGAAGATGATGCGCAGGTCAGGGTCGCGCTCCCGCAGTTTCTGCGCGAGTTCCGCGCCGGAGTGCTGGGCGAAATTGGTGGCGCCGATGACGGCCAGGTGGAAGGCGCCTTTCTGGCAGAGCCCGAGGGCGTCCTCCCCGTCCATGGTGGAGGTGACTTCGTAGCCGGCGCCCTGCAGGGCCTGGCCCAGGGAGGCCAGGGCGGGTTTAAAATTATCCAGCAGCAGGATGCGCTCGGTGTCGCGCGCTTTCAGGCGCACGTCGGAACCTTCGCTGCTCTCCACCAGGATACCGGCCACGCGCCCGGACTGGTCGCGGGGAATGGCAACGGGCTGGTTCTCTTTCAGCGCCTGGATGGCGTAGCGCACCAGGTCCACGCCGGAAACCAGGTAGCAGACCGCTTCGGGGACGGCGGCGCGGATGGCGGCGTCCAGGGCGGAGGCTTCTTTGGCCGCCCCGGAGAACTGGGCCACCAGCAAATTGCCTACCGTCGGCGGCGGGGGAGGGGGCGGGGGTTCTTCCGACCCTCCCAGCAGCGAGGCCCAGCCCTTTTTAGGCTCTTTTACCTGTGCGGCCAGGCGCCGGGCTTCGGCCTGCTGGTTAAGAAAAGCGGGGACTTCCCTGGCGGACTCCAGCGACACGGTCTGGACGCCGGCCAGCTGGAAGGCCTTCTGCACGGCCCCCGTGCTGAACAGCACCTGGTCGGCCAGGAGCACTACCGGGCGCCCTATGACGCGGACCTGGTCCGGAAAGCCCATGGGCAGCGGCCAGCTGAGGCGGCGCAGCGGCGAGGTGACGGCCGGCGCCATGCTGGCCACGGACTCCAGCGTGAACAGCGGCACCTTGGAGTATTGGGCGTGCAGGGCCAGCAAAGCTTCGCGTTCCGTGGGCGGCAGCCAGCTGAAATCGGCCACCACCGCGGCGCAGTCGCCGGCGGCCAGGCGCTCGGCCACATATTTGAGGGAGGGCACGCAGAGCAGTTCCAAACCCCTGCCGGACATGGACGGCGTCATCTCCAGCAGCAATTCCTTGCCGCTGGTGACCAGCAGTACGTGTCCTTTGATCTCCGCCATTAACTATCATTATAGCGCTAGGCAAAGGCCTGTGCAACCGCGTGGGGCGGCTGAATTTGATATATTTATAATTAAGTTCCGTCATTCAAGGGGGCCGGCATGATACAGAGGTGCATACAGGAAGCGTACAGGCTGACAGGCAAGTCGGGCAAGGAGGCGGCTCTTTACGCGGCCGTGGCGGTCTTCAACGCCTGGCTTTACGTGCTGGTCTGCGGGTTCCTGGGCGTGCACGGCGTCTACGGCGGCGGCGAGGAGGTGGGGATCAGCCTGCGCGGCGGTCTCCTGGCGCACCTGCCCGGCCTGGCGGTGGCGGCGTGGTTCGCGGCCGGGCTCACCGGTCGGTTCACGCTGCACGCCGCCGGCGGCGAGGCGCAGGCCATGCCCGCTTACGCCGGCCGGTGGTGGTTTTTCCGGGCCGGCTGGGACATAGTTTTTTCCCTGATCATCTGGCTGGCGATTCCTATCCTGAAGGCCAAGTTCTGGGGCGCCACTATTATAGGCATAATGTGGATGATAACCTGCCTGTGGCTGGCCTTGCGGGTGTCGCTCTGGCTGAACGCCGCCATAGGCGAAGGGCTCGGGTTCAGGGCGGGCATGAAGCGCAGTTACGAGCTGACCCGCGACCGCCTGTGGACTTTGCTGCTGCTGGGCGCCATCCTCATGGGCGCTCTCAAGGTCCTGGCCTGGCCTTTGGGGAAATTTATACCTAACCCGGCCGTCGTCTATTACCTGGACGCCCTGCTGCAAGGGGTGGGCGCGGTGCTGGTGATGGCCGCCTCGGCGGCTTTTTATACCATCGTCAAGGCCGAGGGCCCCGCGGCCCCCGCGGGTGAAGGCGGGGCTTTCTGGGGCAAGACGGAGTAGCCCGCCGCCGTTATGAAAGAATACGCGGACCTGGCCATGCACACGGCCGAGCACCTGCTAAACCAGAGCGTGGTGCGGCTGCTGGGCTGTGGGCGGGCTTTCAGCTCCCACATCGAAAAAAAGAAATCCAAATGCGATTACCGGTTCCACCGGGACCTGACCCCGGAGGAGAAAGAAGGGCTGGAACGCCTGGTGAACGACGCTATAAAGGCGGACCTGCCGGTGACGGCGGACTTCGTGCCCATTGAAGAGGCGCGGGAAAAGTTCGACCTGGGGCGCCTGCCTGAAACGGCCGGCGAAAACCTGCGCGTGGTCCGGGTCGGCGCTTACGACGCCTGCCCGTGCATAGGCGAGCACGCCAAGTCTACGTCGGAACTCGGCGTTTTCAGGATAATCTCCACCGGCTTCGCTGACGGGGTGCTGCGCATCAGGTTCAAACTGGACAGGTAGCCGCAGCAGGCAGGCTTTTGCGACCGCCGGGCAGCCCCGGCGGTTTTGGTTTTTATAGATCCCCGTGGAGGGGCCCCGCGCTCCGCGCAGAAAGCGCGCACCAAAACCGTGCTTTTGGTACGGTTCCTTATCCTGAACCTGTTGTCCTTAAAATTGGCACTTGCGCCTCAGGCGCCGCGGCGCGGCGGTTGGTATCCTATTGGTACAGCTAACGCGGACGAGCCGTACCTGGCGACGCGAGAAACCAAGGAGGCAAGTATGAAGAAAGGACTTATAGCGGCGGTGGTGGCGGTGGCGGCGTTTTGCGGCAGCGCCAGGGCGTCCGACAAGGCCCTGGACGCGCTTGTGAACGGAGTATCCCGGGAGGCGTTAAACAGTTCCCTTGCAGTGACGCAGCCCGCGGCGCGGCCTGATAAGGCCCCTGTAAAAGACATCTCGGCCGGGTTGGGCCGGTCGGCCGTGTACACCAACGACCTGGGCTGCACGGTTACCGTGGACCGGCGGCAGAACGGCAGCACCGTGTACGTGCAGGACCGCGGCCGGCAGGCGACTCTGGGCGTGCTGGGCGATTTAAGCGGGGGCGACATCTTCTCGTTCTGCAGCCCGGCCCAGGCCGGCATGGTGGGCAACAGCATCACGCTGTCCTGCGGCGAGCAGGATAACGGCGGCTACCATACCCGCGGCCAGGCCGTGCTGGGGATGAACTACGGCCTCAGTTCGGTCTTTGTGCGCGGCGAGGTAAAGAAAGGCATGCGCTGGAAGACCGATACCGAGATCAGCTGCGAAGGGCTCCGGCCGGTGCGCTCCAAGAACGCCGGCGCCGGCGTCTTCATGGGTGAGGAGGCCTGCGCGGTAGTGGACGGGATCTATCCTTCCGATATGACCAAGGCCGAAGCCCTGGACATGCTGGACGGGTGTTTTAAGGACGTTTCCGAAACGTATAAGGTCCCGGTTTGGGCCGAAGCGTCCGAAGAAGGCCTGGTGGTGCTGGTGGGCCCGGCCGCGGGGAACCCGCTGGGCGGCAACGCCGCCGCGGCCGCGGCGCTCAGGGAGGAACTGGGCAAACGCCGGAACAGGCTGTTCGACTTCGAGGTTTCCCTGGCGGTGGCGAAGTAAAAAAACGGGGCGGCGCGGGCCAGCCGGCT
>JAMPXK010000009.1 GCA_023701245.1 Elusimicrobiales bacterium | reverse complement strand
GGTGAACGGCGCGCTTGACTGGATCAACAAGACCGCGAAATAAGCGTTTTTCTTGTTAAAAGAAGAGCCCGGCTTTGGCCGGGCTCTTTTTTGTTATAATATAGATATCAAAATGAATATAAATCTCATCCTCTATGTGGCGGATCAGGCGAAAAGCCGTGATTTTTATGCGGCGGCGCTGGGGGCCGCACCGCGCCTGGACGTGCCAGGTATGACAGAATTCGAGCTGAGGCCGGGCTGTGTGCTGGGCCTGATGCCTGAAAAAGGCATAAAGCGCCTGTTGCCCTCCCTGCCCGACCCCTCGGCCGGTTCCGGTATTCCCCGGGCAGAGGTCTACCTGACCGTTCCTGACCCTGCGGCCTGCCACGCCAGGGCGCTGGCAGCCGGAGCCCGGGAACTAAGCCCCCTGGAGCCTCGGGGGTGGGGGGACAGGGCCGCTTACAGCCTGGACTCGGACGGCCATGTGCTGGCTTTCGCGGCCCCGCTGTAGAAAGGGCTTTACATAAAACAGGGGTTTTGTTATAATAATCCTGTAGTTAATCGCGGCAACGCCGCGGTTTCTTTGAAAATGCAGTTTTTATTACGCTGTCGCGTTCTACGGAATACGGGCAGCGGCCCTATAGACGGAGCGGCCTTGATTCCCTCCGCCTGCGGGCTTAATCATAGAAACTAAAAATATCAGTAGTACCATAACCGGAGCCTAAAAGTTCCGGCGCGGTTTGTTCGTTTGTCCTAAGGACAGCGGAGGCCCCGGCGTCATCGCCGGGAGTTTTCACGTCGGGAAAAACGACTTAAGGAGCGGACTGACATGACAGAAGAAAACAAAGAGAATAAAGCCCCCGAGGCCAAGCCCGAGACGCAGCAGCTTCCCGTGGCCCATAAATTTCTTATCGGGGAAAAGCTGGGCATGACCCAGATCTTCGATGCCGCCGGCAACCTTCACGCGGTCACCGTGGTGAAGGCCGGCCCCTGCCGCGTGGCGTATACCCGCACCCAGGAAAAGGACGGCTACCAGGCCGTCTGCCTGGGCTTCGGCCACAAAAAAGAGCAGCGCGCCAACGCCGCCGAAAAGGGCCTCGCCAAAAAACTTTCCTCCGCTCCCCTGCGTCACCTGCGCGAATTCCGCGTGGCGGACCTGAAGGGCGCCGAGCAGGGCCAGCTGGCCAGCGTGGAACGCTTCGCCGCGGGCGAATACGTAGACCTGCAGGGCGTTACCAAAGGTCACGGCTTCGCCGGCGGCATGAAACGCCATAACTTCAAAGGCGGTCCCGCCTCCCACGGCGCCTCGGACCGCGAGCGCGCGCCCGGTTCGCTGGGTTCCCGCCGCTCCCTGGGCCGCGTGCTTCCCGGCCAGCGCATGGCCGGCCACTGGGGCGTAGAGACCTGCTCCGTCCAGAAGGTGAAGGTCCTCAAGATCATCCCCGAAGAGAACCTGATACTCGTGGGCAGCGGTATCCCCGGCGCCAAGGGCAGCATGGTCTACATCACGCTGACCAACAAGAAGGTGCCCAAGCCCCACGCCGCCCCGGCCGGCAAGAACAAAGGCAAAAAGGACGCGGCCAAGCCCGCGGCCAAGCCGGCCGCCAAGAAGTAGGCCCGAAAGAGGATAAACCATGGAAACTAAACTCTTAGATCTGAAAGGCAAGGAAGTAGGCAAGTTCGAACTGCCGGAGATCCTTTTCTCCGTAAAGCCCGACCCCTATTTCATACACGAGGTGATGAAGCATTACCTCGCCAACAAGCACCGCGGCACCGCCTGCACCAAGACCCGCGCCGAAGTGTCCGGCGGCGGCAAAAAGCCCTGGAAGCAGAAGGGCACGGGCCGCGCCCGCGCCGGCTCCACCCGCTCGCCGATCTGGCGCAAGGGCGGCGTGGTGTTCGGTCCCCGGCCGCGCTCGTTCCGCCAGTACCTGCCGGTGCAGAAGCTCCGCCAGGCCCTGATAGAGGCCCTCTCCGCCCGCGCCGCCGACGGCGCCGTGCTGGTGGTCGAGAACCTCGCCCTCGAGGCCGCCAAGACCAGCTCGCTCAACGCTCTGCGCAAGGAACTTAACGCCAAGAGCGTCCTGTTCGTCACCGACAAGATGGACAAGAACTTCAAGGCCGCGTCCAAGAACATCGCCGATTTCGGCTGGTGCCTGGCGCAGAACCTGAACGCCTACGAGGCGATGCGCAACACCAAGCTCGTTTTCACCTCGGCCGCGCTTAAGGCCCTGGCCGCCAGCGTCAAGGAGGCAAAATGAACTTTACCGAAGTGCTGATAGCCCCCATCCTCAGCGAAAAGAGCGTGATCATAAAGGACGCGGAGAACCGCTACACCTTCCGCGTCAACCCGAAGGCCACCAAGCCCGAGATCAAGAAAGCCATAGAGACCCTCTTCAAAGTGAAAGTCTCCGCGGTGCGCACCGCCAACCTTCCCGGCAAGCTCCACAAAGTGGGCCGCCACGAGGGCTACCGCTCCGATTGGAAGAAGGCGATAGTGACGGTAAAGGCCGGTCAGAAGATAGACATGACCGACCTGCCGAAGTAAGGCGATAACAGGAAAGAAAGATATGCCCATCAAATCATACAGACCCTACACCCCCTCGAGGCGCACGATCCAGATAGCCGATTTCTCTGAGATCACCAAGACCGAGCCCGAGAAGCACCTGACCCGCGGCATGCGCAAGAACGGCGGCCGCAATAACACCGGTATGGTCATGGTCCGCCACCACGGCGGCGGCCACCGCCGGCGCTACCGCGCGATAGATTTCAAGCGCGAGAAGTACGGCGTGCCCGCCAAGGTCTCCGCCATAGAGTACGATCCCAACCGCAACGCCCGCATAGCCCTCCTCGTTTACGCGGACGGCGACAAGCGCTACATCCCCGCCCCCCTGGGCCTGGGCGTGGGCGCCACCGTGATGAGCGGTCCCAAGTCCGAGATCCGGCTGGGCAACGCTCTTCCCATGGCCAATATCCCCGACGGTACCTTCATACACGCCATCGAAATGATCCCGGGCAAGGGCGCGCAGTTCGTGCGCGCGGCCGGCACCCAGGCGCAGCTGATGGCCAAGGAGGGCGACTACGCCCTTGTGAAGATGCCTTCCGGCGAGATCCGCAAAGTGCTCAAGAACTGCATGGCCACCATCGGCCAGGTGGGCAACATCGAGCACAATACCATCACCCTCGGCAAAGCCGGCCGCCAGCGCCACATCGGCGTGAAGCCGACCGTACGCGGCGCCGCGATGAACGCCTGCGACCACCCGCTCGGCGGCGGCCGCGGCCACTCGAAGGGCAATAACGTGCCCCGCTCCCCCTGGAACCAGCCTTCCAAGGGTTTCAAGACCAGGACCAAGTCCAAGATATGGGGCTGGATGATAGTGCAGGACCGGCGCAAGTCGCAGGTCAGCGCCTAACGGAGGAATATAAATGAGCAGATCTTCTAAAAAAGGACCTTTCGTAGACCAGAAACTGCTGGCCAAGGTGCAGGCCGCCGCGGCTAGCGGCGCCAAGACCCAGATTAAGACCTGGGCCCGCGCCTGCACCATCACCCCCGAGTTCGTCGGGCAGACCCTGATGGTGCACAACGGCCGCAAGTTCCTGCCGGTGTACGTCACGGAACGCATGGTCGGCCATAAGCTGGGCGAATTCTCGTTCCCGCGGCTGTTCAAGGGCCACGGCCAGTCGCATACCAAGGAAGCCACGGACCTCACCTAAGGGTGACGCTAAGTTAAACCCAGGAGAAATTTATGGAAGCTAAATGTCATCTCAGATACCAGCGCTTCGGCCGCCGCAAGGTGGCCCAGCTGCTCGACGCGGTCCGGGGCAAGTCCCTCTACGAGGCCCAGTACATACTGGCCAGCCTGCCGCGCATCGCCACCGACATCGTCGGCAAGGCCATTAAGTCCGCGGGCGCCAACCTGAGCGTGAAGCTCGGCAAGAAACTGGACCTCAAACAGGTCTGGGTCACCGAGTGCTTCGCGGACCAGGGCCCGATGAAGTTCCTGCGCCGCGTGCAGCCCGGCCCGCAGGGCCGCGCGATGCCGTTCAAGCGCAAGATGTGCCACATCCACGTGGCCGTGTCGGATACCAAGGAGCGGAAATAATATGGGTCAGAAAATACATCCCAAGGGTTTAAGGCTCGGCTACATCCAGGACTGGCAGTCCCGCTGGTTCTCCCCCAAGAAGATGCCGGAACTGATCCGCGAAGATTTCGAGATCAGGCACATGGTGACCGAACGGTTCGCCATGGCGTCCGTCAGCTGGGTGGACATCGAACGCGCCGGCGCCTACCTCAAGGTGACCATCCATACCGCCCGCCCCGGCGTGGTGATCGGCCGCAAAGGCGCCGACATCGAGAACCTCAAGAAGGACGTCGAGCGCCTCACGAAGCGCAAGGTGTTCATCAACGTTTCCGAGATCAAGATCCCCGAGCTCGACCCGCGCCTCGTAGGCCAGAGCGTGGCGCAGCAGCTCGAGAAGCGCATCTCTTTCAAGCGCGCCATCAAGCGCGCCATGGAGCGCACCATGGGCTCCGGCGCCCTGGGCATCAAGGTCATGGCCAGCGGCCGCCTCGGCGGCGCCGAAATTGCCCGCCGCGAGTGGTTCCGCAAAGGCCGCGTGCCGCTGCAGACCATCTCCGCCGACATCGATTACGGCCTTACCGAAGCCCACACTTCCATGGGCAAGATCGGCATAAAGGTCTGGATCTTCAAGAAGCTGTTCTTCGCGAAGACCCCCCGCGAGCTGCGCGAGCAGCTGATAAAGATGGAAGCCGAAAACCCCACCGAGATACCGGTGATGGACGAGTCTGGCGCCGCCCGCAGGAACGCCACCCCGACGGCCTGAGACTTCCTTTAAGGAGCTATAACTATGTTGATGCCCAAGAGAGTAAAATACCGCAAGACGCACTCCGCGCCCCGCATTAAGGGCGTCGCGAAGCGCGGCTTCACGCTGGCTTTCGGCGAATTCGGCCTGAAAGCCCTCGAGCCCCGCTGGATCACCGCCCGCCAGATAGAGGCCTGCCGCGTGACCATCGTGCGCTACCTCCGCAAGAAGGGTAAGATCTGGGTCCGCATATTCCCCGACAAGGCCGTGACCAAGCACCCCGCCGAAACCCGCATGGGTAAGGGTAAGGGCGCCCCGGATCACTGGGTGGCCGTCGTGCGGCCCGGCAGGATCCTGTTCGAAGTCGAGGGCCTGGACCTCGTCTCCGCCAAAGAAGCTTTCACCCGCGCCGGCCACAAGCTGCCCATAAAGACCAAGTTCGTGAGCCGCGAGAACTAAGCAAGGAGCCGCCAGATATTATGAAAAGAAAAGACAAGGAAACGCTCAGGAACATGTCCGACGCCGAGCTCAGGACCCAGGTTTCGGACCTGAAGAAGCAGATCTTCCAGATCAACTTCAAGCGCACCACCGCCCCGGTTGAGAACCCGCTGGTGCTGCGCACCGCCCGCCGCAAGATAGCCATGATCAACACCTGGCTCAGGCAGCGCGAGCTCGAGAAATCCAAGACCGCCGAGGTTAAAAAATGACCGAAAACACCGAGAAGAGGAACCAGAGGAAGACCATGCGGGGCGTAGTCGTCTCCGACAAGATGACCAAGACCCGCGTGATCAGCGTGGACCACGTCATCAGCCACAGCGTTTATTCCAAGACCCTCAGGCGCAACCGCAAGTTTTACGCCCACGACGAGGCCAACGAATCCAAGACCGGGGACCTGGTCGAGATAGTCAGCACCCGCCCCCTGTCCGCGCTTAAGCGCTGGCGCGTCAGCCGCATAGTCGAGAAGGCCTCCAGGTAAGCCCCGGGCCATTAACGGAGAACGATCATGATACAGTTGAGAACAATGCTGAACGTCGCCGACAACTCCGGCGCCCGCAAACTTATGTGCTTCCACGTGATGGGCGGCAGTTACCGCAAATACGCTTTCCTGGGCGACACCATCGTCTGCTCGGTGAAGGACGCCATCCCGCACGGCGCCATAAAGAAAGGCGAAGTGGTGAAGGCCGTGGTGGTGCGCGTGACCAAGGAAGTCCGCCGCCCCGACGGGTCCTACATCCGCTTCGACGACAACGCCGTCTGCGTGATAGACGAGAACGGCGAACCCAAGGGGACCCGCGTGTTCGGCCCCGTGGCCCGCGAACTGCGCGCGAAGAACTTCCTCAAGATAGTCTCGCTCGCCCCGGAAGTAATTTAACTAAGGCGGAAACAATATGCTGAAACTTAAGAAAAAAGACACGGTCATAGTGCTCGCCGGCAAGGACAAGGGCAAGAAAGGCGAGATCAAAGAGGTAATGCCCTCGGACCGCAAGGTCGTGGTGATGGGGATCAACATCGTCTCCAAGCACAAGAAGACCACCAAGGAAAAGCCCGGCGGCATCCACAAGGTGGAGGCCCCCATGGACATCTCCAACGTGCAGCTGGTCTGCCCCAAGTGCGGCAAACCGGCCCGCGTGAAGGTGAGCGTACAGGGCGGCGAGAAGCTGCGCGCCTGCAAGAAGTGCGGCGAAGCGATAGTTTAAGAGGTAATTTATCATGGCGAAGGAAACCCCCAAAGAGAACACGAAAGAGCAGCACAAGGCGAAGAACAAGGAACAGCACCAGAAGGTGCAGCTGACCGAGGTTCCTAAAGGCGCCGTCGCTCCCATGCCGAAAGGCTACCGGCCCCGGCTCGCGGACGCTTACACCCAGAAGGTGCAGCCGGCCCTGATGAAGGATTTCAACCTGAGCTCCAGGATGGCCGCCCCCAAGATGGTCAAGATCGTCATCAACATCGGCGTCAGCGAGGCCAAGGAGAACATCCAGGCCCTCGACCTGGCCAAGGAAGACCTGATGCTGATCTCGGGCCAGAACCCGCAGGTCCGCCGCGCCAAGAAGTCCATTTCAAACTTCAAGTTGCGCGAGGGCATGCCGATAGGCGTGCGCGTGACGCTGCGCGGCCCCCGCATGTACGAGTTCCTCGACCGGTTCGTCTCCCTGTCGGTGCCCCGTATCCGCGACTTCCAGGGTGTCGACCCCCGGTTCTTCGACGGGCGCGGCAACCTCAATATCGGCCTCAAGGAACACCATATATTCCCCGAGGTCAACATGGAGAAATCGCCCAAGGCGCGCGGCATGAACATCACGTTCGTGACCACCGCCGGCGACAACGTCAAAGGCAAAGCCCTGCTGGAATACCTGGGCATGCCGTTCAAGAAGCCCGAAGCCAAGCAGGCTCCGGCTAAGTAAGATCTAAGGACATAGGAGAAAGAAATGGCTACATACGCTTGGATGGCTAAGATGCGCAAACCCCAGAAGTTCTCTACGCGCTTCCGCAACCGCTGCCAGATCTGCGGCCGGCCGCGCGGTTACTACCGGGACTTCGGCCTCTGCAGGATCTGCCTGCGCAAGATGGCGCACGAGGGCCTGATCCCCGGCCTGAAGAAGTCCAGCTGGTAACGCTTCAGAACTTTTAAGGAGAGAAACGAATGGATCCCATATCTAACATGTTGTCGGCGATTAAGAACGCCACGTCCAAGAAGAAAGAGCGCGTAGACGTGCCCTTTTCCGGCATAAAGGCCGGCCTGGTGAAGCTCCTCAAGGACGAGGGCTTCGTATCCAACTTCAAGGTGCTCGACCCCAAACTGGACAAGACCATAGACAGGCGCGGAGTGATCCGCATCACCCTGAAGTACACGCAGGACAAACAGCCGGTCATCAACGGCATCCGCCGCGTGTCCAAGCCGGGCCTGCGCGTTTACCGCGGCCACGACGAGATGCCCAAGGTGCGCGCCGCCTTCGGCGTGACCATCGTCTCCACGTCCAAGGGCCTGCTGACCGACGCCGAAGCCAAGAAGCAGAAGATCGGCGGCGAAGTGCTGTGCCAGGTCTGGTAAAGAACGAACGTTAATTTAAGAGGTAAAACTATGAGCAGAATTGGAAAAATGCCGATCCAGATGCCCGACAAGGTGAAGGCCCGCGTAGACGGCAGGACCGTCCACGTGGAAGGCCCCCTGGGCAAACTGAACTACTCCCTGCCCGACGGCATCAACGCCGCCGTGGCCGGCAACGTCATCAACGTCAGCATCGCCGCCGGCGCCATGGACAAGGGCGCCCTGTTCGGCACGTGCCGGGCGCGCATCAACAACATGGTCTCCGGCGTGACCAAAGAATTCGAAAAGGTGCTGGAGATCAGCGGCGTCGGTTTCAAGGGCGCCGTTGAAGGCAACCGCGTTTCGATGCAGCTGGGCTTCTCCCACCCGGTGCTGGTGGACATCCCCGCCGGCATAAAGATGTCTTTCGATCCCAAGCAGGTCGTTCTCACCATCAAGGGCATAGACCGGGAAGCCGTGGGCAACCTGGCCGCCCAGATCCGGAGGATCAAGAAGCCCGAGCCCTACAAGGGCACCGGCATAAAGTACCAGGGCGAACATATCATCCGCAAGGCCGGTAAGACGGCTGCCGGAGCCGGCGCGGGCGCTGGCGGCGGCGCGGCCAAGAAATAACGGGGTGCGCAAGCACAATTCAGGAGAACAGGATAAACTAATATGATAAGCAAACAGGAACGCTACGAATTCCGCAAGATCCGCTCCCGCAACAGGCTGTTCGAGCACGGCATCAAGATGCCGCGCCTGAGCGTCTACCGCGGCGCCAAGCATATCTACGCCCAGGTCGTAGACGACCTGAAGGGCGTCACCCTGGCCGCGGCCTCCAGCCTCGACAAGGAACTGAAGGGCAAACTGAAGTCCGGCAAGAACCTCGAGTCCTCCAAGGCCGTCGGGACCCTGCTGGCCAAGCGCGCCGTAGCCAAGGGCGTGAAGGCGGTCTGCTTCGACCGCGGCGGCAGGATATACCATGGCCGCATAAAGGCCCTGGCCGACGCGGCCCGCGAAGCCGGTCTCAAATTCTAAGGGAGAAAGCCAAAATGCTCAGAAACCAGAAACAGCTCAAGACCAGCAAAGAACTCAACGCCCAGGGCAAGCCCGGCGAGGCGATGGAACTCGACCTGACGGACGCCAAGGAAGAGAAGGTCGTGACCGTGGTCATCAACCGCGTTACGAAGGTGGTCAAGGGCGGCAAACGCTTCTCCTTCAACGCCCTCGTAGTGGTGGGCGACAACCACGGCAAAGTGGGCGTAGGCCTGGGCAAGTCCAACGAGGTGCAGGGGGCCATACAGAAAGGCACCGCCGGCGCCCGCAAGGAAATGTTCCAGTTCCCGCTCCTGAATTCCACCATCCCCCACGAAGTGGAGGGGAAGTTCGGCGCGGGCAAGGTCTGGATGAAGCCCGCCGTGGACGGCACCGGCCTGATCGCCGGCGGCGGCGTGCGCGCCGTGCTGGAAGCGGCCGGCGTCAAGAACGTCCTTACCAAGAACCTCGGCACCCGCAACGCCTTCAACACGGTTTACGCCACGCTCGACGCGCTCAAGCGCCTCAAGAGCAAAGAGGAAGTCCTCAGGATCCGCGGCGTAGAATAGGCCGCGGCAGGGTTTTAACATCCAGGCAGAAACAGGAGAATCACTATGGTCAGCCTCAACAATCTTAAACCCAAATACGGTTCCGTGCACCGCAAGAAGCGCCTCGGCACCGGGCAGGGGTCCGGTCACGGGCAGACTTCCACCCGCGGCCAGAAAGGCCAGAATTCCACCTCGGGCGGCGCCAAGCCGGACGGGTTCGAAGGCGGCCAGATGCCGTTGCTGCGGCGCATCCCCAAGAGCGGCTTCAGCAATGTGCGGTTCCAGACCAAGTACGAGTGGGTCAACATCTCCTCGCTCGAGAAATGCTTCAAGGCCGGCGCCGAAGTGAATCCGGAAGCGCTGGTAAAGGCCCGCCTGGTCAAACACGTGGACCTGATAAAGATCCTCGGCGACGGGGAACTCAAGAAAGCCCTGACCGTGAAGGCCCACGCCTTCTCCGCGTCGGCCAAGGAAAAGATCGAGAAGGCCGGCGGCAAGACCGAACAGCTCGTCGGCGTGAAGGCCGCCAAAGCCGCAGAAGTCGTGGCCCAGGCCGCCGCCAAGAAGAAAGCGAAAACGGATAAAAAATAATGCAGCAAATCACCGACATTTTTAAGATACAGGATCTTAAGAAACGGATATTCTTCGTGCTCGGGGCCCTGGCCGTGTACCGGCTGGGCGCCTCCATCCCGATACCCGGGATCAACACCGCGGCGCTGCAGGCCATTTTCGAGGCGCAGAAGGGTTCGCTGCTGGGCTTCCTGGATATTTTCTCCGGCGGCGCCCTCAGCAGGTTCTCCATCTTCTCGATGGGCGTGATGCCTTACATCAACGCCTCCATCATCATGAGCCTCGTGCAGGGCGCGCACGTCTTCCCCATCCTGGACCGCCTCCAGAAGGAAGGCGAATCCGGCCGCAAGAAGATCACGCAGTTCACCCGCGTGTTCACGCTGTTCCTGGCGGCTTTCCAGTCGCTGGGCCTGACCATCGCCCTGACCAAGATGCAGGCCGGCGGCGGCCCCCAGATCGTCACCAACCCGACCTTCGGGTTCTACTTCGTGACCGTGCTGACCCTCGTCACCGGCACGATGTTCGTGATGTGGCTGGGCGAGCAGATCACCGAGCGCGGCATAGGCAACGGTATTTCGCTCATAATCTTCGCCGGTATCGTGGGAGAGATCCCTTCCGCGGCCCTGGGCCTGATAAAACTCATCCAGATAGACGAGATCAGCCTGCTCTCGGGCCTGCTGATACTCGCCCTGGTGGCGCTGATCATCGGTTTCGTGATCTGGGTGGAGACCGCCCAGCGCAAGATCCCGGTGCAGTACGCGCAGCGCATGGTGGGCCGCAAAATGATGGGCGGCGCCTCCACGTTCCTGCCGCTTAAAGTGGACCAGAGCGGCGTTATCGCCGTCATCTTCGCGGTGTCGCTCTTGAGCGTGCCCTATACCATAGGCTCGTTCAACCCCGGCGCGCCCTGGGCCCAGAAGCTGATGAGCCTCATGAACCACTCCAGCATCCTCTACCAGCTGGTCTACGTCGCGCTCATCGTCTTCTTCTGCTACTTCTACAACTCCGTCAGCATCAACCCGAAGGACCTGGCAGAGAACATGAAGAAGTGGGGCGGGTTCATTCCCGGCATCCGCCCGGGCGAGCCGACCGCCAATCACATCGAGTGGGTGCTCAACAGGATAACGCTGGGCGGCGCCTTGTTCGTTTCTCTTATTGCCGTACTGCCCGACTACCTGCGGGCCAAGTTCAACGTGCCGTTCTATTTCGGCGGCACGTCGCTGCTGATCGTAGTGGGTGTGGCGCTGGACACCATAGCGCAGACCGAGGCGCACCTGGTGATGCGCAACTACGAAGGGTTCTACAAGAACTCCAGGATCAAGGGCCGCTGGTTCAACGTCGGGAATTAACCGCGCAGGGCGCGGGCCGTGAGGCGCGGGCGGAGCGCGCCGGGATGTCAGACTTGCCCGGCACGCCGCTCGCGGGAGACCATGAATATCATTCTCTTGGGGTACCCCGGGTCCGGAAAAGGAACCCTGGCAAAAGATCTTTCTAAAACGATGGACTTGGTGCATGTCTCCACCGGGGACATCCTCCGCGACGAGATGGCGAAGAAAACGCCGCTCGGCACCGAAGCTTCCGGCTACATGGCCGGCGGCCGCCTGGTGCCGGACCGTCTGGTGATGGACATGCTGAAGTCCCGGCTGGGCGCGGAGACGCGCGGGCTGCTGTTCGACGGTTTCCCGCGCACCGTGGCGCAGGCCGAGATGCTGGACGCCTGGTTCGTCTCGCGCGGACAGGACCTGGACGCGGTGGTGTTCCTCAACGTGGCGGAAGCCGTGGTGATGGCCCGCCTGGGTTCGCGGCGCACCTGCACCGGCTGCGGCAGGATCTACAACGTGATCAGCAGTCCCCCGGCCAAAGAGGGCGTCTGCGACGCCTGCGGCAAGCCGCTGATGACGCGCACCGACGACAAGACGGAAGTTATCGCCAAGCGCATACAGGTTTACAAGGACCAGACCGAACCCCTGCTGGCCTATTACCGGGCTTCGGGGAATTTTCTGGAAGCCGACGGCGGCAAGACGCCGGAGGAAGTCACTAAGGACGTACTGGCCCTGTTGCGCGTGAAACCGTGATAGAGATCAAGACGCCGGCGGAGATAGAGACGATGCGCCGGGCCTCCCGCGTGGTGGCCGAAGTTCTTTCACAATTGCAGCCGCTGGTGAAGCCGGGAGTCAGCACGGCGGAGCTGGACAGGTTCGCCGAAAAACGCGTGCGCGAACTGGGCGCCGTTCCGGCTTTCCTGGGCTACCGGGGTTATCCCGCCACGCTCTGCGTCTCCATCAACGAGGAGATCGTGCACGGCATTCCCAGCCCCAAACGCCTGGTGAAGGCGGGTGACATCGTAAGCCTGGACATGGGCGCGATAGCGGACGGATTTTACGGCGACGCCGCCCTTACGGTGGCGGCCGGGGAGCCCTCTCCCCAGGCGCGCCGGCTGATGGACGTGACCCGCGAATCCCTCGCCAGGGCGCTTTCGGCGCTGAAGGCCGGGGCCCGGCTGGGCGACGTCTCCCACGCGGTGGAGGCTTACGCGGCCGCCAACGGCATGTCGGTGGTGCGCGAGTTCACCGGCCACGGCATAGGCCGCCGGCTGCATGAAGAGCCCTCCATTCCCAATTTCGGGAGGGCAGGTTCCGGGCCGGTGCTGAAGGCCGGGATGACGCTGGCGATAGAGCCGATGCTCTGCCTGGGCAGGGCGGACGTGGTGGTGAAGAACGACGGCTGGACCGCGGTTTCCGCGGACGGCAGCCTGGCCGCCCACTACGAGCACACGGTGGCCGTTACCGAGGACGGCTGCGATATACTCAGTTCGGTCCCCGGGCAGGCGTAATATTTTGTATAATATATAAATATGTCAGAAAACAGCGAAAAAATAGAGGTGGAGGGCATAGTAAAAGAGTCCCTCCCCAACGCAACTTTCAAGGTTGAGATCGCTCCGGGCAAAACGATCCTGGGCATCATTTCCGGCAAGATGCGCATTCACCACATAAAGATACTCCCGGGCGACAAGGTAAAGCTCGAGCTTTCTCCTTACGACCTGAGCAAGGGCCGGATAGTTTACAGGGAAAAATAAACCGAGGTGCTTCAATGAAAGTCAGAGCGAGCGTAAAAAAGATTTGCGTTAAGTGCAAGATCGTCAAGCGCAAGGGCGTGGTCCGCGTGATATGCGGCGACCCCCGCCACAAGCAGCGCCAGGGTTGATACTGGCTGGTCGCGGGCGGCCGGCCGCAGGTGACCGATTACCGAAGTCTTCCAAGGAGAAAGTATGGCACGTATAGCAGGCGTAGATTTACCGAGAGACAAAAAGATCAGCATCGCCCTCGCCTATGTTTTCGGCATCGGGCGTCCCATGGCCAAAAAGATCCTGGCCGGGCTGACCAGCCAGATCCCGCCGGACACCCGGGTGAAGGACCTGACCGAGGACCAGATAGGTCTTCTCAATACCACCATTCAGAAGGAATACAAGGTGGAAGGCGAGCTCCGCAGGGAGATCACCGCCAACCTTAAGCGCTACGTCGAGATAAACAGCTATCGCGGCTACCGGCACCGCCGGAACCTGCCCGTCCGCGGGCAGCGCACGCGCACCAACGGGCGTACCCGCCGCGGCAGGCGCCGGACCGTGGGCGCGTCCAAGGCGGCGGCAGCGCCGGCCAAGGCCTAGCCGGCAGCCCCCTCCGCCGGGCGGAGGGGGGAAATTACGGAGGATGATTTAATATGGCAGAAGAGAACAAGAACCAGCAGCAGCCCGAAGGGGCCAAGAAACCCGAGCAGAAAGCCGCGCCCAAGCGCCGCTTCCGCACCGTGGCGTTCGCCCGCGTGTACGTGAACTGCTCCTTCAACAACACCATCGTGACCTTTACCGACGAGAAGGGCGGCGTGATAGCCTGGTCCACCTCGGGCGGCAACGGTTTCCGCGGCACCAAGAAGGGCACCCCCTTCGCGGCGCAGATCACCGCCAACAAGGCGGCGGCCCGCGCGGCCGAGTACGGCGTGCGGCAGGCCATGGTTTTCGTCAGCGGCCCCGGCCCCGGCCGCGAGACCGCCATCCGCGCGGTCGCGCAGAGCGGCATCCACGTGGTCTCCATCAAGGACGTGACCCCGATCCCGCACAACGGCTGCCGGCCCCCGAAAGCCCGCCGCGTGTAACAGTCAGAAATTCGAAGGAGACCTTTACAATGTCGAGATATACCGGACCCAGCTGCAAGAAGTGCACGAAAGTAAGCCAGAAACTGTTCCTCAAGGGCACCAAGTGCCACACCAACTGCCAGGTGGACAAGGCGCAGAGAGCCGAAAAGGAAAAGCGTTTCGGCGGCGGCGGACGCCCCAACAAGATGTCCGATTACGCCAAGCACCTGCGCCAGAAGCAGATAGCCCGCCTGAGCGCCCAGATAACCGAGGCGCAGTTCAAGCGCTTCTTCGTGAAGGCCTCCAAGGACAAGGGGCAGACCGGCGCGGCGCTGCTGCGCTTCCTGGAAGTCCGCCTCGACAACGTCGTGCGCCGGCTCGGTTTCGCGGTGTCGCTGAAAGCGGCCCGCCAGCTGGTCAACCACGGCCACATCACGGTGAACGGCCGCTGCGTGGACGTCGCGTCCGTCATCCTGAAGCCCGGCGACGAGATCTCCATCAATCCTAAGACCGCGGAGACGGTGCTTGTGAAGCAGGGGCTCGAGCACGCCGAAAAGGCGACCCAGCGCCCCAGTTTCCTGTCGTGGGACGCCGGTTCCAAGAAGGGCAAGCTCGTGCGCTGGCCCGACCGCGCCGAGTCCAGCATCTCCGCCGACGAGCAGATGATCGTCGAATTCTATTCCAAGTAAGCGAGGTTCTTAATGGCTACTTTCTCTAAACAGCTCGTCATTCCCGAAAAGTTCGAGGTCGACGAAAAGTCCAAGACCGACAACTACGCGAAGTTCATCGCCGAACCCTATGAAAAGGGCTATGGCCACACCATAGGCAACTCGCTGCGGCGCATCCTGCTGTCGTCCCTCGAGGGCGCGGCCGTGGTGGCCGTGCGCATCAAGGGCGCCAGGCACGAATACGCCGCCATCAACGGCGTGCAGGAAGACGTGGTGAACATCGTGCTGAACCTCAAGAAGCTGCGCGTGCGGCTCAAGGGCGACGGCCCCGAGACCCTGCTCATCTCCGTGAAGGGCAAGAAGGAAGTGAAAGCTTCCGACATCCGCGAGAACTCCAATATCGAGATCATCAACAAGGACCTCGTGATAGCCCACGTGGAGAGCGGCGCCGAGTTCGAGGCCGAACTCGAGATCGCCAAGGGCTCCGGCTACCGCACCTCCGAAGAGATCCGCGGCAACATGAACCTCCCCATGGAGTTCATCCCGATGGACGCCATTTTCTCCCCGGTGCAGAAAGTGCATTACACCGTGGACAACGCCCGCGTGGGCCAGCGCACCGACTACGACAAGCTCGTGCTCGAGGTCTGGACCGACGGGACCGTGAGCCCCTCCGACGCCGTGAGCAACACCGCGGCCCTGCTGCGGCGCTCCATCATGCCCTTCCTCCCGGCCGAAGAAGCCGCCAAGGAACCGGCCAAGACCGAGGTCGCCAAGAAAGAGGGCGCCGACGGGATGACCTCCAAGCTCGAACAGGGCGTGGAGATGATAGAACTCTCCTCGCGCGCGTCCAACTGCCTGAAGGTGGCGGGCATCCGCACCATCGGCGAACTGGTCCGCAAATCGGAGGACGACCTCCTGGCCGTCAAGAATTTCGGCCAGAAATCCCTGGACGAGATCAAGGAAAAGCTCAAGGAAATGGGCCTCGACCTCGGGATGAAGATAGATTGAACTGCCGCATTTAAGGAACCGCTATGATAAGAAACTTAGGCGCAAGGAAACTCTCCAGGACCGGCTCTCACCGCCGCGCGATGTTCTCCAACATGGCTTCCAGCCTGCTGCTCCACGAGAAGGTGGAGACCACGCTGCCGAAGGCCAAGGAACTCCGCCGCGTGGTGGAGCGCGTGATAGCCGACGCCAAGAACGGCCGGCACATAGAAGTACGCCGCGTCATCAAGGACAAGGCCGTCTATCACAAGGTGTTCGACGTGATAGCGCCGCGCTACAAAGAGCGCGCCGGCGGCTTTACGCGCATCCTGAAGCTGGGCGCCCGCAGGGGCGACGCCGCCGAAGCGGCTCTGGTAAAACTGGTTTAAACCACAGGAATAAATGGGAATGTTCGACTACTTTTTCAGCCTGTTCTCCAACGACATCGGGATAGACCTCGGCACCGCTAACACCCTCGTCTACGTTAAGGGCAAGGGTATAGTGCTGCGCGAGCCTTCTGTGGTCGCGATAGACAAGAACAGACGGAAAGTGCTCGCCGTGGGCAGCGAGGCCAAGCTGATGCTTGGCCGCACCCCCTCGAGCATCACGGCCGTGCGCCCGCTGCGCAACGGCGTGATAGCCGACTTCGAAGTTACGCAGGAGATGATAAAGTATTTCATCCGCAAGGTGCACAACAGGCGCAGCCTCCTGCACCCCCGCATAGTGATAGGCATCCCGTCAGGCATTACCGAAGTGGAAAAGCGCGCGGTGCAGGAATCGGCCGAGCAGGCCGGCGCGCGCGAAGTGGCGCTCATAGAGGAGCCGATGGCGGCCGCCATAGGCTCGGACCTGCCGGTTTCGGAACCGCACGCCAGCATGATCTGCGACATAGGCGGCGGCACCACGGAAGTGGCGGTCATCTCCCTGGGCGGCATGGTGGTGGCAAAGTCCCTCGACGTGGCCGGCGACGAGATGGACGACTGCATAGTGCAGTATTTCCGGCGCAAGCACAATTTAGTCATAGGCGAAACTACCGCGGAAGAGGTTAAGATACAGATCGGATCGGTTTTCCCTTTAAAAGAAGAAAAGACAATCGAAGTTAAGGGCAGGGACCAGGCCAAGGGGCTGCCCAAGACGATTCTTGTGACTTCGGAAGAGATAAGGCAGGCCCTCATGGAGCCTGTCCAGCTGATAGTGGACGTGATCAAGCAGGTGCTGGAAGAGACGCCGCCGGAACTTTCCTCGGACCTCGTGGACCGCGGGATGGTGCTGGCGGGCGGGGGCTCGCTGTTGCGCGGTTTCCCCGAACTCATCCGGCAGGAGACCGAACTGCCCGTCCACAGGGCTGCCGATCCTTTGAGCTGTGTCGCCTTGGGCTGCGGGAAGTATCTTGAAGAGCTGGATAAGATCCAGCAGAGGCCCGAATTCCTGAAGTCATACCGCAGCTGACCGGTTCCTAAGCCGGCCGCGGTTTGCCAGGCGGGTCCCCACAGGGACAGGCGATGAGCAGAGAAAAAGACGCAGCCAACTACGCCATAGTTTTTTTCGCCGCCCTTTCGGTCCTCCTGCTGTTGTTCCCCGCGTCCAAATTCGCCCACACCGCCCGCATAGCCGCGAGCTACAGCCTTTACCCTTCCATGCATTACGGGGCCAGGTACGGCCATTTCATCCGCAACGTGCCTTCCAATTTCGTGGCGCTGCTGGAGACCGACCAGGAGAACCGCGCCCTCAAGGACAAGGTGCGCGACCTGGAGGTGAAGCTGCGCAACGCTTCCGCCCTGGTTTCCGAGAACGAACGGCTCACGTCGGCGCTGCGCCTGTCGCGCGCGCTGCCCTGGGCCGGCTCCTGGGCCCGCATCGTGAACAAGACGCCCGCTGACTGGTACGGGTCCTTCTACATCGACAAGGGCTCCGAAGAAGGTATAGCCGTCAACGACACCGTGCTGGGTATGCAGGGCGACCGGGCGGGGCTCGCCGGGCGCGTGTTGGAAGTCTATCCCAAATTTTCCAAAGTGCTGCTCCTGACCAACGGCGCGGCGTCCGCGGTCTGCTCCATAGCGCCGGGCGGTTTCGAAGCGCTGGTGGAAGGCAAGGGGACGTGGCTGCTTAAGATGAATTACGTGCCGGAAGAGGCCGCCCTGGAGTCCGGGGCGGAGCTGCTCACCTCGCCGGGCGGCGTGCTCTTCCCGGCGGGTATCTTCGTGGGCCGGGTCACCAAGGTCTACCCGCGCGAATCCTTCATGAATTTCATAACCGCGGACGTTTCCCCCGCGGTGGACGTCAATACCCTCAAAGAAGTCTTCGTGGTGCGCCGCAACCTCCAGGGCGACCTGGCCGGCCGCGGCCTGGCGGAAAAAAGATGACGATCATCCTGGAACTTTTTATCTACCTGGCTTCCGGGGCCGCCTACTGGTGGTGGACCCAGAACCTGGCTTTCTTCGGGCTGGCGCCCAACCTGCTGTTCGCTGCCGCCCTCTGCTCGGCCATCCTCGCGGGGCCCGTAAAATCCGTGGCCTGGGGTTTTTTCCTGGGCCTTTACGCCGACATGCTGGGAGCCAACATGTTCGGCGGCTACGCGCTGACCTATTCGCTGATGGCCTACGCGGTGCATACGCTCAAGCGCCATTTCGACCTGGCGGGGCTGTTCTCCCAGCTGGTGGCCGCGCTGGCCCTGTCGTGGGTCTGCATGTTCTTTTACCAGGGCCTGAGCCTGGCGTTCTCCAGGATAAATCCCCTGGGTCTTAAAATTTTCCTCGTGGAACCGTTCCTGAACGCGCTGGCGGTGCCGGTGCTGTTCCAGGTCTTCTACGGGCTGAAACGGCGGACCGGCATACTATGATCGACCGGCAGATCCCGCAGGAGCGGCTGGAACTGGTCTGGGTGCTGGGCTACGCGGCCGCCCTGCTGTTTTTGCTGCGGCTGGTGAACCTGCAGGTGCTGGGCGCCGCGCATTACCGCGAGATAGCCGAAAAGAACCGCACGCAGATAATTTCGCAGGCGGCCCCCCGCGGCCGCATCTTCTCTTCCGACGACGTGGCGCTGGCCACCAGCAAGCCTTCCTTCAGCCTCATCTATTTCCCCAGCCAGGCCAGGACCAAGACCGAGATAGAGCGCATGGCCAGGGCGCTGGCCCGCCCGCTGGCGGCGGACTACGAAACCCTGCGCAACACCATCTTCAAGGCCGCTTCCCGGGAAAAGCCGGTGCGCCTGGCGGAGAACCTTCCGCCCAAGATCATGCTGGCCCTCTCCGAACTGAAGGCCCTGTATCCCGGCATCGACATCATCGTGGAGGCCAGGCGCTATTATCCCTTCGGCGCCTACCTCAGCCACCTGGTGGGCTATATAGGCAAGATGGACACGCGGGACTGGGCGGCCCGGTCCAAGGACAAGAATTATTCCATGGATTCCCGCCTGGGCAAGGCCGGCCTGGAAAAGACGTACGAGAAGGAACTCAAGGGCAAGGACGGCGGCATTTACCTGGAAGTGGATTCCCGGGGCAAACTCAACCGCGTGCTGGAGAGCCGCAAGTGGGTGCCGGGGGCCGACATTTTCCTGACGATAGATTCCAAGGCGCAGGCCGCCGCCGAGGAGGGCCTGGCCAAGTCCATCAGCGGCAAAGGCGCCGTGGTGGCCCTGGACCCGCGCGACGGGCGCGTGATCGCCTTCGCCTCCGCCCCGGACTACGACCCGAACATGTTCGTGCTTTCCGGCTCCGAAAAAGAGGGGCTGCCCGCCGGCAAGATCCTGCCGGAATTCAACGTGGCCCTGCAGGGGACCTATCCGCCCGGCTCCATTTTCAAGATCGTTACGGGCGCGGCCCTGCTGGAGACGGGGCGCGTGCGCCCGGAGGAACGCGTGTTCTGCCCCGGCTTTTACGACGCCGGCAGCCGCGTCTTCAAGTGCTGGGAGAAACGCGGGCACAACAGCGTTGATTTTACCGAAGGCCTGGCTAAATCCTGCGACGTTTATTTTTACGTCAACGGCCAGCGGGCGGGCGCCCTGAACATAGAGAAATACGCCCGCGCCTTCCGCCTGGGGCAGACTTCCGGCATAGCCCTGCCCGACGAGAAGGCGGGCAACGTGTTCGGTCCCAGTCCCCGGGCCGCCAAGAAGAGTTACTGGTTCATAGGCGACACGCTGAACCTGGCCATAGGCCAGGGCGAAACGCTGATGACCCCGATGCAGGCCGCCGGCATGATAGCCGCGGTGGCCAACGGCGGGGAATTCCACCGGCCTTATTACGTGGACCGGATCGTGCGCAGCGACGGCGAGACGATCTATAAAGGCGAGCCCCAGACCCTCAGCCGGGTGGAGTTGAAGCCGTCCACCTGGCGCCTGGTGCGCGAAGGGCTGCGCAGCGTGGTGATGGAAGGCACCGGGCAGTCCGCCAAAATAGCCAACGCCGAGATCTACGGCAAGACCGGCACGGCGCAGAACCCCCAGGGCAAGGACCACGCCTGGTTCGTGGCGTACGCCACCGTGGGCGACCAGCCTTCCAGGATAGCCGTGGCCGTCCTGGTGGAGCACGGCGAGCACGGGTCCTCCTCCGCCGGCCCCATAGCCAGGGCCGTTATCGAAGCCGCCCTCCGCGACGATCTCAAGAAACAGCGCGCCGTTCCCGCGGAAGTGACGATGCCCGCCGGGCCCAGGTTGGTACCGGCCGCGGCCGCGCCGGCCAAGGGGGCGCTGTGATAGCCACCACGCAGGCCGGCCTTAAGAAGAACCGCATGGACTGGGTTCTGTTCCTGGCGGTGCTGGCGCTGCTGGCGCTGGGCACCATAGCGGTCTTCTCCTCGGTGGCGGTGCTGCCGCAGCAGGCCAGGATAATCCGGATCCAGCTCATAGCCATTCCCCTGGGGCTTATCGCTTTCGGCGTGGCCTGGAGCCTGAACTACCAGATCTACCAGGACCAATGGAAGTACGTGTACGGGTTCCTGCTCATCTTCCTCGCCGGGGTGCTTGTTTTCGGCGTGGTGGACAAGGGCGCCCGGTCCTGGTACCGACTGCCTTTCTTCTCCGTGCAGCCGTCGGAATTCGCGCGCGTGGGGCTTATCCTCGCGCTGGCCAATTTTCTGGACAAGCGCATCGGGCGGATCAGGGAGATCCAGACCGTGCTGGGCGCTTTCGCGCTGTGCCTGCCGGTCTTCTTCCTGCTCATAAAGCAGCCGGACTTCTCCGCTATCCTCATCACCTTCCCGGTGGCGCTCATCATGCTGTTCGCCGCCGGGGCCAGCATCTTCCACCTGTCCATCATCCTGGGTTACGCCTTTATTTCCGCCCTGTTCCCGGTGCTGTGGACCGTGATAACGCTCAACCCCGAGCTGCTCGATAACCCCCTGGTGGCCTACTTCTTCAACCTGTCCAATTCCTGGGTGAGCGCCCTGACCTTCGTGGGCGCGGCCGGCGCGGCCGCCTGGGCGATGTGGCGCCTCTCGGTAAAGCTTTACGCCAATGTCACGGGCGTTTATTTCGCCGGCGCGGCCCTGGTGCTTATTTTCGGCTTCTTCTCCGGGATGCTGGTGAAGAACCAGATGAAGGATTACCAGCAGAAACGGCTGGAAGTGTTCCTGTCGCCTGAATCGGACCCGCGCGGCGCGGGGTACAACCTGCTGCAGGCGCGCATCGCCATAGGGTCCGGCGGCATACTGGGGCGCGGCGTGTTCTCGGGGACCCAGTCCCGCCTGGGCTTCGTGCCGGAGCGGCACACGGACTTCATCCTGGCCGTGGTGGGCGAGGAGATGGGGTTCTGGGGAATGCTCCTGGTGGTGGGCCTTTACGTCCTGGTGATGCGCCGGGTGATGCAGGGGGCGCGCCTGGCGCGCGACCGGTTCGGTTACCTGGTGAACTGCGGCATCTTCGCCATGTTCCTGGTCTATTTCTGCATAAATTTCGGCATGCTGCTGGGGTTCGCGCCGGTGGCCGGCGTGCCGCTGCCGCTGCTCTCCTACGGCGGGTCCAACCTGGTGGCCACGATGGCCGCCCTGGGGATAGCCGAGTCGGTTTACGCGCGGAGGTACGCGCTGGTCTGATATGAACGAAGCTCCCAAGTCACGCATCAGGCTCAAGTTCGCCAGGCTGGCCCCGGCGAAGGACTTGAGCCACCTGGAGCAGATAAAAGCGCTGCGCGCGCGGGCGGCCGCCTGCGGGCTGAAGTTCTGGCCGGCCAAGGTGGGCGGCGCCGCCGTGCCCAAGATGGCTTTCGGGCCGGCGGTCTCGGTGGGGCATGAAAGCCTCTGCGAATACGCCGACCTGTACCTGGAGGAGTTCGCGCAGGCCGCGGCGGCGCTGGAGAAGCTCCAGCCTCTAGACGACGAAAGTTTCCGCCTGCTGTCGGCCAGGCGCATCCCGGTTTTCTTCCCGTCGATAGAAGCGGCGGTGAACGCGGCGGAGTATTTCATGGAGGCGGAGTTCCCGGCCGGTTTTTCGCAGGCCGCGGTGGACGCCTTCCTGGCGCTCAAGACGCTGCCGTACGAGAAAGTGAAGCCGTCGGGCGAGCGCAAGACGCTCGACGCGCGGGCCCCGGTGCTGACGGCCTCCTATGACCCGGCCACCGGCCTGCTGAAGGTCACCCTGCTGCTGGTCCCCGGACGCAACGTGAAACCGGAGACCGCGGCCGAGCTGATGAGCGGCGGCAAACCGGCGTTCAAGCGCATAGTAAGGAAAGAATTGTACTGGTTGGATTCCAGCGGTAAATTGGAAGTGTTCTGATTTAAGTTCAAGGAGAGTCTTATGGCAAACGCAAAGGTAAAGAGAGAGATTTTCGCTAACACCTCGTTCGAGGAGACGCGCATAGCGATACTGGAGGACGGCAAGCTTTCCGAACTGTTCTGGGAACGCCGCAGCTCCGGCAACATCGTGGGCAATATCTACAAGGCCGTGGTGGAGAACGTGCTGCCCGGCATCTCCAGCGCCTTCATGAACATCGGCCTGGACAAGAACGCCTATATCTACATCTCCGACGTGCTGGGCAACCAGAAGGAGCCGATAGACAAGCTGCTCAAGAAGGACCAGGAAGTGATGGTGCAGGTCACCAAGGACGCCATCAGCACGAAAGGCATGAAGGTGACCATGGACGTGTCCCTGCCCGGCCGCTACCTGGTGCTGACGCCGTTCCAGGATTTCGTGGGCGTGTCCAAGAGCATCGAGGACGACGCCGAGCGCAAGCGCCTTTCCGAGATCATGCGCAAGATAGCCGATTCCAAGATGCTCGGCACCAAGGGCTGCATCGTGCGCACCGAGGCCGAGGGCGCCACCGAGGACGAGCTCAAGCGAGAGGTGGAGTACCTGCTCAAGATGTGGGAGTCCATCCAGGCCCGCTACGACGCCTCACGCCCCCCGGCGCTGCTGCATAAGGACATGGATATGACCATGCAGGTGGCGCGCGACATCCTGTCCGACGAGACCACCATCTACATGCTCGACAACAAGGACGACTTCCATAACGTCCAGGAACTGGCCGCCAAGATCTCGCCCGACCTGAAGGATAAGATCAAGTTCTACGAAAGCAAGACGCCTATCTTCAAGGCCTTCAATATAGAGAAGGACATAGACGAACTGCGCCGGGTGAAGGTGCCGCTCCCCAACGGCGGCAGCATCATCATCCAGGAGGCGGAGTCGCTCTGCGCCATAGACGTGAACACCGGCCGCTTCACCGGCAACAAGTCCCAGGAAGAGACCGTGACCGCCACCAACATAGAGGCCGCCGGAGAAGTGGCCCGGCAGCTGCGCCTGCGCAACATCGGCGGCATCATCGTCATAGACTTCATAGACATGAAGAAGGCCTCCAACCGCCACAAGGTGGTGCAGGCCCTGGAGAACGCGGTAAGCCGCGACCGGGCCAAGATCCGCATCCTGCCCATAACCAGGCTGGGCCTGGTGGAAATGACGCGCGAGCGCAAGCGCGTGAGCACCGTGAGCCTGCTGACCGAGGAATGCCCGGAATGCCACGGGTCGGGTCGCGTGCTTTCCAGCGAGAGCATCCGCATCAAGATCCAGCGCGAGATCCACAATATCACCATGGGCCGCCCCGGAGGCAACCTGCGCGTGGTCACGCACCCTATCCTCTGCGAAGTGCTGAAAAAGAAGATCGGCATGATAGAGAAGAACGTGCACCGCGCCGTGAAACTGGCGGCCGACCCCCAGCTGACCTGGGAAGACTACAGGATAATACTGGAATAAGAACGGTCCCCGAGAGGAGAATATGCTTAAACGAGTTCTGGCAGTGCTTTTCATGGCGGCGGCGCTTTGCGCCCCGGCGCACGCGCGCGTGGACGAGATCACCTACCTCAGGAACGGGGTATATTCCGGCAAGATCGGGACCTACAGCCTCAGCGGCACCACGTACCTCAACGCCGCCGAGGCGGCCAAGCTCATAGGCGGCAAGATCTACTGGTACCCGGTCTCCGGCAAACTGCTGCTGCAGATCAAGGGCAACAAAGTGGTCTTTTTCATGAAGTCGGATTCCGTGATGATCAACGACGAGAAGCAGGAATTCCCCAACCCGCTGATAGTGCGCGGGGGCAAGGCCTTCCTGGCCCTGGAGTTCTTCGTCTCAAAACAGTTCGCGGAGGCTTTCGGCTTCAGGCTGGATTACAACAAGGCCACCGGCTCGCTGGGCGCTCAGCGCGAGGTCAACATCACTTCCGTGAACTATTTCTCCTACCAGGACAAGACCCGCATAGTGGTCTACATGGAGGAGCCGTTGGAACTGCAGACCACGCAGAAGGAGAACAACCTCTTCAAGGTGACCATCCTGGGCGGCGTGATAGCCGGCGAGGAGAAGATAAAGATAGGCGACGGCGCCGTGCGCGGCGTGGACCTGCTGCAGGAGAACAAGATGACGCGCCTGGTCATCGACCCGGACGAGAATTTCGACGGGGTTAACGTTTTCAAACTTACCGACCCGGACCGGGTGGTGATAGACGTTTCCAAGAAGAAGAGTTCCATTCCCCAGTCCATAAACGCCCCCGCCGAGGAGAAGGCGCAGGTTATCGCCCCCGGCGGCGCGCCCTCCCTGCAGCCGGCCTCCGCTGCCGGTACGGCGCCGGGCCAGGCCGCCGCGGCCGCCGCCCCGGCCATGAACATCCCCGACAAGATGGTGCTTGACGGGTCCGCGCGCAAGAAAGTGGTGATAGACGCGGGGCACGGCGGCAAGGACCCGGGCGGCCGCAAGCTGTTCGGTCTTAAGGAAAAGGAGATGAACCTGCTGGTCGCCAAAGAACTTTACGACCTTCTTAAAGGCGAGGAGATCTTCGACGTGCTGCTGACCCGCTCTTCCGACGAGTTCATCCCGCTGGCCGACCGGTCCGTGGTGGCCAACAACTTCAAGGCCGACATCTTCATTTCCATACACGCCAACGCCTCGCGCGACCGCCGGGAAAAAGGCTTCGAGATCTATTTCATGTCGGAGAAAGCCTCCGACCCGTGGGCCGCCGAGGTCGCGGACTACGAAAACTCCGTGGTAGGCCTGGAGGACGGCGGGAGCCAGGGGGACCCGGCCGCCATGCTGCTGCATTCCATGGCCCGCAACGAATACCTCAACGAGGGCGGCCGGCTGGCCGGGTTCATAACCGCGGAGATGGAGAAGCGCACCCCCTTCGTAAACCGCGGCGTGAAACAGGCGGCTTTCTACGTGCTGCGCGGCACTTATTCCCCGGGCGTGCTGGTGGAAATGGGCTTTATGACCAACTCCTCCGACCAGAAGCACCTTAACGACAAGGGCGCGCGCAAGAAGATCGCCGCCGCCATCTACAAGGGCGTGATGAAGTACGCGGAAACGAAGCAATGGAAATGATATGAAGGCCAGCGAACGGCCGATAGGCGTTTTCGATTCGGGCCTGGGCGGGCTGACCGTCTTCAGGGAACTGCGCGCGCAGCTGCCGGGCGAGAACCTTATCTATTTCGGGGATACCGCCAGGGTGCCTTACGGCACCAAGTCCGCCGAAGCCGTCATAGCCTTTTCCCGGGAGATCACCGGGTTTTTGCTCGAGAAGAAAATTAAGCTGCTGGTAGTGGCCTGCAATACCGCCTCTTCGCTGGCCCTCGACGAGATCCGCAAGGTCTCCCCGGTGCCGGTGCTCGGGGTGATATTGCCCGGCGTGGAAGCCGCGCTGGCGGCCGCCCCGGCCGGGGGGAGGATCCTGGTGACCGGGACCTCCGCCACCGTCAACAGCCGCGCCTACTCCAAGGCGCTGGCCGCGGCCGGCGCCCGGGTGCGGGTGCTGGAAAAGGCCTGCCCGCTCTTCGTCCCCCTGGTGGAGGAAGGCTGGTGCTCCAAGGCCGTAGCCGCCGACGTGGCGCGCGAATACCTGGCGCCGTTCAGGAAGAAAAAGATAGACGCCTTGATACTGGGGTGCACGCATTACCCGCTGCTGAAAAAGATCATAGCCAAAGTGATGGGCCCGCGCACGCGCATAGTGGATTCCGCGCACGCCGCCGCGGCTTCGGCGCGGGCGGAACTGGCCGGGCGGCGGCTGCTGAACCCTGGCCGGCGGGGCCGCTGCGAGTTCATCGTGAGCGACGCCCCCGAAAGATTTTCCGCCCTGGCGTTCAGGCTCCTCGGGATACGGACGGGCAAAGTAGCGGTCAAACGGTTCTAACGGAGGTCTTTTATGAAAACTATCCTCACAGTTCTGCTGTTCGCGGCCTGCGCCGCGCCGGCGTGCGCGCAGACCGCCGCCCCGGCCGGGACAAAGAGCGAAACCGCGCCCGCGCCCGGCAAGAAGGCCGCCAAGGCCGCCCCCGCCGACGCGCAGAAGCCGGCGGCCCCGGCCGCCGCCAAGCCGGCCGCCGCCCAGAAGGCCGCCGCCAGGCCCGCGCCCAAGCCGGCCGACCAGGAAGCGGAAGAGTCCGTGGTGATGATAGATTCCAAGGGAGACCCCGACGAGACCGGGCGGTTCTCCGCTGGCTCTTACGGCGGGGACCAGGAAGACCCCTCGCCCCTGGCGGGCGGCATGCCGGCCTCCTACGGGCAGCTCAAAGGGGTCATGAACGACGGGGGGCGCAGCCTCCTGGTGCTGGAAAGTCCTGAAGACGGGGCCATCACCTTCGTGCAGGTGACGGCCGGCAAGGCGGGCGTGACCTGGAAACTGGTGGACCGCATCTTGCGCAGCGCCGACTGACCGTGGCCCGGGCCATGACCGGCGGCTCCCTCCGGAGCCGCCGGTTTTTATTTCCCCCGACCTCCCAAACTGCTAAAATATAGTCAAAGCCTGCCGGAAAGAGGTGTATATGAAACGCAAGGATCTGGTTAGACATCTTGTCAGCAAGGGTTGCGTGCTCTCCCGAGAGGGGGGGAAATACTCCGTGTTCATGAATCCCGTTACCAACAAGGAAGTGCCCGTCACGCGGCATAACGAGATAGCCGACTTCACCGTCCGCAAGATCTGCCGCGACCTGGGCGTGGACCAGCCCTGACGGTAAAAGGCCGGTTCCCCGAAGTGAAAGCTAAAGCCGCTTTATTTTTCCTGCCGCTGTTCGCGGGCGCCTGCGCCTCCGCGAACCTCGACGTCATCCAGGTGGGGCCGTGGTTCGGCGCCCGGCCCTGGCGCGAGGTGGAGGTGTTTTCCTCCCGCGAAGAGACGCGCAGCCCGTGGGGCGCCATAGGCGTGATCCACAGCCCCCCGGTCAAAGCCGCCGACGGCGGGCCGGAAGTGGCCCGGCTGAAGGCGCGGGCCCGCAGGGCCGCCGCCGCCATGGGAGCCGACGGCGTGATCGTCACGGTGGACTCCGCCGTGGCCGGTCCCCAGCTGGGAGTCTACCAGGAGCCGGAGATCTTCGTGAGCGCCCTGGCCATAAAATATGTCACCGCAGTCTCAACCCCCGCGGCCAAGTGAGGCCGCTATCGCCCTGGACCAGGCGCAGGCGCGCACCTGGCGCGGCCGCGGCATAGTCATAGACCTGTTCAGGTTCTCCAACACCATCTGCGCGCTGCTGGAAAGCGGCCGTAAGGACGTGCGGGTTTACGCCACCCCGGCGCTGGCTCTGGGCGCCAGAGGCAGCATTCCCGGCGCCGACCTCTTCTCCGAGATAGACCTGGGCGTGCCGCAGTACGACAATTCCCCCTATACCGCCTTGCACGGTTCCGACCCCGCCCGCCCGGCCATTTCCGTCACCAATTCCGGCTCGCCCGCCGCCGCCTCCCTGCTGCTGGCCGACGAGATCCTCGTGGCCTGCTTCGCCAACTTCCCGGCGCTGGCCGCTTACTGCCGCAAGAACCCCAAGCCCACGCTGATAGTGCCGGCCTGTTTGTTCTACGACGCCCGGCACGTGGAGGACATGATCTGCGCGCGGGCTCTGGTGGAGGAACTGGCGGGCCGCGACGCTTTCGGCCCGGCGCTGGAAGAGATCCACGCCAGCGGCCGCGTGCTGGATTTCATGGCCTTCCGCCCCGAAACGGGCAAGCGCGACATGGAGCTGGTGCTGCGCAAGGGGCATATGCAGGCCGTGCCCCGCATCCGGTTCAAGGCCGGGGCCGGGCTGGTGGAGAACGCCGCATGAAAAAGAAAGCCGTAGTGCTGTTTTCGGGGGGGCTGGATTCCACGACGGCGCTGTGCTGGGCGCTTGCCAGGGGCTACGAGTGCCTGGCCGTCTCTTTTGATTACGGGCAGCGCCATGGCCGCGAGAACGCGGCGGCCCGGGCCATAGCCCGCCGCCTCCGGGTGAAACTGCACGAGATAGAACTAAACTTTCCCTGGTTCGAAAGCTGTTCCCTGGTAAACAAGGCACTGAAGCTGCCCGACGTGAAAATTTCCAGGATAGGCCGGAAGGGGGAGATCCCCTCCACCTACGTGCCCGGCCGCAACCTCGTTTTCGCCTCGGTGGGTTTTTCCCTGGCCGACGCCGCCGGAGCCGAGGCCATAGTGCTGGGGCCCAACGTGGTGGATTATTCAGGCTACCCTGACTGCCGCCCCGAATTCTACCGCGCGCTGCAGAAGGCCGCCGCGTACGGCACGCGCCGCGGCGCTAAGGGCCGCCCCATAAAGATCCTGACCCCGCTCATAAAGCTCAGCAAGGCCGGCATCGCCCGCCTGGGCGTAAAACTGAACGCCCCGCTGGAACTTACCTGGTCCTGCTACAGCGGCGGGAAAAAACCCTGCGGGCATTGCGATTCCTGCAAGCTGCGCGCCAAAGGCTTCGCCGACGCCGGACTGAAAGACCCGGCGCTTTGACCCATCCCCGATGAAGCGACTTACGGCCCCCGTCTCCGAGATCTTCTGCTCGCTGCAGGGCGAGGGGCTTTATGCCGGGCAGAAGCAGGTGTTCCTGCGCTTCGCCGGCTGCAACCTGGACTGCCGCTACTGCGACGAGCCGGCCGCGCTGGAAGGCGCCGCGGCCGTGACGCTGACGGTGCCGGAAGCCGCCGCCGCGGTGCTGAAACTGGCGCGCGCGGAAAAGGCCGAGAACGTCTCCCTGACCGGCGGCGAGCCGCTGCTGCGCTGGCGCTTCATAAAAGCCCTTGCCCCGCGGCTTAAGCGGGCCGGTCTGCGCCTCCACCTGGAGACCAACGGCGTCCTTTACCGGGAGCTGGCCGCGACGGCGCGGCTGGTGGACGTGATAGCCATGGACATAAAGCTGCCGTCCGCCACCGGGCAGCGGGCGCGCTGGGTGGAGCACCGGAAATTCCTGGCCGTGGCCCCGGAGAAGACCTTTATCAAAGTCGTGGCGACTTCCGCCGCCGGGCTGGCGGAACTGGAAAAGGCCGTCGGGCTGGCAGCCGCGGCCGGGGGCGACGTGCCGTTCTTCATACAGCCGGCCACCCGCCGCGGCGCGGTGCGGCCGCCATCGGAGAAATTCGTAAGGGAGGCCTGCTGCCTGGCGGCCGAAAAACTCAGGCACGTGAAGGCGCTGCCGCAGCAGCACCCGCTCTGGGGAGTGAAGTAGGAGGAAAAATGGCTGATGGAACTTTTTTGATCGACTGTCCCTGCTGCAAGGCGCGCATAGAAGTGGATAAGCGCAGCGGAAAGGTGCTCAGGCACTGGGATAAGCCGCAGCCCAAACAGCCTGGCGGCGACCTGATGCAGGAGGCCATGAAGAAGATGCAGGCCGACAAAAGCCGCCTGGACGACTATTTTTCCAATGCGGGCAAATCCCTGGAGGAGAAAAAAAAGGAACTGGAGGCCAAGTTCGAGGCCGAAAAGAAGCGCATCGAGGAGTCCGGGGACAAGTCCCGGCCCGAGAACCCCTGGGACCTGGACTAGAGATCCCTATACGAGGCTAAGCCTTGATACAAGGCGAAACCTCAGTTCATGAGGCAAATTCTAATAATATAGATATCTATATTATAAACGCGGGCGGGTTTAAATGTTTACGCGCGCGCGGGTACATTAGCAGATGCCGGTTTTTATTGCCCCAAGGGCCCAGATTTGTCTGGGCCTTTTTTTGTACCTAAAGGGTCCTTTCCGGCCCTTTAAGAAAAGCCGGCGGCACCGTATACTATAGGCATGGCAAACAAAAAACTCGCGCTCTCGATCCTGGTTTCCTGTGCTCTTATCCCCGGTCTCTGCGTCGCCCAGACTTCCCGCGGCAATGCCGCCCTGGAAAGCCTCGGCGCCGAAGCCGCCGCGCTGGGTATCGACCTGGACTCCGTAAAAGCGTCCCCTATCCCGGCCCCGAAAGCGGAGCAGGTAGGCGTGCCCCAGGAATTCGCCGGAGCCGAGCCGGTATCCTACTCCGGCACCGCGGTCACGGTCTGGTACGCCCTGGGCGCCCAGGTCAACGACAATGTGCCGTGGACCAATACTCCCACTTTCGAAGCCATCTCCGACCGCGTGATGAAGCTGTCTCAGTCCCGGGCCTTCCCCGCCCGCCGCGCCGGCCAGCCTTCGCTGTTCAGCGATGAGGGCTTTATCCGCGAGTACGAGCAGGCCACCAACGGCCGCTTCTACGCCGGTAATTCCGCCCGCTTCCTTATCAACGGCCCTGCCTCCTTCGAGGTGAAGGACGCCCTGATCCGCAGCGCCAAGAAAAGCCTGCTCATCTCCACCTGGGCTTTCTACGACGACACCACCGGCTACCAGGCCGCCCAGATGCTCATAGCCAAGAAGCGCGAGGGCGTGGACGTGAAAGTGATCCTGGACAAGAAGATCCTGGCCGGCCACGGCAAGCGGGTAGTGAAGATGATGAAGGACGCCGGCATAGAGATCCTGGCGCACACCGAGGCCCGCGCCAACGATATCTGGCATGTGAAGGTGATGATAGCCGACGACCAGTACGCCGTCGCCGGCGGGATGAATTTCGGCGACGTGTACTCCCATAAGGGCGGTACCATCCTGTGGCGCGACACCGACGTGGTCTACTCCGGCCCGGCCGTGCTCGACGCCCGCAAGCTGCTCGTGGACGTGTGGAACGCCAAGGCCGCCAGGGAGGGCCTCACGCCCATAGGCGCCCCCGTTACCGGGATGCCTTTCGAGGGCGGCAGCGCCCGCGTGGCCACCGTCATGCAGAACCCCCCGAACGATTCCAACATTCTCGTCAGCATCATCAAGGCGATGTACGCCGCCACCACCCGCATCAACATCGAGAACGCCTACTTCGTGTCCCTGCCCGTGGTGACCCAGGCCGTGCTTGACGCCCGCGCCCGCGGCGTGGAAGTGAACATCCTGACCAATTCCAAGGAGAGCATAGACCCCGAGGGCCTGGTGATAGTGGACGGCATGTACAAGTGCCTCATCCCCCTGGCCGAAGCCGGCGCCAACATCTACCTCTACAACGGCCTGCGCGCCCCCGGCGACACCGTGCACTCCAAGTTCATGACCGTGGACGGCCTGTTCGCCGACATCGGCTCCTATAACCTGCACCCCCGCGGCGAGCGTTACGATACCGAAGTGAACGTGAACGTGCTGGACCGCGCCGCCGTGGCCCAGCTGGACGCGGCCTTCGCCAACGACATAAAGAACGCCCGCAAGGTGACGAATTCCGCCGACCTGGGCCAGAAGCCCGGCTGGCTGTCCAGCGTGGTTTCCCAGTACTTCTACGCGCAGCTGGGCCGCCCGGCCGCGCCCTCCGCCCGGATACCGCTCCGGAGGTAAGTTCCGGCAGCTGGCTGGAGGCCGGGGCCCGCGCCCCGGCCTCCTTCTTTTTCCATAGGAAAAAGTCTCCAAAAAATCTAAAATATACACATGCATAAGGACCTCCAGGAGATCCTGATCTCGCAGGAAGAGCTCGATGCCGGCATCAAGAAGCTGGGAGAGCGTATTTCCAGGGATTATGAAGGGCGCTGCCTGACGCTGGTGGGCGTGCTCAAGGGCTGCGTCTTCTTCATGACGGACCTGGCCCGCCACATCACCACCGACGTGCGCATGGATTTCATGATGCTGTCCTCGTATTCCGGCGCCCACTCCACCGGCGTGGTGCGCATTCTCCTGGACCTTAAGGAAAGCATAGAGGACTGCGACGTGCTGATAGTGGAGGACATCGTGGATTCCGGGCTGACGATGGACTACATGCTCAAGAACCTGGGCACGCGCCGGCCCAAGTCGCTCGCCGTCTGCACGCTGCTGGATAAGCCCAGCCGCCGCCGGGCGCAGGTGCCCATAAAGTATACCGGCTTTACCATCGCGGACAAGTTCGTGGTAGGCTACGGCCTGGACTATAACGGTATTTACCGCAGCCTCCCGTACGTCGGGGTGCTGAAGAAAGAAGTCATCGAAGGGAAACAATAATGCCTCTGAAAAAGAATTTTAGGCAGCTGCTGTTCTGGTTCCTCGCGTTCACCCTGTTCGTAGCGGTGTATCAGAACATGAAAGGCGTGGAGCGCGAAAAGCAGATCCCCTATTCCGAGTTCAAGGCCAAGCTGCGCGACAAGGCCATCACCAAGGTTTCGGTGCGCCAGGACCTCATCCGCGGCGAGGTGAAAGAGGGCGACAAGGCCGTGGCGTTCCGCACGATCCCGCTGGCCGATCCCAAGCTCATAGAGGACATGGAGACCGCCGGGGTGACCAATTTCGCGGCCGAAGCCGACCGCGGCTGGATCGCCACGCTCATCCTCAACGTCGGCTGGATAGTGCTGTTCATCTTCCTGTGGTGGTTCCTGTTCATCCGCCAGGCCCAGATGGGCGGCAAGCAGGCCATGAACTTCGGTAAATCCAAGGCCAAGCAGCAGGACATGAAGAAGCAGAAGGTCACCTTCAAGGACGTAGCGGGCTGCGACGAGACCAAGGAAGAACTTAAAGACATAGTGGATTACCTCAAGAATCCAAAGAAGTACCAGACGCTGGGCGGCGAACTGCCCAAGGGCGTGCTGCTGTACGGCCCTCCCGGCACCGGCAAGACGCTGCTGGCGCGCGCGGTGGCCGGCGAGGCCGGCGTACCGTTCTTCACCTCCTCCGGCTCCGAGTTCGTGGAGATGTTCGTGGGCGTGGGCGCCAGCCGCGTGCGCGACCTGTTCGAGCGGGCGAAAAAATCGGCCCCGGCTATAATTTTCCTGGACGAGCTGGATGCCGTGGGCCGGTCGCGTTTTGCCGGCATAGGCGGCGGTCACGACGAGCGCGAACAGACCCTGAACCAGATGCTGGTGGAGCTGGACGGCTTCGAGTCCAAGGAAGGCATAATCCTGATAGGCGCCACCAACCGCCCCGACGTGCTGGATACCGCCCTGCTGCGGCCCGGCCGCTTCGACAGGCGCATCAACGTGCCCGTGCCGGATATCAAGGGCCGCCTGGACATCCTTAACGTGCACGCCAAGAAGATCAAGCTGACCGAGGGGACCGACCTGAACGTGATAGCCCGCCATACCCCCGGGTTCACCGGCGCGGACCTGGCCAACATCGTCAACGAGGGCGCCATCATAGCCGCCAAGAAGGAGCAGAAGTCCGTGGACCTCAGGGACCTGGAAGAGGCCATAGAGAAGAACATAGCCGGCCCCCAGCGCAAGTCCAGAATAATTTCCGACGCCGAAAAGCGCGTGGTGGCCTACCACGAGGCCGGCCACACCCTGGTGGCCAAGACCCTTCCGGGCTGCGACCCGGTGCACAAGGTCACCATCATCCCGCGCGGCCCGGCCCTGGGCTACACGCTCCAGATGCCGTTGGAGGACAAGTACCTGACCTCCAAGACCGAGATCCTCAATCGCCTCTGCGTGCTGCTGGGCGGCCGCGCCGCCGAAGAGATCGCCATAGGCGAGATCACCACCGGCGCGCACGACGACCTGGCCAAGGTGACCAATTACGCGCAGAAGATGGTGCTGGAGTTCGGCATGAGCGAGAAGATAGGACAGCTGTCGCTCAAGAAGGAAGAGTCAGAGGTGTTCCTCGGCCGCGACATCATGCGGCAGGCGGGCTATTCCAACGAAACGGCCCGCATAGTGGACGAGGAGATAAAGCGCATAGTCAGCGACGCCTACATGAAGGCCAAGGCCGCGCTGACCGGCAACCGCAAGGCGCTAGACGCCATAGCCAACCGCCTGATAGAGAACGAGGTGGTGGACGCGGCCGAGATAGATTCGCTGATGGCGGCCGCGAAAGCGGCCTGAGGACGGGGGAAAATTGTACCTCAAATATATCCGTGACCTGGCCGACATACTGGCCGTTTACTACATAGTCTACAGGCTTATCCTGCTGCTCAAGGGCACGCGCGCCATGCAGGTCATCTGGGGCGTGTTCATCCTTGCCGTCATCACCGCCATCGCCCAGGCCATGCACCTGTCGGCCACCGTCTGGCTGATGCAGCAGTTCTGGCTGGCCGGTATCCTGCTTTTGATCGTGGTTTTCCAGCCGGAGATCCGTTTCGCCCTGGCCAACATCGGCTCCAACCCGCTGGGCCGCGTGATGGTGTCCCAGGAATACCGCTTTATAGGCGAGATGATGGAGGCCGTGCGCTCCGCCTCCGCCGAAAAGATGGGCATGCTGATAGTGCTGGAGCAGGACATGGCCCTGCGAGACATAGTGGAGACCGGCGTGCGCATCAACGGCGAGGTTTCCAAGGAACTGCTGCAGACCGTTTTTCACGACAATACCATGCTGCACGACGGGGCCGCCGTGATCGCCAATAACCGCCTGGTGGCGGCCGGCTGCATCCTGCCGCTGACCGAGCAGCAGGAACTCTCCAAGATCCTGGGCATGCGCCACCGCGCGGCTCTCGGCCTGAGCGAGGCGGCCGACGCCATCATCATCACCGTTTCCGAGGAGACGGGCATGATCTCCGTGGCGCGCAACGGCAAGCTGCAGCAGCACGCCGATCCCAAGGACCTGGAAGCCATGCTCTACCAGCTCTACCGCTCCAAGGCCGAAAAGACCCTGCTGCGCAAGGCGCAGCGCCCGGAGGCCGCGCCGGCTCCCGCCCAGCCCCCGGCCCAGCCGCCGCAGCAGCCCCCGCAGGCTTAGGACCAGCCCATGAACCTACAGGAACTTTTTACCCGCAACTGGCAGATAAAACTGCTCTCGCTCATAGTGGCGCTGCTCATCTGGTATTTCGTCACCAGCAACATCTAGGACCCTCCGGTACCTTAGCGCCTAGGTCCAATAACACCGTTTTCCTGCCCTTTTGGCTCTTATCCAGCCACCCTCATAGCTGCCATAATATAAGTATCTTAATTATCAGGAGCTGTGATGACCAAGCTAATATCCCTTTTCGCCTGCCTGCTCGCCGTCCCGTCCTTAACTTCCGCCGCCGATACCTCCCTGCGCCTGCCGCGGGACCCCGCTTCCGTAGAGGTCCCGGCGGTCCCCAGCCCGGTGCCGGACCGCCAGTACATGGTGAAGGAATACCTGGATTATTACTCGGCCCTCGAGACCTATTCAGAGTTGGCCTACCTTTCGCCGCAGGACAGCCAGACTTTTATTGAGGCTTCCGCGGCCGGTAAATACCTTCGGGAGCGTCTGGAACTGACCGGCGCGCGCATAAACCGCGAAGCCGGGATCTCTCGTGAGGCGCTGGACCGCATTACGGCCGCGCATAACAAGGCGGCTATCTCCTGGAAAGTCCTAAGTGAGATCAGCGACCTGTTCGGGTTCAACGGTCCGGAAGAACGCGACAGCCGCGGCGTGCCGGTGAAACAGGGCTACTGCCAGATCAACTACGTCAAGAACAACGTGCCGTTCCTGGTGCAGTACGACGGCTTCCTCGCCAAAGGCGAGGTCATCCTCACTTTCGACGACGGCCCGGGGCCGCTGACCGAGGAGGTTTCCGGCGCCATGCGGGCCGCCGGAGCGGATTCCATCTTTTTCGTGCTGGGTTCCAAGATGGGGCCCAACGGCAAAGAGCTGGTGAAAAAGACCGCCGCGGACGGGCACGAGATAGCCGTGCACGGCTACCACCACGCCACCGAGTCCGGCAAACCTTTTACCGCGCTCTCCACCGAGAAGATAGTGGAACAGCTGGGAGGCGTAGCCGCCTCCATAGAGACCGCTTCCGGCCAAAAGCCCACCCTTTTCCGTCCGCCTTACGGCATCATTACCCCGGAGGCGCTGGCGGCGCTGCATTCCGAGCACGGCCTTATCCCCGTGGGCTGGACCATAGACACGCTGGACTGGTCCACCAAGGACCCCGACGTTCTTTTTGAAAAGACCATCTCGCTCATACGGCAGCGCGGCAAGGGCATAGTGCTGATGCACGACATCCACGCGCAGAGCCGCACGGCCTCCAAGCGGCTGGTGCGCTGGCTGGCCGAGAACGGCTTTAAGGTGGTTTCCCCGGCGCGGCTCAACGAAGCCTACAACGGGAAGTGATCAGCGGGAAGTTTCCAGTTCTTTGACCCAGGCTTCGGCCAGGGCCATGGCGGCGTCCGGAGAGGGCGCCGCTTTTCTTTTCAGGGCGTAGAGCCGGCGCAGGAGGGACAGCGCCGGCACGGGCAGCAGCGAGCCGGCGAAAAGTTTGAAGAAGGGGCCGCCGCGGGCGGTGGTTTTGCGCAGGTACTCCCTGGCCTTGGCCGGCTGCAGGTTCTTGAGGTAGACTTCCGCCTGGCGCAGGTAAACGTAATCCTTCAGCTCGCGCTCGGCCGCCGGCTCCGGGGCGGCGGTCTTGAGCGCCTCGTGGAAATCCGCTATGCCGTCGTCCCACTTGAGGGTGAGGCTGGCCGGGCTGGAGGTGAGCGAGTGTATGCGGTAGACCGACAGCGGTTCCGCGATGAAATCTGCTTCCCAATCCCGCAGGATCTTCACATAAAGTTCCATGTCCTCCAGGTGGCTGAGGTCCTGGCGGAAGTAGCCTGTTTTTTCCAGCGCGGCCCGCTTGAAGGCCACGTTGGTGGTGACGTAGGGCAGCCACTTGTCCGAGATGGCCATGTAGGGGGGGAGCTTGCCGCGCGGCACGGCCCGGTTCTCGTCGAAAAATTTGCCCGTCAGGCGCCCGTCGCGCAGGATATAGCCGTTGGAAAAAAGGAAGCCGGCCGCGGGATTGCGCTTTGCCAGTTCCGCGAACTTTTCCAGACGCCGCGGCAGCCAGAGGTCGTCCGCGTCCAGGAAGGTGGCGTAGTCGCCGGCGGCGCGCTCCAGGGCGTAGTTGCGGCAGCCGCCCTGCCGGCGGTTGGTCTCGAAACGGACGAAGTGCCAGTTGCTCTGGCCCTTGAACTGCTCGAAGACTTCCGGGGTGGCGTCGGTGGAGCCGTCGTCTATTATGAAGGCTTCGTAGTCAGTAAAGGTCTGCGCGGCCAGGCTTTTGAGCGTAAGGCGCAGCAGCTCCGCGCGGTTATAGGCGGGGATGATGACGGTGAACAGCGGGGCCATGGTCAGGACCTCCTGCGCAGCGCCGCCGCCAGGGCCTGCGCTTTGAGGTAGAGCGGCGGGCAGGACGCCAGCAGCAGGGCCGCGGCGCTCCGCGCCAGGGCCAGGGGGGCTGGGCCGCCGTTGGCCGCGAAAGCCGCCCAGGCGCGCAGGGCCGGGCCAAGCCGGCCCTTGTGGGCGCTGTCCGCCATGACCAGCTTAAGATGTTCGGCCTTCAGGTGGCGGCGCACCGGCGGCGGCAGGGTAAGGCCTTCGCGCCGGCAGACCTCGTCGAGAAAGTTCATCATGGTGCCGCTGACGGCGGCCGCGTTGGCCGCCCGCACCGGGTCGCCGTAGATCTGCTCCCCGAACAGGTTGGCCCCGTGGATGCGCCTGAAGGCCAGCGTCTCCGGTATATTGACGATGGGGCCCCTGGCGGCCGCTATCCACCGCAGGAAAGCGTCGGCGCCGTAAAGGATGTCCTCGGGAAAAGGCAGGTACGGCTTTATGGCGTCTGTTTTCATGAGGATGCAGCTGGTGCCGGCGTAGGGCAGGCCGCGCACGGTGTCCAGGAAGTCGAAACTTTCGGGTCCGGCGGGATAGTCGTAGCCGGGCAGCGGCGCGCCCGCTTTGTCCACCTGCAGCATCCAGTGCTGGAAGAGCGCCGGCCCCTTGCCGAACAGCGGGTGGGAGAGGGTGCGTTTAAGCTTGTCCGCGCGCCAGAAATCGTCGGATTCCAGGAAGGCCGCCCAGTCGCCGCGCGCCTCGCGCAGGCCCCAGTTGCAGGAACTTACCATGCCGTCATAGGGTTTTTCCACCAGCCGGATCCTGTCGAGATACGGTTTGAGTACCTCGCGGGAATTGTCCGTGGAGGCGCCGTCCACCACTATGACCTCCAGCTGGCCCGCGGGCAGGTCCTGGGCCAGCACGCTCTCTACCGCCTGCGGCAGGTAGGGCGCGTAATTATGGTTGATGATGATGGCGCTTACGAGTGGTTTCATGGCGTGGCGTCAGCCGCGGGCCGTTCCTCCGGCGCGGCGGCCGGTCCGGAGGGCCGCGTAGAACGCGTGAAGTTTCAGGTACAGGGCCGGGCTCAGCGCCGACACGGCCAGCGTGACGGCGTGGAACAAACGGCGCCCCGCGGTAGGCCCGAAGAGGACCTCGTCGTAAATGGTCCGGAGCGCCTCGCGGCGCTGGCCGCGCCGGGCGTAATAGAGCACGCGGGCCTTGGCCAGTTCCAGCGGCAGCGGCATGGCCGTGCCTTCGAGTTTCAGGCCTTCTTTCCTGAGGCGCGCTTTGAAATCGTGCAGGATGAGCGCCTTTACCTTGACGTAGTTGCCCAGCCGGCGGGTGTCTTCCATGGTGCCGGCGAACCAGTTGGCCCCGTGGATCTTCTTGAACCCCAGCACCGTGTTGAGCGAGCGCACCCGGGAGTGGAAAAGGATGTTGAGGTAGAGGTATTCGTCGGCGCAGTAAAAAAGGCCGGCGGGCACCGGGAGGACCTTGTCGAGGAAAGAGCGCCTGAAGGCCAGGCCGCTGGTGCCGGTGAAGGCCGCCCTGCCGGCCAGCAGGTCGCGCAGGGTGTAGAAGGCCGGGCGCTCGCCGAACTGCTGGGTGAGCGGCTTGCCTTCCGGGTTCACGTCCATCATGAAATGCTGCACCATGCCGATGTCCGAGGCTTCTTCGAAAGCGGCCGCGGTCAGGCGCAGCTTTTCCGGCTTCCAGGCGTCGTCGGCGTCCAGCAGGCAGACGAATTCGCCGGAAGCTTCGGCCAGGCCGGAATTGAAGGCGCTGGCCTGGCCGGAATTCTCCTGGTGCAGGTATTTCAGGGCGCGGCCGTATTTGGCCAGGCGCAGCTGGGTGTCGTCGGTGGAGCCGTCGTCCACCACTATAAGCTCCACCTGGCCGGCCGGCACGTCCTGGGCCAGCACGCTGTCCACGGCCTCTTCTATGAAGCGGCCGTAGTTGTAGGTGCCGATGATCACGGAAAATTTTTTCATCGTTCCCTGCCTTGCGCTTCGGGCCTGAACAAAGTCCGCAGCCCGCGCAGTTCTTCCAGGGTCACTTCCCGCAAGAGCAGGATGGCGGCCGCGTACACGACAACGCCCAGCGGTACCGTGACCAGCAGGCCCTGGCCGGCGGCCAGGCGCAGCGCCCCGGCCATCAGCGCGGTGGCCAGGAGCGGCTTGTAGGGGCGGAACCTGCCCAGTTTGGCGAACCGGCCGGTTTCCAGGCGGTAGAGGTAGTTGCAGACGGCGGTGGCTATTATGGCCGCGGCCGCCAGTCCCTTGGCCCCATAGGCGGGGATGAGCGCCAGGTTGAGCAGTACTACCAGGGCGGCCTGGATGGCGCTGAGCTTAAGCACCTTGTTCTGGCGGTGGGCGGCTATCAGCGCGTGGGAGTAGAGGTTGGTGATGAAGATGAGGTACGGCAGTACCGCCAGGAAGGCCAGGATAGAGGCGGCCTCGCCGAACTTGCTGCCGTAGACCAGCGCGGTGACGGGCACCGACAGCATGTAAAGACCGGCCATGGCCGGCAGGCAGAACAGCGTGGCCAGCTTGAGCGTGCGGTCCAGCACGGCGCTGAACTTTTCGGGCGAGAGGGCGTGGTGCTTGGCCATGGAGGGGAAGACGGCGGCTATGTAGGCTATCAGCGTCTCCACTATTATCCAGGTGACTTTGTAGGCGGCCGAAAAGTAGCCTACTTCCCCGGGCGGGCGCAGGAAGCCCAGGATGGTAATGCCTGAATTGAGGATGATGACGGTGAGGATGCCCCAGAGCGCTATGGGCAGCGCCTGGCGGAGCTTCTCCAGGTTCTCCGGCCGCACGAACCGCAGGCCCGACCCGGGAAAGAGGCGCCGGTAGGCGAGCCACATGAAGGCCACGGCGCAGGCCTGGGCGCCCAGCAGCAGCCACGGGATGAGCAGGAGATCGCCGCTGCCTTTTATGGAAAGGGCTATGGCGGCCAGGTAGGCCACGCCCTGCGCGGCGCCGGCGAAGCCCAGGTACTCCATCTTCTCTATGCCCTGGAAGACCCAGTCGAAGGAGAGGACGTTGGTGGTGAACATGGTGAGGCCGTAAAAGACCACCAGCCACTTTACGTCGGAAGGCTCTTTGAGCAGGAGCGTGACCAGGCAGAGCAGCGCGAAGGCCCCCGTGCCCAGCAGGACCTTGAGGCTGAGGATACGGCTGACGCAGAGGTCCCTGTCGCCGGGCGCCTGGGCCAGCTCCCGGATGCCTATGGTGCCCAGCCCCAGGTGCGCCAGGGTGGCGAAGTAGCCGGTCAGCGCCATGGCGAAATTCATCTTGCCGAATTCGGCCGGGCCCAGCACGCGGGCCAGGTAGATGACGGTGATGAGCCCTGAAGCCCTGGAAACGGCGTTGGAGAAGGTCAGAGAGAGGAAATTCTTGAAAATAGTGCGGCCGGCGCTCATAATCCGGTAAAAGTATACTAAAAATGGGTTGGGACGGGGCTAAGCCGCGGGCCGGCGCAGCACGGCGCGGCAGCAGAGGTAGAAGCCGCGGCCCCGGGCCTTGAGCAGCAGCGCCCAGAAAAAGAAAACAGGGGCCAGCAGCGGCGCCGCCAGGCGGCGGTAGCAGAAGTCGAAGACGCGAAAGGCCGCGGAAGGCACGGCGGAGGGAGGCGGCGGTGCGGCAGGGCCGGCGGCGGCCGCGGCGGCGGGCCGGGTCAGCGCGCGCTTAAACCTGCCCAGGGCGGCGGCCAGGGCGGAGCCGGCGGCGTCGCGCAAGAGGAGGCGGTCCACCGCGGAACCCAGGGCCAGCGGTTCGAAACCTCCGGCCTCCAGGAACTTCCGGACCGTGACGGCGCGCCAGCGCGTAAGGTGGTGAGGGGGCAGGTCGATAAGGCCGGAGCCGGAAGGCAGGGGCCTGCCGGCGTCGGGGATGTCGAAGAAGACGAGGCCGCCGGGATTAAGCAGCGAGGCGACCTGGGCCAGGAAGGCGCGCGGGGCGCTGAGGTGCTCCAGCGTCTGGAAAAAAACTATGACGTCGAATTTCCCGGGAGCGCCGGCGGCGAAAGTTTCGAAGGAAGCCGTGGTGACGGCTTCCAGCCCGGCCGCCCTGGCCCTGGCGGTGGCGGCCGCGTCGAAGTCCACCCCCGAGACCGTGAAGCCTGCCGCGCGGGCGGCCAGCAGGAAAGCCCCGTCGGAACAGCCCACCTCCAGCAAGCTGGCGGCGCCGGGTTTGGCGGCCCGCAGGCGCGAGAGTTCCCTGAGGCGCCAGGAGGGGATGGGGGAGGGAACGGAGGGGGTCCAGGCCGGGGCCGCGGCAGCGTACCACTCCGGCCCCGGATTTTTCATGGGGTCGGAAAAATCCGCGCCGCAGGCGGCGCAGGAGCGCAGGAGGTAAACCCCGCCGCCGAAAGGGTCGGTATGGGTTAAAAGCTCCCGGTGGGGGCCGGGGGCAAGGCAGACCGGGCAGAAAGCGCCGGGCGTTCCCGCGGGCGGAGTTGTCGTCGGAGTTCCCATTGGTTCAAGTATATCAAAATTGCCCAGGCGCTATGGCGGGCCGGGCCAGGGCCGCGCAAAATATAATAGAATCGTAAGCAGGCGGTGCGGCGGCCCGCGCCGCCGGCTGGCGCGAAAGGTCCCAACATGTTCAAAAAAATACTCCTGGTCGACGACGACAAACTGGTGCTCAATTCCACCCGCAGGTATCTGGAGGGGCAGGGCTTTAACGTCGCCGCCGCCGACAACGGCGCCGAGGCCGTGGCCATGGTGAAGGATTTCGGGCCTGACCTGGTAGTGACGGACGTGGAGATGAAGGGCCTGGACGGCTTCGCCCTGTGCAAGGCCCTCAAGGAGACCGAGGGTTTTTCCTGCATCCCGGTCATCATCGTGTCCGGCCGCAAGATCAGCGAAGAGGATATCCTGGCCGGCTACAACAAGGGCGCCGACGACTACGTGATAAAGCCGTTCTCTTTCCCGGTGCTGCTGGCCAAGATGAAAGCCGTGATGAAGCGCTACGAGGGCGTGGCCGCCAAGACCGAGAAGATAAAAAAACTGGGCATGGTGATAGACCCCGCCGCGCGCAGCGTGGCCATAAAGAATTCCATGGTGAACCTTACCCGCAAGGAATTCGACCTGCTGATGGCCCTGATAACCGAAGAGGGCCGGCTGCTGTCGGTGCCGTACCTGCTGGAGACGGTGTGGGGCTACGACCCGGCCAGCTACAACGACCCGCATACCGTGGGCGTGCACGTGTCCTCCCTGCGCAAGAAACTGGGCGCCGACATAGGCGCCCATATAACCAGCGTAACAGGACACGGCTATAAATTTGACTAAAATTTGACGTTTTTTTGTCCTTTTCAATACCCCCCGTGCTGTAGACTATCAGTGAAGTAAGAGGAGGGGTTATGAAAAGGATGACGCCAGCTTTCAAACTGACCTTGGCCGCCGCCGCCGCGCTTCTGCTGTGTGCCACCTCCTCCCAGGCCGCCGAGGACGTCTACCGGAAAATGGCGAACGACTTCGCCAAGTACTCCACCAACAAGAAAGTGAAGAACGTGGCCGTGATAGGCTTCTCCCGCAAGGCCAGGACCTCCCGGGAGGAGAGCGACTACATCTCTGAAAAACTGCTGTCGGGCCTGGTGGCTTCCGGCAAGGTGAACCTGCTGGAGCGCTCGCAGCTCGACAAGGTGCTGGAGGAGCGCCGCCTGTCCGCCTCCGGGGTGACCGACGAGGCGCCCGAGGGCTCGCCCAGGAGGATCAACCCTTCGGACGCCATCATCGTGGGGACCATCTTCGGCACTAAAGAACACCTTATGATAATAGCCAAGATGATAGACCCCCTGACCGGGGCCGTGCTGCATACCGTGGAGGCGCAGACCGACCGCCAGTGGGACATCCTGCCCGAGCGCCCGGAGTTCCAGTTCGACGTGCCCGACCTGCGCGAACTGGCCGCCATGTTCGGCGAAGAGGAGATAAAGCCCGCCTTCGTGGACTTCCGCGACGCGCCCAAGAGCCTTAACACCGAGACCTGCAATACCCGCAAGGCGCTGCTGGCCGTCAGGCAGATGGGCGCCGTGGAGGCGAAGGCCAAGTACTGGGCGCTGCAGATGCGCGACCCCGCCTTCAGCGCCTCCAGGCTCAAGCGCAACCCCGGCGGGGAGATGCTCGACGAGCGCGGCAAGCAGCGCTTCTACGCGCTGCTGGATTCCTTTCACCGCGGCGGCGCGGTCCCCGTGCTGAGCGCGGGGGAAATGAACACCGTGATAGCCCTTATGGAAGAGGAGAGCCGCGTCTCGGACGAGTGCGGCCTGCATTGAACTCCGGTTCGGCGAAGGAACAGCGGCCCGCGGGTTTTACCCCCGCGGGCTTTAGTTTTCCAGGACTTTCTGGGCCAGGTCGCGGATCTCGTCTATGCCGAAGGGCTTTATAAGGAAGCCGTCCACGCTGACGCCGGGGACTATGGGGCTGGTGATGTTGGAGACGGACCCGGTAATGACTATGATCTTTACGGCCGGCAGCATTTCGCGCACGCGCTTTACCACTTCCTCGCCGCGCATGTCCGGCATCTTCAGGTCGCAGATGACCACGCTGAAGGTTTCCCGCTTGAGCAGCTCAAGGGCGGAGGCGCCGTTGTCCATTTCGGTCACGGCCCAGCCGCGGCTGGCCAGCGCGCGCCGCACGTAATTGCGCACCAGCGCTTCGTCGTCTATTATCAGGATCTTCTTTCCCATATCACACCGGCAGGCTGATGGTGAAGGTGGAGCCCCTGCCGGGCTCGCTCTGCGCCTTGATGGCGCCGTTGTGCTTGTGGATGATGCCCAGGCAGACCGACAGGCCCAGGCCCGTGCCCTTGCCCACCGGCTTGGTGGTGAAGAACGGGTCGAATATCTTGTCCAGGATGTCGCGGCTGATGCCGGCGCCGGTATCGGTTATGGAGGTCATGAGCAGTTCGACCCCGGCGGGGGTCCTGAGCAGGCGGGTCTCTATGGACAGTTCTCCTCCGTCGGGCATGGCGTCCCGGGCGTTGGTGAACAGGTTCAGGAACACCTGCATGAGCTGCTGAAAGTCGGCGTTGACCATGGGCAGGCCGGGGGTCAGCTGGCGGTTTATCTTCACGTGTTTGAGTTCCATCTGGCGGGCGCAGAGGGTAAGCGTTTCCTCTATGGCCTCGTTGATGTTCACCGGTTCCATGCGGGTCTTTTCCTGCCGGGAGAAGGACAGCAGGGAAACTATGATCTTCTTGCAGCGGAAGACGGCCTTCTCTATCTCTTTGAGGTCGGCGTAGTTCTGGCCGTCCTTGGGCAGGCTTTCCAGGACCAGCTGCGTCAGGCCCAGGATGCCGGAGAGGGGGTTGTTGATCTCGTGCGCGAGGCCGCCGGCCAGCTGGCCCAGGGCGGACATCTTTTCCGCCTGGATAAGCTGGGACTGCGTCTCCTGCAGCTGGCGGTAGAGGCTGGAATTGCGCATGGCGAGGTTCACCAGCGAGGCGAAAATGCGGGCCCGCTGCATGTCGTCCTCGGTGAAGTAGGCGTCTTCCTCGTCGCGGTTGATGTTTATGAGGCCCGCGGGCTTATTGTCCTCCACCAGCGGCAGGAAAAGGGAGAACTTTACCTTCTCCAGGCCCTTGATGCCGGCGAACTTGTTGTCTATGGAGGGGTTCTCCACCAGCAGCAGGGCTTTTGGGGGGCCTTCCGGCTGCGACGTCACGCGCGCGCACATCTCCAGGCGGGAGGCGCGGCTTTCCTCGTCCTCCAGGCCGTTGGAGACCGCCACCCGGGGCTTGCCCTCGGCGTCCGGCAGCACCAGCATGGATTCGTCGGCCTTCATGATGCGGGTGACGGCGTCTATGATGACGCGCAGCTGGTCTTCGGGCTTGATAGTGGAGAAGATCACCTTGGCGATGTCGTTGAACTTGCGCTTTTCCACCGCGCGCTCCACCACCTTCAGCAGTTCCTTCAGTTCGAAGGGTTTGTGCAGGTAGTCGAAGGCGCCTTTGCGCATGCTCTGGATGGCCGTGCCCATGGTGCCGTGGCCGGTGGCTATGATGACCTCTATCTCGGGGTCTATCTTCTTTATCTCGCCCAGGGCGGTGATGCCGTCCATCTCCGGCATCTGGATGTCCATGATGGCCAGGTCGAATTTTTCCGCGGCGGCCTTCTTCAGGCCCTCGCTGCCGTTGAAGGCGACCGCGGCCGAATAGCCGTTGGCCTGCAGGGTGGCCAGGATCATTTCGGCTATCTGGGCTTCGTCGTCCACGATCAGGATGTTTGCTTTCGAGGTCATGTTCAGAATTGTATAAAAAATATCCCGGCGCTGCTCGAAAAAGAAAGAACCCGCTTTCGCGGGTCTTTCGGTGCCGTTTAAAACTGGCGGAGTCTTCGCACTAAAGTTCGACTTTTCTTTGTCGAAAACCCCGATGAAGCGCTCTAAGTGTCGTCTTTGATCCGTGTTATCGAAGGAGTCCCGAGCTTATCCGCGAGATGTCGTCGCAGGCGTGGCCACGAAGCGCGGCCCCGCACTGCTCCTTGCCGCGAGAAGGCGGGTTCGCAGGGCGGCGGCACTAACGCGCCTTGCACCTGCTCCCAAGTTAAGCGGCATCTTACAGCAACCTCCTATGCGCGGCCTGCTGGCCGCACGGGGTTTCGCTTTGCTCCACACCGGGTCCGCCTTCGGCGTCCGCTACTGCGGCCGCCGCGGTGGTCTTTTGTGTGATTGATTTGTAACCACCGGCGGGAGCTGCACCCGCCCAATCATGATACAGCAGGTTAACCCACCTAAATTAAATTAAAAATGGATTTTTTAATGTGACATCCATTTGTCACCCTGTCTTGCCATACTTTTAACAAGGAGCCCAATTTAGCGTTTAATAAACTTTGTTCCGGTGCATGGGGGTATTTGTTGAGATTCCCGAAAAAACTTGTTTAAGGATGTGCTGGTATTTGTAAGTAGTATAATTAAGAAGGTTAGCGGGTTTGATAATACTTTTTGCTGTTCTTGGAAAACCTGAATATGCTTAAAAAATATTTTATTGCCGCCATTGTGGTTTTAGGTGCTAATCTGCCAACAACTGCATGGGCGATTTCCGGAAAAATCATGTCGCCAAGCAGCATCCCTATTCCAGGCGCACTAGTGGAAATATATTCAGGCGGTGTGCAGCAATACTCTGCTACTGCGGATTCAAACGGGGATTATATTATTAACTTAACTGCGGGCACCTATGATGTTTTTGTTTCTTCTATCGGATATAACGCCAGGTTTATGGGCACAGTTTCGTTTGTGAATCAGGATGTTTTGAATGTTCATCTATCGCCAGCATTGCCTGGTCTTGTGGGTTACTGGCGCTTTAATGAGGGTGCTGGCACAAAAGCGTTTGATTCCTCTGGCTATGGACACCATGGCGTTATTGCGGGCGCAGCTTGGACCACAGGGAGAACCGGAACAGCCTTGAATTTCACCGGGGTTGGCGATATTGTAACTATCCCCAATGACGCGCATTTTGATTTGACAAATAATTTTACCATCATGGCTTGGATAAAGCCTGCGTCACAAAACCCTGTCAGTATTATTTCAAAATACACTGCTGTGGGATGGGCTATGGCACTAGACTCATGGCATTACCCTATTGAAGTCAGATACAAACACGATCTTCATGGAGCGGATGGGTCATGGCACAGTAGTCAGCAAGAAGTCCCTCTTGATTCTTGGACCCATGCAGCATTTTCTCCCTACACAGGAAGCGGATATTTTCTTAGTTTTTTTACAAATGGCGGCTTAAATTCCAGCTATTCTACCGGTAGTGATGTCTACAGTGCTTCTGCAAATAGCGCGGATATTATTATTGGGAACGCATTAGCCCAAACGGGGCAGGTAAGAATTGATGAGGTTAGGGTTTATAACAGGAGTTTAAGCGCAGATGAAATTTCCGCTATTTTCTCCAGTCGTGTCCTCTCCGGCAGAGTAACAAAACATGACGGTGTGACGGCAATTCAGAATTATACGGTTGAAGCATTGCAGAACGGGAACGTGGTGGCCAACTTTATAACTTCATCAAATTATGTAATTGATCTCCCTGCCGGGACCTATGATGTCCGTGCCTCTGCCCCAGGTTATCAGACAGTGACAAAGATCGGGATAGTTCCAAGTGCCGACACACTATTGAATTTTGCTTTACTTGAATCTTCGGAGCAAAAACCGCAGAGAAAATCTGAAATTACTCTCGGAGATAATCTGTTTAATCCCATAGCCGGAGGAACCGCTAAAATTTCCTTCAATGTCCCGCGTGCGGGCAACGTGTCATTGAGAATATTTGATTTGTCGGGCAAACACATAAGAACATTGTTCGATGGGAATTCCGGTACTGGGATTATGCAGAAGGACTGGGATGGCAAGGATGATAGTGGACGTTATGTTGTGCCAGGCATGTATTTCCTGCATTATGTCTATCCAGGTGGCAAAGAAGTTAGGAAAATCGGAGTTAAAAAATGAGAAAGGATATTTTTTGCGGTTTCCTCCTAACTGCCTTATTTTTAGGTTTCACAAGCCAGCTGACAGCTCAGGAAAGCGGAGTCTTTTTAAAATTGCCGGTATCGGCCCGGGCCGGAGGCATGGGTGATTCTTTCGCCGCGATAGCAGATGAGCCTTTTGGTGCATATTACAACCCGGCAGGCATTGCTTTTTTTAAGCATCCAGAAATTTCTTTTGTTCACCACGTATATTTACAGGATGTCAGCGGAAATTCTGTGGCCCTTACCTATCCATTTAAAAAACTGGTTATCGATGTGTCCCCAAGCATTTTTAAAACTAATGATGAGCCGGTTTACGATTCTCTTGGAAATGATACAGGCGACACTTTTGGCTACCAAGGGAGTATTATCCCAGTGACGGCAGCTTATAGATTTGGGGCTTTGGCTTTAGGCGTCTCGTTTAAATCTTATAGTGAGAAGATAGCTGATCAGTCGTCCAGGGCTACTGTCTACGACGCCGGAGCAATATATAGGCTGGGAGGCTGGCGTATTGGGGCAGCCGCTCAGAATTATGGCGGCACAATATTTGGATACAAGGTCGCAAAAGTGTCCAGGTTCGGTATTGCGTATGGCAAAAAAAAATATCTTTTAGCAGCTGATTTTAAAAAAGAAGGCGAGGCCGGAAACTGCCTCAATGCAGGTGGAGAGGTTTTAATTTCGGACTCGGTTAAATTAAGAAGTGGGTGGAGGTTTAAGGAAGACTTCGGGGGACTGACTTTCGGCTTAGGTCTTGGGCTGGGTAAAACGCGTTTCGATTATGCTTTTTTGAGTTATGGGGATCTTGGCACAACTCATAAAGCGGGGGTCTCATTTGCTTTCGGGGCTAAAGCCAAGGATACTTTTGGGAATATTTGGGTTCCGAATGCCAAAGTAGTGGCCAAAGCTAAGGCTGTAAGAATATCTAGCGGGACTGATATGGCCGTCGCAGAATTTACCGGCCAAAATGTGTCACAGGCGGATGCGGCTATCGTAGCCAACTTTTTAAGGACAGAGCTTGTGTCTGTTGGCCTATTTAATGTGATGGACAGGGCCAATATGGATACTGTATTGGCCGAACAGAAATTCCAGAATAGTGGTTGTACTGAACAGGAATGTGCTGCTGAGATGGGCAAACTGCTTAATGTCAAACTAATGCTTGTCGGGTCTCTATCAAAACTTGAGGGAACATACTATGTCTCGGTTAATGTGCTTGATGTGGAAACCGGCAAGATAATCGCCTCATATGAAAGCGAATCGGCCAATTCCAGCGGGATAAAAGACGCATGCAGAAAAATAGTAAAAGCCATATCACGCTAGGGGTTTTGGCGGGATTGCTTCTGTTTGCCCCATTGCGCCTTACCTCAGGTCTTGTTCTAGGAGAGTGGGCTCAAGAATTTGAACTGCCGGACCTTAATGGGAAAACTGTTTCACTTTCCAATATCTTGCAAGACGATAAACCAGTAATCCTTTCTTTTTTCGGCACTTGGTGCGATAGCTGCCAAAAAGAGATCAGCGACCTGCCGGAGGTGATTAAGGGCCGGAATGTCGCCGTGTACCTGGTAGGCGTTGATGGCGATAAGGAGAAACTGGAAAGGTTTGTTTCAAAAAGAAAAATCCAATTCCCGGTATTGTGGGACCCCAAAGCTAAAACCATGGGAAAGAAGTATGGCCTGATGCGCGGAGCCTTTGTCGTCGTTCCCAAAATATTTATTATTTCTCCAACTGGCACCATTGAATACGTTTCCGAGTCATACGATGACAAAAGAAAAGCTTCATTAGAGGATAAGATCGCTAGGTTGAGTAACAAACAATGGCAAAAGATCAGTGAGGTGGCGATTTTTTTTACTGGTTCTATAAATGGCTATTTGGAATCGTGCAATTGCTATAAACACCCGTATGGCGGCCTCATAAAATTGGTTTCTCTCTTCAAACAACAAACCTCCAGCTACAAGCACACCATCTTATTGGATTCCGGCGATTTTCTTCCCTATGGGGTTACTGCCGCACAGGCCGCATTAATTTTGAAGGCTATGGCTGCGGCGAAATACGATGCAATTGCCGCTGGTGACCAGGAACTGGTTTATAGTGATTTAGCTAAAGCCATAGATAATGAAAAACTTCCTATATTAACCTCGAACGTAAAGCTAAATGGCGCCGCGCCCGGTATGATGGAAAAGACCATAACGGCAGGCGACATAAAAGTTAGAGTTGTTTCTTATGCCAACCCAGAAACATTTTCACTTTATTCGGAAGATTTTGCCCAGCGCTTGGCGTTCGGAAAATTGCAGGATGAGTTAAAGGCGGGGAAAAAGGCTGATATTCTAGTGCTTCTTGCTCATGCCGGTCTTGCTGAAAGCAAAAGACTTGCGGCGGAATTCCCTCAAATCGATCTGATAATTGCAGGACACTCACAGGAACTGCTTAAAACGCCTATAAGGGTTGGCGACACGAATATTGTCCAGTCCGGCGGGAATCTCCAAAATATGGGGCGAATCGTCTTATATCGTAATGAGAAAGGCCAGGTTGCCGTAAAATCCTACCAGGTCTTCCCGTTGAGCAACGATATTCCGAATGCGCCAGAAATTGAAGCCATACTGAAGGAATCCAAGGGGCTTAAATAAAAAGCCAATGATACTATCTGCCAAACTTTGTATATATCGACAGCAGCAAGGAAGAGCTTTTTGTGTGTGTTAAAAAAACAGTTGAACTGTTTTTTGCAGAAACCCCTAGCTTGATGAGTTTTGAGGTTCACGAGCCGGCAATAAGTCACAGGATTGTGTTGCACCTTCAGAAATTCACAAAATCAAATGTGGATTGCGAATACGACAAGGATCTTAAAAAGGAAAAAGCGGAAATCTTCGGAGAGGGAGGGATTCGGTCATAGGTCGCTTCGGCACCGTCGCGCCTCAGTGCCCGCGACCCCGGCTCGCCGCTGCGGCCAGCTGGCCTCGCGGCTCCGCCTTTCGAATCCCTCCCGCGCGACATCATTATGTCGCGCTCCTCTCCTCGCCAAAAAGAAAGCCCCTTGCGGGGCTTTCTTTAAATGGTTCGGGGTGGACTACGTTATCCTGCGCTTCTTCCCGGACACAAAGAATTTTTTACGAAGAAAAAATTCGGAGAGGGAGGGATTCGAACCCTCGAAGGTTTGACCCTTACAGGTTTTCGAGACCTGCTGTTTCAACCACTCACACACCTCTCCATCTGTCGCACCCCTCGCTTTCGCTCGGGGCGGATTAACCGCCGGGCCTTACAAGGTGCGGGCCCGGTGCCTGAACACTGAATTGTGCGCTTCGCGCACCCTGCAAGGGGAACGTCGTTCCCCTTCGCCGCTCGCTCTGCCGCCTTCGGCGGCCCGTTCGCTGAACCCCTCCTCAGAGGGCCGGCGGGCTTCCGCGGATGTAGCGCCCGCCGCTTACTTCAAGGAATAACTGGCGGAAGGAGTGGGATTCGAACCCACGGTACGGATTAACCGTACACCGGTTTTCAAGACCGGCGCCTTAAACCGCTCGGCCATCCTTCCAGGCGCCCGGGGCCTACCTCGCCCCTTGCGGTAATGATATAATATAAAATTATATTATCCGCTTTCAAAGCAGGACGAGCTCAATGGGAAAACTCTTCGGCACGGATGGAATACGCGGCATTACCTGGGACTACCCCTTTACTCCCGACTTTATACGCAAAATCGGCTACGCGGCCTCCCTGGTGCTGCCGAAATATAAGAAGAAAGGCCACCTGGGCAAACCGGTAGTGCTCATAGGCATGGATTCCCGCGCCTCCGGGCGGCTGATAAAGAAGTACCTGGTGGAGGGGCTGGGGGCCAGCCGGTTCAAGGTGGTGGACCTGGGCATCATTCCCACGCCGGCCGTGTCCTACCTGGTAAAACGCGAGAACGCGGACTTCGGCATAGTCATTTCCGCCAGCCACAACCCGCCCGAGTTCAACGGCATAAAGTTCTTTTCCAGCGACGGGCTCAAACTCAACGACGCCATAGAGGGAAAGATGGAGCGCCTGCTGCTGGGCAGGAAGCCGCTGGTTTTCCGCCCGTCCCATCCCGGCCTGCATAAAAAAGATTTCACCCGCGACTACGAGGACTTCCTCAAGTGCACCCTGCCGCCCGGCTTCACGCTGAAGGGCCTGAAGATCCTGCTGGACTGCGCCAACGGCGCGGCTTACAAGATAGCCCCGCGCATCTTCCGCGACCTGGGCGCCAAAGTAAAAGTGATAGGCGACAAGCCCGACGGCAAGAACATCAATATGGGCTGCGGCGCGCTCCATACCGAAAAAATGGCCAAAGAAGCCGCTAAATGGGGCGCCTTCTGCGGCATCAGCTTCGACGGCGACGCCGACCGCTGCATGTTCGCCGACGAGAAAGGGGCCCAGCTGGACGGCGACGACGTGATAGCCATGACCGCCCCGTACATGAAGGCCCGCCGCCGCCTCACCAACAACGGCGTTTCGCTCACTTTCATGTCCAATTACGGCCTGCTGAAATACCTGAAGAGCGAGGGCATAAGCGTGGCCCAGGTGCCGGTGGGCGACAAGAACGTGACCGACGCCATGGAGAGGGGAGACCTGAAGCTGGGCGGCGAGACCAGCGGCCATATCATTTTTCGCGAGTTCGCCCCCACGGGCGACGGCATCCTGACGGCCCTGCAGACGCTGGCCGCGGTGCGCGACATGGGCCGGCCTTTCAGCTGGTTCCGCCGGCACTGGAGCCGTTTCCCGCAGGTGGTGGAGAAGGTGAAGGTGACCAGCAAACCCGCCTTCAAGGCGGTGCCCGGTTTCGCCGACAAGCTGTCCAGGCTGGAGAGCGGCCTGAAGGGCAACGGGCGCATCTTTATCCGCTACTCAGGCACCGAGCCGCTGCTGCGCCTGCTGGTGGAAGGCGAGAGCCGGGCAAAGATAAAGGCCATCGCCGACGACCTGCTGGAGCATTACCGGAAGCATTCCGGGGCGCTGGCGGCCAGATAGTTTTCAGGGTTTTATTTTCAGGGAGGCATTCATGAGACACATTAAACTCGGAGTCAACATAGACCACGTGGCCACGCTGCGGCAGGCCCGCAGGGAGAAGAACCCGGATACCGTGGAAGCCGCGCGGGTGGTCTACAGCTCCGGCGGCGACATGGTGGTGATGCACCTGCGCCAGGACCGCCGCCACATCCAGGATTCCGACGTGGAGCGCGTGCGCCACGACGTCAAGGGCCTCATCCACCTGGAGATGGCCGCGGTGCCCGAGATGGAGAAGATCGCCCTGCGCCTGCGCCCCGATTCCGTCTGCCTGGTGCCCGAGAGCCCCAAGGAGGTCACCACCCAGGGCGGCCTCAAGCTGGAAGGCAAACAGACCGAGCTGGGCAAGATCATAAAGAGCCTGTCCAATTCCGGTATTTCCGTGAGCCTGTTCACCGACCCGGAACCGGGCGCCATCCGCGCCGCCCACAACCTGGGCGCCGACAGCATAGAACTGTGCACCGCCAAGTATTCCGAAGCCTGGGGCAAGAAACTGCAGGCCAAGGAACTGGAAAAACTGCAGCTGGCCGGCTTCCTGGTGAAGGAGCTCAAGATGGAGCTGCACGCCGGGCACGGCCTGGACTATTACAACGTGGCGCCGGTGGCCCGCATAGAGGGCATGGACTGCCTCAATGTCGGCTACTCCATAATCTCGCGCGCTATGTTCGTGGGCCTCAAGACCGCCGTTTCAGAGATGAAGCGGCTGATACAGTAATCTAACTGCGGCGCAGCGGACGGCGCGACGGCGGCCCCCGGGCCGGCCCGGGCGCCGTCCGCCGCATAAACTACGCGAGGTAAGCTATGTGCGGAATAACCGGTTATATCGGCGACAATAAGACCACGGACGTGCTCATAGACGGGCTCCGGCGGCTGGAGTACCGCGGCTACGACTCCTGCGGCATCGCCGTGGTGGACGCGAAGAACGAGCTTTACCTGCGCCGCGTGAGCGGCCGCGTGGACGCGCTGGACAAACTGGTGGCCGAAGACCCGGCCAAGGGCGCGAATTCCGGCGTGGGCCATACCCGCTGGGCCACGCACGGCGCCCCGTCGGAGGACAACGCCCACCCGCATACCGACTGCTCCGGCCAGGTGGTGGTGGTGCACAACGGCATCATAGAGAATTACCTGGACCTGAAGGAAAAACTGCTGGCCGGCGGCCATAAGTTCAAGTCCGAGACCGACACCGAGGTTATCGCCCACCTGCTGGAAGAGAAGCTCAAAGGGCTCCACGTGCAGGAGAAGGCCGTGCGCTCCGCCATGCTGGAACCGGTGTTCTTCGAAGCTTTCCGCAAGGCCGTGGGGGACCTGAAGGGGTCCTTCGCGCTGTCCGTGGTCTGGTCCCGCTGCCCGGCCATGGTGCTGGCCGCCCGCATGCACAGCCCGCTGGTGGTGGGCCTGGGCAAAGGCGAGAACTTTATAGCTTCCGACGTGTCCGCCTTCCTGAAGTACACCAAGCGCGTGATCTTCCTCAACGACGGGGAGATGGCCGCCGTGAAGAAGGACGGCATAGATTTTTACACCTTCCAGGGCAAGAAGACCGCCAAGGAGGCCGTGACCATACAGTGGGATTCCACCATGGCCGAAAAGGGCGGCTACAAGCATTTCATGCTCAAGGAGATACACGAGCAGGCCGAGGCCGTGGAGAACACGCTGCGCGGCCGGCTGCTGCCGCTGGGCGGCGAGGTGCTGAAACTGGAGACCGGGCTTTCCGCCGCGGCCATGAAGGGCTTTTCCAGCCTGCAGTTCATCGCCTGCGGCACGGCCTACCACGCCTGCCTCGTCGGGCGGGCCCTGTTCGAGAATTTCGGCCTGCGGGCCTCGGCGGACATCGCTTCGGAATTCTCGGCCCGCGCCAAACTGATGAGCAGGGACACGCTGGTGGTGGCCATCTCGCAGTCCGGCGAGACCGCCGACACCCTGTTCGCCGTGCGCGAGGCCAGGGCCGCCGGCGCCAAGGTGCTGGCCATTACCAATACCGTAGGGTCCACGCTCACCCGCGAGGCCGACTACGTGCTGCAGACCCACTGCGGCCCGGAGATAGGCGTGGCTTCCACCAAGGCCTTCCTGGGCCAGCTCGCGGCCATCTACCTGGTGGCCGGGCACTTCGCGGCGGCCCGCGGCGTGCTGTCGGCGGCCGAAGCCCGGCGCTACGCCGAGGACCTGCTTAAGCTCCCGCGCCTGATAGAGGAAACGCTGGAACTGGAAGGCGAGATCGCCAAGGTGGCCCAGAAATTCGCCGCCAGCGAGCATTTCCTGTTCATTTCCCGCCACATCAATTACCCGATAGCCCTGGAGGGCGCCCTCAAGATCAAGGAGATCTCCTACGTGCACGCCGAAGGCTACGCCGCCGGCGAGATGAAGCACGGCCCCATAGCCATCATCTACAAGGGCATGCCCCTGCTGGCGGTGGCGCCCAGCGGCCGCGCCCTGGAACTGATGGCCGGAAACATAGAGGAGGCCAAGGCGCGCGGCGCCGAGGTGGTGGCCATAGTGGACGCTGTTTCCCGCAAGACCGTGAAAGCCGCGCACTATATCACGCTGCCGCAGACGCCGGAACTTTTTACGCCCCTGCTGACCGTGATCCCCCTGCAGATCTTCGCCTACTACGTGGCGCTGGCCAAGAAGTGCGACATAGACAAGCCGCGCAACCTGGCCAAGAGCGTGACGGTCCGCTGACCTATGGCCAGGGCTAAGACCTCCGGAGCGGTGGCCGGCCTGGGCGTGGACCTGGCCGAGGTGGCCAGGATACGCCGCCTGGCCGCGAACCCGAGCTTCCTCCGGAAGGTGTTCACGCCCGGGGAACTGGCCTACGCGGGCAAAAGCCGCAACAGGTACGAACGCCTGGCGGCGCGCTTTGCCGTGAAAGAGGCGGTGATAAAGGCGCTGGACGCCACCCGCCTGCCGCTCACCAGCATAGAGGTGGAGAACACCGAAAGCGGCCGCCCGCAGGTGCGCGTGAAGGGCCGCCGCGACCTTTGCCTGCTGGTCTCTATTTCCCATACCGCCGCCTACGCCTGCGCGGCGGTCATAGCTTTCAAATGAAGACGCTGAACGCGGCCCTGCTCCGGCCATTGCTGCCGGCCAGACGTAAAGGATCCCATAAGGGGGATTTCGGCCGCGTGCTGGTGGCGGCCGGTTCGCGCGGCATGACGGGCGCGGCCGTGCTGGCCGCCCGCGCGGCGCTTAAGGCCGGGGCCGGCCTGGTGACCGTGGCCTGCCCGGAAAGCGAAAGAAAGATCATAGCCTGCGCGCTGCCCGAAGCCATGACCTTCGGCGCGAAATGCGCCGGCGGGGCTTTTACGCCGGCGGCCGCGGCGCAGGTGGCCGCTTTCGCCCGTTCCCAAAAGATCGACGCGCTGCTCCTGGGGCCAGGCCTGGGCGCCTCCCGCGGCGCGCGCGCTTTCGCCCTGAAACTGCTGGCGGCGCTGGACCTGCCCGTGGTGGTGGACGCGGACGCGCTCAACGCCCTGGCCGCCGGCCCGCGGCCGTTCAGGATAAAGGCCCCCGTAGCCGTTTTTACCCCGCATCCCGGCGAGGCCGCGCGCCTGCTGGGCGGAAAAATATCCGGCCGGCCGGCCGCCGCGGCGGCCCTGGCCGCCCTGACCGGCGGCGTGGCCGTGCTCAAGGGGCCCGGCACCCTGCTCTGCCTGGGGCGGCGGCTTTGGAAGAACCCCACGGGCGGTCCGGCCCTGGCCAAGGGCGGTTCAGGCGACGTGCTGGCCGGCCTGCTGACCGGCCTGCTGGCGCAGAACGGCCTGGCCCGCGGCTTTACGCCAAAGACAGCGCTGGACAGCGCGGCGCTGGCCGTGTACCTGCACGGCCGCTGCGGCGACCTGGCAGAGAAGAAACTTACCGCCCGCTGCGTGCTCGCCGGGGAACTGCTGGCTTTCCTGCCTGCCGCCATAAGGAGCCTTGAACGGTGAAGACCAGTAAGGGCGCCGAAGCCCGGCTGATAGAGCACATAGAGAAGACCTTCCGGTTCCCAGGGGACCGGCGGCTGCTGCTGGGCCCCGGCGACGACTGCGCCGTGCTCCGGCACGGGGCGGGGCGGGACCTGGTGATCACCACCGACGAAATGGTGGAAGGGACCCATTACCTGGCGCGCTTCGCGCGGCCGGAGGACATCGCCCGCAAGCTGCTGCGCATAAACCTCAGCGACCTGGCGTCCATGGGCGACGTTAAACCTGTTTCCTGCGTGGTAGGCTCGGGGCTGCGTAAGGACATCCGGCCGGACTTCACCCGCCGTTTCATGCGGGCCCTGAAGGCGGAAGCGCTGCGGTTCGGCATCTCCATAGCCGGCGGCAACCTGGCCGGCGCGAGGGAGAACCATTTTTACATGACGGTCTGGGGCGAGACCGGCCGCGGGAAAATAGTCACCCGTTACGGGGCCCGGCCCGGCGACCTGCTTTTCAACGTCGGACAACTGGGCCTGGCGGCGGCCGGGCTCGAGATCCTGATGGGCGGGTCCGCTCCGCTTAAACGGAAATTCCCCGGCCTGGTAAAGGCTTTCTGGCGGCCCGAGCCCATGCTGGCCGCCGGCGCCCTGTTGGGCCGCGAAGGCCTGGCCTCGGCCATGCTGGACAATTCCGACGGGCTGGCTCGCAGCGCGGCTATAATTTCCGAGCTCTCCGGATGCCGGGTGCTGGTCAGCCCCGGCGAGGGGGCCTGCGACCGGCGGCTGCGGGCCTACAGCCTGCTGAGCGGCCGCCCCTGGCGTTATTACGCCGTGGGCGGCGGCGAGGATTACGGCCTGGTGTTCACGGCGCCGGCGCGGCGCCTGGCCCGGATAAAGGCGCTGCTGCCGGGCGCCCGCGTGGTAGGCAGGGTGGAAAAAGGCCGCGGCGCGGCGATAGAGAATTTCAATGGCAAGTTCAAAAGCTTCGAGCACTTTTAAAAGTTCCTGCCCCGTAGATACGGCCCGGCTGGCGCGCTTTTTCGCCCGGCGGCTCAAAGGCGGGACGGCGCTTTTCCTGGAGGGCCCCATAGGCTCCGGCAAGACCTTCTTTGTGCGCGCGCTGGCCGCGGCGCTGGGCGCGAAGGACCTGCCGGTGAGCGCGAGTTTTAACCTGATGCGCGCCTACAAGGGCCGCCTGAAGCTGTACCATTTCGACCTGTTCCGGGCCGGCGAGGCGGATATGGAGAACATCGGCCTGGAGGAATACCTGGGGCGCCCCGACGGCATAACCGCGGTGGAGTGGCCTGGGGCGGGCGGGGAACTTTACTCTGGCGTGGAACCGCTGCGCCTGGAGTTCCGGCTGGCCGGCGGCGACCGCAGGGTGATCAAGGTCCGGGCGGGCGGGGCTGGCGCGGAGATCCTGGAGCGGGTAGAGGCGCAATGGCTAAAAAAGTGATACTCGGGGTCTGCACTTCCGGCACGCGGCTGAACGTCGCCGTGGCGGCGGGGGGCAAGGTTTTCCAGGCCCGGAAAAAAGTCTTCAACCAGGAACTGTTCCTGTTCCCGCTGGTAAAGAGCGCCCTGGCCAGGGCGGGCGCCGGCCTGCGCTCCGTGGACACGGTCTGCGCCGTGCGCGGCCCCGGGCGCTTTACCGGCATACGCATTTCCCTGACGCTGGCGGGGACCCTTAAAGCGCTGGGCGGGGCGCTGGTCTACACCGCAACGCTGTTCGAGGTGCTGGCCCTGCAGGCGCGCGAAAGCGCGGATTTTAAAGCCTGGGCCGCCCGCAACCCCGGCGGGCGCCTGGCCGCGCTGCTGCACGCTTTCAAAGACGAGTATTTCTGCCAGTTCTTCGGCCTTTCAGGAAAACCGGACGGCGAGCCCGTCTGGCTGAAGGCGGAGGCTCTGAAGGAACTGCTGGCCGCCTCCGGCGCGATTTACGCCGTGGGCGACGCCGAGGAGGAGCCGGGCATCTACGGCCTGCTGCCGCCCGGGGCCGCTGCCGCGCCGGCGGCGCTTTCAAGAGTGAAGCCCGGCTATATCATAAAGGCCGCCCTGGCCGGGCGCTGCCGCAGCCTGAAGCCGCTTTACCTCAAGCCGGCCAAGTACGAATTGGAGAATAATATAAGTTACGGGAAGGGAAGGCGCCTTGCTGATAAGAAGGGCTAAAAAAGAGGATTACGCGGTGTTCGCCGCCATAGAGGCCGAGCAGCCGGGTTTCCCGGCGTGGGGCGCGGCCGGCTTCGAGGCCGAGGAGCGCAACCGCAACTCCGTCACGCTGGCGGCGGAGCTGGACGGCGCGGTGGCGGGCTTCATTAATTTCTGGGTGCTGCGCCCGCAGGTACAGCTCAATACGCTGGCCGTGGGGCGGGCTTTCCGGAGGCGGGGCGCGGCCAGGGCGCTGGTGGGGAAACTGGCGGAATACGCGGCCAAGAACCTATGCCGCGAGATAGACCTGGAAGTGAACGAGCACAACTCCGCGGCCATAGCGCTGTACACGGCCCTGGGGTTCGAGCTGGCGGGCAAAAGGCCCAAATTCTATAATAACACCGACGCGGCGCTGCTGCTCAGGAAAACGCTGGCGCCCAAGGACTGAAGATGCCGAGAACCATATTTTCCGTTTTAGCGGTATTCCTGTTTTCCGCCTCCGTCTCGGCCGCGGCCGACAAGGAGGCCTACCTGCACTTCATGAACGGCATGGTGCAGGAACGCCGGGGCAACTACGATTCGGCCCTGCAGGAATACAAGCGCACCCTGCTGCTGGACCCGGAGTCCGTTTTCGTCTACAAGCAGGCGCTCAACCTGGCGCTGCGCATAGGCAAGGTGGACGAGGCCGGCCGCTGGGCGGACTTCGTGGTGCGGGCGGATTCCGCCACCGCCGACAACTGGGTGCTTTACGGCAACGTGCGCTGGGCGGCCGGGGACATGCCGGGCGCCGCCGCGTCCTATGAGAAAGCTTTCCTGCTGGACGCCTCCAACCACGAGGCGCTTTACCAGCTGGCCAGCCTCTGGAGCGGCCGCAACCCCGACAGGTCCATAGACTACCTCAAGAAATACCTGGAGGTGAAGCCGGAGGACGCCGCCGAGGTGTATTACCAGATAGCCGTGCTGCACAACGCCAAGGGGCGCCACGAGGACATGAAGCGCAGCCTGATAAAGGCCAAGGAAGCGGACGCGTACTACCCGCAGCCGCGCTACATGCTGGCCAACTATTACGAGGTGAAGAACGACACCGCCGCCGCCCTGGGCGAGTACAGGGAGCTGCTGGACCTGGAACCCAATAACGCCGAGCTGTACAACCACCTGGGCGAACTTTACGCCAGCCCCGCCGTGGGCGACCTGGAAGCGGCGGAAAAATACTTCCTCAAGGCCTGGGAGCTCAACAAGGCGGACCCGGCGGCCTGTTTCTGGCTGTCCGTGATAAGCGAGCAGCGCCGCGATTTCGCGGCGGCCGCGGCCTACATAGAGGGCTCTTCGGCTCTGAAGGACGACGCCGCCCTGGCGCTGCGCCTGGCCTACTATTACACCCAGAGCGACCGCTACGCCAAGGCCATCGCCCTGCTGGAAGGCGCCGCAAAAAAGTGGCCCGACAACGGCGAGATAACTTATTTCCTGGCGCTGGGCTACGACGATACCGGCGACCCCAAAAAGGCGCGGACCCTGCTGCGGCAGCTGCTCGCCAAAAACCCGGACAACGCCGAGGCGCGCATGCAGTACGCCGTCATCAGCGAACGGGAGAACGATATGGCCGCCGCGGAGGAGAATTTCCGCTACCTGCTGGCCGCCAACCCCGCCAACGCCAATGTGCTCAACTACCTTGGCTACTCGCTTGCGGACCGCGGGCTGAAGCTGGCCGAGGCGCAGGTGCTGATCTCCAGCGCCGTGGCCCTGGAGCCGGCCAACGGCGCCTACCTGGACTCCCTGGCCTGGGTCCGCTTCCGCAACGGCGACGTGCCCGGCGCGCTGGAAGGGATAAAGAAAGCGTTGAAGGCCGTCTATGACGACGCCGTAGTCTGGGGGCATGCCGGCGAGATCTACGAGGCCTCCGGCGACTACCGCACGGCCTGGCTGGCCTGGAAGAACTCCCGCCTGCTGGAGAAACCCGCCAAGCGCGCCAACGCCGACGCCAGGATCAAGGCCCTGCAGAAGCGCATTCCCGACGCCGAGGCCGAGGGCCTGAAGCGGGCCTGGCTGGCGGCCTTCCTCCCGGCCGGGCAGGAATTCTCCTCTTTCGCCAAGATAGAGGCCCGGCTGCGCGGCCGCACGGTGAAGTTGGACGCCATCCTGCATTTCGCGCCGCCTTCCGATTTCAGCCTGACGGTGATGGGGCCGCTGATGGCCCCGCTCTGGCGGGCCCGCTTCAGCGGCGGTTCCCTGGAGATGGACTCCATGGAGCTCAAGGACATAGACGCGGGGGCTTTCAACTACTGGGCGTCGCTGGTAACGGCGGAACTGCGCGACTGGTTCTCCGGCAGGACCCTCGCCGGCGGCAGGCTGGACGGCGGCTGGGGCGGGGACTGCTTTACCGGCGGCGGCCGCGAGGTGTGCCTGGACGCCGACGGCACCCCCGCCAGGATACGGCCCGAATCCGAGCGTAAACTGGCGTTCGAGCCGTCGCATTATTTCTTCCGGAACCTGTACCTTTTTCCTTACGTGATGGAGTTCAAACTGCCGCACGTGGCGCTGAAAGTGACCATGGACTACGGGCAGATGAACTTCAGCGGCGTGAACACGCTTAAACTCCCGGATTGACCATGCTAAAGCTCAAGGCCCCGGCCAAGATCAACCTCTTCCTGGAAACCACCCGGCGCCGGCCGGACGGTTACCACGACCTGGCCACGCTGTTCGCGCGCGTGGGCGTCTGCGACCTGCTGACCTTCCGCAGGGCGGCGGCGCCAGGTATAAAACTGGCGGTCAAGGGCGGGCCCAAAGAACTGGGCCGCCAGGCGGATAATATCGTTCACAAGGCCGCGGTAAAATTCTTCGAGACCTTCGCAATAGCGCCGGCCGTGGAGATACGGCTGGAAAAGCGCATCCCCGTGGGCGCGGGCCTGGGCGGCGGGTCTTCCGACGCCGCGGCCGCCCTGCTGGGCCTGGCCCGGCTTTACAAAGTGCCGCGCGCCGGTTTTACGCGGCTTATGAAAATAGCCGCGGCGGTGGGGTCGGACGTGCCGTTCTTCATGCTGGAGTCCATGGCGGCCGAAGGCCGGGGGCGGGGAGAGAAACTGAAACCCTTCAGCCTGAAAGGCCGCCTGCCTTACGTGGTGCTGGTCTATCCCGGTGTGCCGGTCTATACCAAAGAAGTTTACGGGAACCTGAAGCTGGGAACTCCAGGTGAGATACGCGCGCGGGTGAAGGATTTTGGCCGGCTTTGCCGGCTGCTGCGGGCGGGGCGCTTTACAAAAGAGGACGCCGGGCTTATTTTTAACCGGCTCGAGGACCCGGTGCTGCCGCGCCACAAAGCGGTGCGCCAGGCCAGGGAGCGGCTGGCGGCGCTGGGCGCGGACGCCGTTATGATGTCGGGTTCCGGGGCTACGGTATTCGCCCTGTGCTGGGACCGGGTAGCGGCGGCCAGGCTGGCGCGCGAGGCGGGGCGTATACGGGGTTACAGGGTATTTTTAACTGAATTTTGGTAAAATCTGTGGTAGTAGCAACATCAAGCTGCCTTTCAGTAAGTACGCGGTAGCAGTGGGTTCTGCAGGGGGGCGGTAACAGGGGGACAGTATGGAAATCACCGAAGTGAGGATACATCTCAGGAACGAGGCCAGGCTGAAGGCGTTCGCGACGGTTACGTTCGACAACGCTTTCGTGGTGCACAACATGAAGGTCGTCAACGGCAACAACGGCCTCATAGTCTGTATGCCCTCGAGGAAGATCAAGGACGGCACCTATAAGGATATTGCCCATCCTATCCACAACGAGTTCCGCAGCAAGCTGGAACAGTTGATCCTGAAGGAATACGAGCAAGAGGTCGCCAAGGCCGGGCCGCTGGCGGTGCCGACCCAAACCGAAGGCTTCTAAAGCCCCGAGACGGAAGATCAAGCACCCTTCCCGCTCTCGCGGGACGGGCGTTCGCGCTGTGTAAGGTTTATTCCCGGGTGGTG
>JAMPXK010000062.1 GCA_023701245.1 Elusimicrobiales bacterium | reverse complement strand
CGGCCTTCCAGGCCGCCGAAAAGGACAACCTCCCCCCGGGCAGCCCGGACTACTGGAACGCCGTGAACCGTTCCTACGGCTACGAGCGCATCAAGCTGGTGCCCTGGCTCACCGCCTGGGCTTTCAAGGCGCTGGGCGTGAAGATAGCCGTGTTCTGCGACCGCGGCTCCGAAGGCGCGGACAGCCTGGAAGCCTCCTGGCGCCGGCTGGCGGACTATTTTTATTTCCCGCGGTCGGAGGACGAGAAGTACCGGATCCTGGAGAAGCGGCGCTTCGTGCTGTACGCCGGCGCCTCCGACACCGGCATCATCCAGGCCCGGAAGGCCGGGGTCCACGCCCTGCGCATCAAAAAAAGCCACAGTTCCACCGTAAAGGCCGACTACAACCCGGGGAAATTCAGCGAACGCCTCCTCCCCCTCTCCCAGTTCTAGACGCAAATTGCCCTGCAGGGTGAGGAATAAGCAAAACCGTGTCGGAGGCCCGAGCTTGCGTAAGCGCGAGGGCCGAGACATGGAAGGGCGAGCACGGTGTGCGAGACCCTGTTTTTGCGTTTCCTCACCCTGCAGGGCAATACCCCCCATTGCCCCGGGCCCTTATAAAATATAAAATATAAGGCTAATGGCGGATTGCATATTCTGTAAGATCGCGGCGGGAGAGATAAACGCCAAGGTAGTTTACGATGACGCCGATATAGTGGCGTTCCTGGACCTTAACCCGCAGGCCCCTACGCACGTGCTCATAGTTCCCCGCCGCCACGTAGAACGGCTGACGGCCGCGCAGGACGGCGACGCGGAACTCCTGGGAAAACTGCAGCTGGCGGCCGCGAAGATCGCTAAAATTTTAAAAGTGGAAGGCGCCTTCAGGCTGGTGACCAATAACGGCAAAGGCGCAGGGCAGTCGGTAGACCACCTGCACTACCACCTGCTCGCCGGCAGGAAACTGCTGTGGCCCCCGGGCTAGAACCGCGAAAATTTAGACTCTGCATACCCAAAGGTGGTGATCAGCGTGGTATTTGTCAAAGTAAGAGACGAAGAATCTATCGAAGAAGCCCTCAGGCGCTTTAAGCACGACTGCGAGCGCAACGGCATCCTCAAGGAGATCAAGCGCCGGGAGCACTATATGCCTCCGAGCATGAAGCGCAAGATAAAGTCCCAGGAAGCCAGACGTAAAGTCCGCAAAGGCAGAAGGGCCTACTAAAGGGCCCCCTCCACAACGGCCGCGCGGATCCCGGTCCGCGCGGCCGTTTGCCTATTTCCCGCGCGCGCGGGTACTATATTAATGACCTCGTCGCCTCTCATCGAACTTATCAGGGAAAAACTGGACATCGTGGATGTCGTCCGGGAGTACGTCCCCGCCCTGAAGAAGGCCGGCCGCAACTACAAGGCCAATTGCCCTTTCCACAACGAGAAGACCCCGTCCTTCACCGTGAACCCCGACAAGCAGATCTACTTCTGCTTCGGCTGCAGCGAGGGCGGCGACGTTTTCAAGTTCGTGATGAACATAGAGGGCCTGACCTTCCCGGAGGCCGCCCGCAAGCTGGCCCTCAAGGCCGGCGTGGAGTACGGCGACGAGCGCACCCACGCCATGACCGAGGCCGACAAAGAGCGCCTGGAGCTGAAAAAGCTCCTCAAGGCGGCCGCGGCCTTCTACCACAAAGAGCTCTTTTCCCCGGGCGGCGAGAAAGCCAAACTGTACCTGGGCGAGCGCCGCCTGAGCAAGGCTACGGTGGAGCGCTTCGAACTGGGCTGGGCCCCCGCCGGCGGCAAAGCGCTGATGAACGAACTGAAGGCGAAAGGCTGGAGCCGCGACCTGGCGCTCAAAGCCGGCCTGATCACGGAGCGCGAAGGCGGCCTGGTGGCTGACACTTTCCGCGGGCGCATCATGTTCCCCATCCGCAACCAGTCCGGGGAAACGGTGGCGTTCGGCGGGCGCGTCCTGGACCCCGAGGGCATCCCCAAGTACCTGAATTCCCCCGAGACGGTGCTGTTCTCCAAGCGCCGCACCCTGTACGGCATCCACGAGGCCCTGCCGCAGATACGCAAGAGCGGCCGCCTGCTGCTCCTGGAAGGCTACATGGACGTGATAGGCGCCCACCAGCACGGCATAGACTGGGCCGTGGCCCCGCTGGGGACCAACCTTACCGTGGAGCATGCCGGCATAGTGCGGCGCTACGCCAAGGACACCGTGGTGATGTTCGACGACGACCGGGCCGGCGTGCAGGCCTCCGTAAAGGCCGCCAACGTCTTCATGGAAAGCGGCCTCTACGTACGCCTGGCCAGCATAGGCGGCGGCCTGGACCCCGACGAATTCCTAAACGAGCACGGCCGGGAGGAGTTCGAGAAGAAACTGGACTCGGCGGCGGACCCGCTGGATTTCCAGCTGAACCTCCTTTTCAAGGACCCCAAGAATCCCCCCTCTTCGCAGGACAAGGCCAAGGCCATAGGCGACCTGCTGGAGACCGTCGCCCGCCAGAACGACGAGATCCTCAAGAGCGAGTGGATAAAGAGCATCGCGGCCCATTTCGGCGTGGACCAGTCTTCCGCCCTGAAGGAACTGCGCAAGGCCGCGCTGGCCCTGCCCCAGGAAAAGACCAAGCCCCAGGCGGACCCCGCCAGGGGTATCCCCCAGCTGGAGAAGGATTTCCTCCAGCTGCTGCTGCAGTACCCGGCCCTCCTGGACCAGTCCACCGGGCTGGACCCTGAAGATTTTTCCCACCCCATGGCCAGGAAGCTCTTTCTCGCGCTGCAGGCCCTTCCCGCGGAAAGGCGCGCCAAGGCCGCCCCCCTCCTGGCGGAACAGTTCCCGGAGGATTCCGCCCTGATCCTGGGCCTGGCGGTAACGGATTTCAGTTCCGGCACGGCGCCCGCGCCGGCCGCGGCCCAAGAGATACGCAAGCTGCGGCGCAAGTCGCTGCAGCGGCGCGTCAAGGAACTGCAGAGCCTCCAGCACATGGACCCGCAGCAGTTCCAGGAATACAGCAGATTGATGTCCGAGCTTAAATCCTCGGCGAAAGACCTTTAAACGCAGTTACAGGAGACTACAAATGGCACAGCCTAAGAAAGCCTTACGCGACCTGGTGGAACTTGGCAAAGAGCACGGCTACATCACCCTGGAGGAGATGAACCGTTCGCTCACCAACGCGTCCATGTCGAGCGAGGAAATAGACACGCTCATGGGCACCCTGGAAGACCTGGGCATCGAGGTGGTGGACCGCAAGAAGTTCAAGATGGTGGCCGCCTCCGAACGCGAGGCCTACACCGAGGAGTGGAGCGCCACTCCCGACGTCTCCAATTCCATCCGCATGTACCTCTCGGAAATGGGCAAAGTGCCCCTCCTGACCCGCGACGAGGAAGTGACGCTGGCCCGCAACATCCGCGAGCGCGAGCGCGAACTGCGCATGCTGGTGCTGGAATCCCCCATCACCATGCGCGAGATCCGCAACTGGGAGACCCTGATAGAACAGGACGAGATGACGACCAAGGAGCTGATGCCCCGCGGCCGCAAGTCCAACCAGGAACTCTCGGCCATGAAGCGCAAGATGAAGAACATCGCCAAGCTCATCACGCGCACCGAGCGCGAGATCGTAAAGCTCACCGAGCGCATGAACAAGCCTTCCCTCTCCAACGAGATGCGCAAGAAGATCGCCGGCGTCATCGACAAGAAGCGCAAGGACATCGTCAAGAACATCATCAACCTGAACCTCAACCAGGAGAAGATCAAGCGCCTGACCAACAAGATCAAGAACCTGGCGCACAAGATCCGCGAATACCGCCTGGAACTGGAACGCTACCAGAAAGTGTACGGCGACCTGGTAAAGCTGCAGCACGACCACGAGCTGGTGGGCCGCGGCAAGCTCCGCCCCGCCGCTTTCAAGTCCAAGTGGGGCTATAACCCGCAGGAAGTGGAAGCCGCGCTGGTCAACATCGCCGCCGTCAAGGAGCGCGAGCATCACCTCATCCGCACGCTCCCGATCAACCCCGACGACTTCATGTCCCTCAACGACAAGATCACCTTCCTCGAGGACCAGATCCTGCAGGACAAACTGAAGCTCATCCGCGCCAACCTCCGCCTCGTGGTGTCCATCGCCAAGAAGCACGTGAACTCCAACCTGGAGCTGTCCGACCTGATCCAGGAAGGCGGCCTGGGCCTGATGAAGGCCGTGGAGAAGTTCGAATACAAGCGCGGCTTCAAGTTCTCCACTTACGCCACCTGGTGGATCCGCCAGAGCATCAACCGCGCCATCGCCGACCAGGCCCGCACCATCCGCATCCCGGTGCACATGAAAGAACTGGTCTCGAAACTGATGAAGGTGACGCGCAAGTACCGCCAGGAGTTCGGCCGCGATCCCCAGATCGAGGAATACTCCAAGCACATGCACATCTCGATGGACAAGGTGAAGAACGCCCTGAAGATCATGCAGGACCCGATCTCCCTGTCCACCCCGATAGGCGAGGACGAGGATTCCCACCTGGAGGACTTCATCGAGGACAAGACGGGCCTGCCGCCGTCGCACTCCGCGATAGACCTGCTGCGCCGGCGCGAGGTGACCAAGATCCTCGACACCCTGACCGACCGCGAAGCCAAGATCATAAAGCTGCGCTTCGGCATAGAGACCGGCTACCCCCGGACCCTGGAGGAAGTGGGCAAGATCTTCCGCGTGACGCGCGAGCGCGTGCGCCAGATAGAGGCAAAGGCCATCCGCAAGCTGCGGCACCCGTCGCGCAGCAAGATGCTCCGGGATTACCTGGACTGAAACGCGGCGCCGCAAAAAGAAGAAGGCCCGGGGAGACCCGGGCCTTCTCTTTTCCGCTCGCGAGGAAGGCTTATTTTTCCTCTTTATTTTCCGTCAGCATCCCGCGGATGATGTTGTGGGCGATGTCCTTGGCGCCCAGGCCCACGGCGATGGCGAAGGCCAGGCCCAGCGAGGCCAGCAGGATATTGATGCCGCCGATGATCATCTTCATCTTTATGCCGAGCTGCTCCACGGCGGCGATGGTGGTGAAGATGATGATGATGAAGTTGACTATCTTGGACAGCGAGCGCCCGCCGCGCAGGTTGTTGGCCGAGGCGGAATTCTGCACCACGTCCGCCATGAACCGCGCGAACAGCAGGCCGCCGAAGCCTATGAAGATGGCCGCGGCCAGCTTGGGCAGGAACACCATGGTGAACCGGTTGAGGATCTCGGAAATGGCGTGCAGGTTCAGGATATCCGCCGCGGTGACGAAGAAGACCAGCAGCAGCGCCCAGTAGACGATGAACGCCACCATGTGGGAGAAAGATTTGCCGAAGCCGAGGCGGATAAGCAGCTCGTTCACGCCCACGCTGCTGGTATAGGAGTCCAGTTTGATCTTGCGCAGGAACTGTTCCAGCAGGGAACTGACCAGTCGTGCGATGAACAGCCCGAACAGCACGAAGATGAAAGCCGCCACGAGCCCGGGGGCGTAGGCGGCGAATTTATCCCAGATATTGGCTATCGGCTGTATGAAGAGTTCAGCGAAATCCTTAAGCATGTGTTCCTCCGTGGCAACAGGGCTATTCTAATATTTATGGCGCGGGCAAAGCAAAACGCCGCGCGGGGCGCGGCGTCAGCGCTGACGGGCGGCAGGGTCAAAGCGTGTTCTTGACCTTGACCGGATCGGCCGGGCCGTGCTTCTTGCCGGCCGGCTTCTTTATAGCGGGATGCGGGGCCGCGGCGGGAGCGGAATTGGGGGCGTCGCGCAGGTCCTTGCCGAGAGCCGGCTTGGCCTGGGGCGCCGCGGCAGGCGCCGTGGCAGCCACCTGTTTGAGGAATTCTTTGGAACCTTCGCGGTAGAGCGGGTCGTTGACGGTGCTGAGCGCGTCGAAATCGCAGCTCTCGAGACAAGGCGCGGAAAGCTGGGCGGTGGCTGGCGCCGCGAGCTGCACCGCGGCCGCGGGCTTCACCGTTTCTATCTTGGGAGGCACTATCTCCGCGGCCCGGACGCCGGGACAAAAGACGACCACGGCCGCAGCCGCAAAGAACATCGCTGAAAGTTTCATGAGTTTCCTCCGTGATGCCGTAAACCGCATGCTATATTATCCCACAAAACAACCCGCGGCGGAAGTGGCCAACGGCCCACCCCGCCCTGGGACAGAGGGCCCAGACCGGCCGGCAGGTAAAAACCGGTTTTTTATTGCCTGCCCCGGGATTTTTTGGTATTATATATCTACTATGTACGCAATCATTGAAACTGGCGGCAAGCAATACTGGGTAGTCCCCGGCGAAATCCTGCAGATCGAAAAGCTCACGGCTAAAGAAGGCGCGGAAGTGACCTTCAAGGCCCTCTGGTCCGCTTCTCAGGACGACAAGAACGCCGCGGCGCCCAAAGCTCCCGCTGCCAAAGTAACCGCCCGGATAATCCGGCATCTCAGGGGCCCTAAAATAATAGTTTTCCGCAAGAAAACCAAAAAAGCCTACGAAAAAGGCTCGGGTCACCGCCAGGAACTCACCGAAATAGAAGTGAAGGACATACAGCTGTCCTAGTTTCTGGCGCGGTTGGAAGCGGCGCTCTGGCGCGCGCCCAACGTTTTACAACAGAGGTCTAATCACATGGCAGGAACAAAATCACAGGGTTCAAGCACAAACGGACGCGACAGCCACGGCCAGCGCCTTGGCGTGAAGCGCTACGGCATGCAGACGGTAAACGCCGGGGAGATCCTGGTCCGCCAGCGCGGCACCAAGTTCCTGCCCGGTGAGAACGTCAGGCGGGCCTCTGACGACACCCTCTTCTCGATAGTGACGGGCGTCGTAAAGTTCGAGTGGGCCAAACGCGGCAAGAAACAGATCAGCGTTTACCCCGCCTCGAAATAACCTTTCACAAAGGTAAAGCCTCCTGGGTGCTGACGCGTTCAGGAGGTTTTTTATTCCCATTATGACACAGACAAAATCCGGCAGAAGTTCAACTTTCATCGACACGGCCCACGTTTACCTGAAGGCGGGCAACGGCGGCAACGGCGCTTCCTCCTTCCGCAGGGAGAAATACATCCCCTACGGCGGCCCGGACGGCGGGCACGGCGGCGTGGGCGGCAGCATCTGGTTCGTGGCCACCTCCAACGTCACCACCCTGCGCGAAATAGCTTTTCACCCCCACATCACCGCCGAGGACGCGGCCCCGGGCGGCGGCAACCGCCGCGACGGCGCCAACGGCGAGGACAAGACGCTTTACGTGCCGCTGGGCACCGTGATAAAGAAAGACGGCGTCATCCTGGCGGACCTCAAGGAAGAGGGCCAGCGTTTCCGCGCGGCCAAGGGCGGCCGCGGCGGCCGCGGCAATACGGCTTTCAAGACCCGGTTCAACACCGCCCCCAAGATCTCCGAGAACGGCGAGCCGGGCGAGGAGTACGAGGCCTGGCTGGAACTGAGCGTGCTGGCGGACGTGGGCCTGGTGGGGTTCCCCAACGCCGGCAAGTCCACACTCCTTTCGGTCATCTCGGCGGCCCGCCCCAAGATAGCCGGCTACCCTTTTACCACGCTGAACCCCAACATCGGCATGGTCTCGCATAAAGGCAAGAGCTTCGCCGCGGCGGACATTCCCGGCCTGATAGAAGGTGCCCACGACGGCAAGGGCCTGGGCGACGTCTTCCTCAAGCACATCCTGCGCACCAAGCTGCTGGTCCACCTGGTGGACCCGGCCGGGTTCGGCGACATGAAGCCGGAAAAGGCCGTAAAGGTCATAGAGAAGGAATTGAAGGACTACCATCCCCTCCTGGGCAAGAAGACGGCCCTGCTGGCCGTCAACAAGTCCGACCTGCCCGAGGCGGAGAAGGTGCACGAACTGCTGCAGAAGAAATTCAAGAAGCGCGAGGTCTTCCTGATCTCGGCCGCCACCGGCAAGGGCGTGAGCAAACTGCTGGACCGCATCATCAAACTGCTGCCCGAGATCAAGCAGGCAGACCTCTACAAGCCGGAATCAGCCGCCGCCGGACCGCTGGCGGGCAAAACCGGCGGGTTCAGGATAGAGCCCGACGTGGAAGGAACCTACGTGGTGAAGGGCGCGAGGATAGAGAAACTGATAGCCATGACCAACTTCGCCCAGCCCGACTCCTGGGACCGCCTGCGCCGCATTTTCCGGACCATCGGCTTGGACAAGGCGCTGAAAAAGGCCGGGGCCGAGGAAGGCAACATGGTGCGCATACTCAACCGCGAGTTCCAGTGGAGCGACGCGCAGGCCCCCACGGGGAAGCCGGGCAAGTTCGCCTACAAGTACCGCAAATACAACCAGGATTACGGCGACTGAGCGCCTCCACCGAGACAAAAAAAGACCCGGCCGCGAAGCCGGGTCTTTTTTATCGCCCCGAGGCCGTCAATACACCGTGCCCCAGTCGCGGGTGGTTATGCGGAACTCGACGCGCCGGTTGAGGGCGCGCGCCTGGTCGGTGGTCTCGTTGAGCACGGGCAGGCTCTCCCCGTGGCCGAAGATGCGCACGGACTCCGGGTGCACTCCTTTTTTAGCCAGGTACAGCTTGACGGCGCTGGCCCGCTGCAGCGAAAGATTATCGTTGAAGGCCTCAGAGCCGGTATCGTCGGTGTGGCCTGAGACGATGAGCTTGAGCCGGGAATGGTTGTTAAGGATGGCCGCCACCCGGTCCAGCAGCTGGAACGAGGTGGGCATGAGCCGCGCGGACCCCAGTTCGAACTCTATAGGCGGGATCTGCCGGGACGAGACCATGTCCATGACGCCCTGCAGCTCCAGTTCCGCCCGGCGGGCCTCTTCGCGCTCGGCCGGATTAAGCTGTTTGGAACAGCCGGCCAGCATCAGCAGGGCAAGGCAAGCGGTCAGTATTTTAGGCATAAAGGCTCCCTTTTAAAACCGCCCCCGGTTAATGGAAATAATAAGGGTTTCCCTGCGGAAACGGTAGCCGCGGGCGAAAGCGGTGTTACTGAGCAGCAGCGGCGGGGTAGAGGCGATGGTGGAATAGACCCGGCTGCGCTTTATCCTTGGCCGGGCCGCAGGGTCCAGCAGGTTGGAATGGGCGACCTGTTCCAGGGTGTCCATGGCCCAGTAAACAGGCCAGATAACGGCGGCGCGCAGCGCCAGTTCCGTCTTGGGGATGGCAAGCAGGAAAGCCTCGCTCTGGTCGAGCCTGTCCACGGCCCAGGCTATCCACCTGGCCGTTATCTCCCACAGGCGCGGCATATTCCGCGGCTGCAGCAGGTCCGCCGGCGTGAGGTTGCTCTGGTCCAGGTCGGACTGCGGGAGGTAGCAGCGCCCTATGCGCAGGTCGGCCGCCATATCCTTGAGGACGTTGGTGATCTGCAGCGCCGAGCCGATCATCTCCGCGTCTTTCTCGGAAGGGAAATTGTCGCCGGCCCGGGTAGAACGGCGGATGGCCTCCCTGTAGAGGCGGGCCCAGAAGATCCCCGGGGCGCCGCCTATAAGGGAGCAATAGCGCTCCAGGTCCTGGGTGGTCTTAAACGCCGCCGGCTCGCCGCCGGGAAAAGACCGCACGTCCATCTCCATCCCCGAAGCCACGGCGTCCAGCAGGCCCGGGAAAAGTTTTTTGTCCTGCTCCCCGAAACGGCCATACAGGGCCAGCACCTTGCCCAGCTTAAGCAGCAGTTCCCGCTCCCCCCGCGTCTGCGCGGCCGGGGCCAGGAGGGCGGCCTTGCGCTCCAGCGCGGCGGCCTGCTCCGGCTTGTGGAGGCCGCGCATGAGGGCCAGTATCTCCAGTTTTTCGGCTGCGCTCACTGCGGGGGAATCCGCTACCGTGTCCATGAAGCGGCAGAGCAGGTAGCCCATGCCCATGGAGGTTTTGACAGGCTCAGGGAGGATCTTGAGACTAAGGTAAAGGGTGCGGGAAACGTTCTTCAGGATGGCCTTCATCTCGCCCGAGATAACGGCTTTTTCACGCTTTTCCATTACTCTAATTCTACAATTTTTTACGGGCGGGGAAACGCGCTCTCAGACCGGGCGCTCGGCGTCGCCGAGTTCCCCGGCCGCTTCACCGGCCATGCCCAGGCGCCCGTAGACCGGGGCCGCGTGGCGGGTGATCTCCTTCAGGCGCGAGGCGAACAGGGCCGTGGCCGCCAGCACGAAAAGGCCGCTGAGCGAAATGGTCCTGGCCACCCCGATATGCGACGCCGCCCAGCCGGCGAGCAGGCTGCCGAAGGGCGCCATCCCCATGAAGGAGACCGAATGCAGGGCCATTACCCGGCCGCGCTTGTCGTCGTCCACCAGCGTCTGGATGACGGTGTTGCTGGAAGCCATGAAACTGATCATGCCGAAACTGGCGCAAGCCAGGCAAAGGGCGGAAACCGGGAACGAGGAGGAGAAGGAGAAGCCCAGCAGGCCCAGGCCGAAGAGGCCGGTGAACAGCGGGATCCAGCGCTCCAGTCCCGCCGGGTGGCGCCGCCCGGCCAGGCGCAAGGCGCCCAGCAGCGCGCCGGTACCGGAAGCGGCCATTATAAAACCCAGCGTCCGGGGCCCGCCGTGCAGGATCTCGCGCACGTAGGCTGGCATCAGCACCGCGTAGGGCATGCCCAGGAGGCTGCCCACGGCCAGCATCAGCAGCAGGTACCGGATAGGAGGAAAGGCAAAAGCGTATTTAAGCCCCTCGGAGAATCCCCCCCTCCGGCCGCCGCCGGCGGGAGCCGCGGCCGGCAGGCGCATGGCCAGGAGCGCCCCGATAACGGCCAGGTACGACACCGCGTTGGCCAAAAAACACATGCCTTCTCCGAACAGGGCGATAAAAACCCCGGCGATAGACGGGCCTATGAGCCGGGCGGAATTGAACATGGAGGAATTAAGGGCTATGGCGTTGGCCAGGTCTTCGCGTTTCTCCACCAGTTGAATGATGAAGGACTGGCGGGCCGGCATGTCGAAAGCGTTGATGACGCCGGCCATGGCCGCCAGGGCGATTATCTGCCAGACCTGCGGCTCGCCAAGGAGCGTCAGGCCCGCCAGCAGCGAGGCCTGCAGCATGGCCAGGACCTGCGTGACCAGCATGATACGGCGCCGGTCGAACCGGTCGGCCGCCGGGCCGGTGAACGGGGCCAGGAGCAGGCTGGGCGCCTGCGACGCGAAGCCCGTAATGCCCAGCAGCAGCGGTGAACCGGTAAGCCGGTAGACCAGCCAGCTCAGCGCCACGCTCTGCATCCAGGTGCCTATCAGCGAGACGCACTGCCCTGCGAAAAAAAGGCGGTAATTGCGGTACTTGAAAGCCCGCAGCATCAGGTTGAGCCTGGATCGGTCGGACATTTATCTGTTAAGGACCTTGCCCAGCACGCGCGGGCCGCGCGCCCCGGTGGCGGACGGGCAATGGTTGGGGCGGCCGCCCAGGGCCTGCCAGGCCAGCAGGGCGAAGCAGGCCGGCTCTTTGGCCAGGGGATGGATGCCCAGTTCCGAGATGGAACGCACGCGCACCCCGCCGGGCAGCAGCAGCGCGGCGAGGTTGTCCATCAGCACGGGATTAAGCGCGCCGCCGCCGCTGACCACCAGTTCCCTGGTGCCGCGCGGGGCGAAACTTTTAAAAGCCAGGGAGATAGAGGCCGCCGTGAAAAGGTTCAGCGTGGCCAGCAGGTCAGGGGCGCATTTTTTATTCAGCTGGCCGGGGAAATGCTTCTGCAGGAACGCCAGCGCGTAGGCGCCGCGGTCCAGGGATTTGGGCGGCCGCCGGCTGAAAAAGGGCGCTTCCAGCAGGGCGTAGACCTTCTTCAGGTCCGGCTCCCCGGCCGCGGCCAGGGCTCCGTCCTTGTCGTACGCCCGGCGGCCTCCGGAAATGCGCTCCACCGCCGTATCCATGAGGGAATTGCCCGGGCCGGTGTCGAAACCGAAGGTCTTTACTCCCTTGCCGGCGAAAGCGATATTGCCCACGCCGCCTATGTTCTGCAGCGCCACCGGGGCGCCGCCGCCGAAAACGAATTCGTCCATGAAAGGGATCAGCGGGGCGCCTTCTCCGCCGGCGGCCATGTCGGCGGGGCGAAAATCGCAGACCACCGGGCGGCCGGTCTCTTCGGCGATAAAAGCGGCCTCTCCCAGCTGCAGCGTGTGGCCGTCCCTGCCGGGCGCGTGCCAGACGGTCTGCCCGTGCGACCCGATGACGCAAAGCGACTTATAGGGGACCTTGTGTTTTTTGCAGAAAGCCCGGACCTGCCCGGCCCAGAGTCGCCCCAGCCGGAAGTTAAGGGCGGAAAGCTCCGGGGCGCAGAGCGTACTGGCCGCCAGCAGGCGGGCCTGCAGGGCGGGCGGGTAGGGATAGTTGGAGAACCTGAGGACTTCCAACTTTCCCGCCGTCAGGGAACAGAGCGCTATGGAAAGGCCGTCGGCGGAAGTGCCGCTCATCAGCCCGAGTGCCAGGTCTTTTTTCATGAGTATTTTTCCAGACTGTATTTGGCCAGCCTGCCGTTGCGGTAAACGAATTTACCCGAGAAACAACCGCGGCGGCGCAGCAGCGGGAGGAACACTTTGTCGCCTTCCCACAGGTTCAGTTTCAGAAGTTCCCTGTCCGGGATCCACTTAAGGTCGCCTTCCGGGGACTCGATGAGGCGGCCCGTGAACCGCGACGCCGTAAAGACAAAAACGTACCAGTCATCGCCTTTGGCGAAATCGGGAAAGGTCAGCACGCCTTTGAGGACCGGGGCCTTCAACTTCAGACCGGCCTCTTCGCGGATCTCGCGGATAACGCAGTCTTCCGGGCTCTCCCCGGGCTCGAACTTGCCGCCCAGGCCGTTCCATTTGCCTTCATGAACATCGTCGGCTTTCTTGACGCGGTGAAGCATCAGGGTACGGCCGTTCTTCCTGACGTAGCAGAGCGTGGCGAGTTTCATGTTTCAGGGACCCCTTGCGGCGGCACATCCTCGAAGAGCCAGGTGCTGAGGTAGCGCTCCCCGGTATCCGGCAGGATGACCACGATGGTCTTGCCGGAGTACTCCGGCCTGGCCGCGAGGGCCGCCGCGGCGTGCATGGCCGCCCCCGAAGAGATACCGGCCATTATACCCTCTTCTTTCATAAGCCGACGCGCCATGGCGCCGGCCGCCTCGTCGCCCACGGCGACAACTTCATCCACCAGCGAACGGTCCAGCACTTCGGGTATGAAATTGGCGCCTATCCCCTGTATGCGGTGAGGGCCGGCCGCCCCCCCGGAAAGCAGGGCGGAAGCCGAGGGCTCTACGGCGACTATCCTGACGGCCGGGTTATGTCTTTTAAGGGCGCGTGCGGCGCCGGTTATGGTGCCGCCGGTCCCTACCCCGGCCACCAGCACGTCCAGCGCGCCGTCCGTGTCGGCCCATAGTTCTTCCCCGGTGGTCTTTTCATGGATGGCGGGATTGGCCGGATTGGCGAACTGGCGCGGCATAAAAGCCCCGGGGGCGGCGGCGCAGATCTCTTCGGCCCTGCTCACGGCGCCGACCATACCGGCGGCGCCGGGAGTAAGCACCAACTGCGCGCCAAAGGCGTGCAGGATCTTGCGGCGCTCCACGCTCATGGTCTCGGGCATGGTCAGGACAAGGCGGTAACCCTTCAGGGCGCAGAGCCAGGCCAGTCCTATGCCGGTATTGCCGCTGGTGGGTTCCACCACCAGCGAGCCGGGCTTGAGCAGCCCGCGGGCCTCCGCGTCGGCGAGCATGCCCCAGGCGGCGCGGTCCTTGACACTGGAAGAGGGATTGAAAAATTCCAGTTTGGCCAGCAGCAGGGCGCCCGCCCCGGCGGCCAGGCGGTTTATCCTTACCAACGGCGTGCGGCCTATCAGGCCGGCCAGGTCCGGGGCGTATTTCATTTTTTAGAGAGTTCCTTTTTGAGCTCGTCGAGTTCCTGCTGGACGCGGCGCATCTGCTCGCCGCAGAAGTCGGGCAGCTTATTGTGCTCCAGCTGACCGCGGCCGGCGCCGCCGGTGGCGCTGTGCGCGGGAATGCCGAAAACGGTGGTGTCCGGCGGGACTTCGTGGAGGACCACCGAGCCCGCGCCGATGCGGGACCGGTCCCCGATCTTTATGGCGCCTAGTATGGTGGCGCCGGCGCCCACCACCACCCCGTCGCCCAGGGTAGGATGGCGCTTCTTATGTTCCAGGGAAGTACCCCCCAGCACCACACCCTGGTACATCAGCACGTCGTCGCCGATCTCGGCGGTCTCGCCTATCACCACGCCCATGCCGTGGTCTATGAAAAAGCGCCGGCCTATGGAAGCGCCGGGATGGATCTCCACCCCGGTCAGAAACCTGGCCAGATGGGTGAGCAGGCGGGCGGCCAGGCGGAAACCGGCCTGCCATAGCCAATGGGCCGGCCGGTAAAGCCACACGGCGTGCAGGCCCGGGTAGCAGAGCAGAACCTCGGGCAGGCTGCGCGCCGCGGGGTCCTTTTCAAAAACGGTCCTGATATCTTCGGCGAAGTTCATGCTGCCTCCTGCCCGCCCGGGTCCCGACGGCCCGCCAATTGAGGTTATTATATAATTTTACGCGGCGGCGCCCCGCGGCGCCGGCGGCAAAGAAAAAGGCCGGGGCAGCTCCCCGGCCTTTTTCGCGCGGCGCTAAAGCTCAGATCCGGTAAATGTCCAGCTTACCGCCCTGCAGTTTGAAGCCGTAGCCCTGTTCGAACGACGGGAAAGCGCTGCCGGCGGGTTTGATGTCCGAGACGCTGAAGATGTAGTAGGTGGAAGCGTCCACCACGGGAAAGGGGATCATCAGCAGCAGCATCTTGTCGGTGAACCGGGCGCCCTGGGGCCCCTGCACGATCTCGTTGCCGTAGG
>JAMPXK010000008.1 GCA_023701245.1 Elusimicrobiales bacterium | reverse complement strand
TTGACTATTTCATGGAGGCGCGGGGTTTTGGGGGAAAATAGTCAAATAGTCAACAACGTCCCCCACAAATAAAAACGCCGTCCGGGTTGAAGCGGACGGCGTTAACTAAGGGCAACCGGCTTATTTCGCGTTCTTGCCGATTATCTTGGCCAGGTCGAACATCGTGACCTGCTTTTTGCCGGCGAACAGCTTCAGCAGCTTCTCATCGGCATTGATGTTGCGCTTGTTCTTCTTGTCCTGCAGGTTGTTCTTCTTTATGTAGACCCACAGCTTCTTCACGATCTCGGTGCGGGGAACCGGCTTGGGGCCGATAACCGCGGCGAGGGTGTCGTTAGGGGTGATGGGGGCCATGAACTTCGAGTTTGCTTTTGCAGCGGGCATTGTACTTCCTCCTGTGGTATATACTTCTAAATTACAAGTACATATAACCTATTTTGCCTTGGAGCTGTCAATAGAAAAGGCCCGGCCCCCGCGTAGTTTTCTCGGCCCGGTTCAGTAGTTCTCCGCATTGTTGGCGGAGGGCCGCTGTGTTATAGTTGAGTGGTAAACGGGTCATCAAAGGAGTTCTTATGTCAAAAACAGGAAAGATACTGGAAGCCGGGCTGGGCCTGGCGGCACTCACCGCGCTGGGGACTTACTTTTTATACGGCAAGAACGGCGAGCAGCACCGCCACCTGGTCCGCGGCTGGATGCTGAAGATCAAGGGCGAGGTTCTGGAAAAAGCGGAAGAGATAAAAGAGATAAACCAGGAAGAGTACTACAAGATAGTGGAAGAGGTCACGGAACGCTACGCCAAGCTTGGGAAAGTCGGCAAAGAAGAACTGGACAACCTGGCGCAGGACCTTAAAGAGGCCTGGCGGCACATAACCGCGGAACTGCGGTAAGCCGGCGCCCGGAAAGCCCAAGGCGGTAAGCTTATGATGAAGCTCGGATCGATCGCTCCCGCGGTATTGTGCGCGGCGCTTTGCCTGGCCGCCTGCCGGAAACCGGAAAGCGCCGTCCGGCAGGAGCCGGCCCCGCCGGCCGCGGAAAGGACCGCGCCGGCCGCGGAAAAACCCGCGGCGGCGGCGCCACGGGAAACCCCCGCGCCCACCGCCGCAAAGCCGCTGCCAAAACTGGTCCTGGTAAAGCCGCTGGGCGAGCGGACGGATACCCAGCCCATGCTTTTCCAGAGCACCGCGCCGGTAGCGGCCGGCGCGGCCGGCAATTCCGTCACTATCATCAACAACGCCGTTCCGGAAGTACAGGGAACGGCGGTCCCGGCGCAGCCCCCGGACCCCAAAAAGCCCGTAGGGCAGCCGGTCTACTGACGCCGCCGCGGCAAAATAAAAAAGCCCGCCACCCGGCGGGCTTTTTTGCCTGCGCTTCCCCTTAGAGCTTGGGGCCGGCGCCGTTGATGGCCTTGCTGGTCACGTTGAACTTCTTGAAGTTCTCGGCGAACAGCCCGGCCAGCTCCCGGCACTTGGCGTCGTAGAGCTTTTTGTCCGCCCACGCGCCGCGCGGGTTCAGCACTTCGGCCGGCACGCCGGGGCACTTGGTGGGGATCTGGAAGCCGAACACCGGGTCCTTGGTGAACTTCACCTTGGCCAGTTTGCCGTCCAGGGCGGAATTGAGCAGGGCCCGGGTGTGCTGGATGCTCATGCGCTTGCCGATGCCGTAGGGACCACCGCACAGCCCGGTATTTATAAGCCAGCAGTCCGCCTTGCTCGCCTTCATTTTCTTCTCCAGCAGCTCGGCGTACACCGAGGGGTGGTGGCTCATGAAAGGCGCGCCGAAGCAGGTGCTGAACGTGGCCTTGGGCTCCTTGATGCCCATTTCGGTATTGGCCACCTTGGCGGTGTAACCGCTGATGAAGTGGTACATGGCCTGTTCGGGGGAGAGCCGGGCTATGGGCGGCAGCACGCCGAAGGCGTCGTAGGTGAGCATCACGATGTTCTTCGGGTGCGGGAAGGCCGCGCCCTTGATGGAGTTGTCTATGAATTCCAGCGGGTAGGCGGCCCGGGTGTTCTCGGTGAGCGAGCCGTCGTCGAGGTTCAGCGCGCGGGTGTGCTTGTCGTACACCACGTTCTCCAGGATGGTGCCGAAGCGCCCGGTGGCCGCGTGGATCTGCGGCTCGGCCTCGGCGTTGAGGTTGATGACCTTGGCGTAGCAGCCGCCCTCGAAGTTGAACACGCCGTTGTCGCTCCAGCCGTGCTCGTCGTCGCCTATCAGGCGGCGCAGCGGGTCGGAGCTCAGGGTGGTCTTGCCGGTGCCGCTCAGGCCGAAGAAGATGGCCGTGTCCTTGGCCTTGCCGACGTTGGCGGAACAGTGCATGGGCATCACGCCCTTGAGCGGCAGCAGGTAGTTCATCACGGAGAAGATGGACTTCTTGATCTCGCCGGCGTAGGCGGTACCGCCTATCAGCACTATGCGTTTCTTGAAGTTGAGCAGGATGAAGGCCGCGCCGCGGGTGCCGTCTATCTGGGGCAGGGCGTGGAAGCCGGGCACGTCTATGACGGTGAACTGCGGGGCGAAAGCCTGCAGGTCCTTGGCCGGGGGCTCTATGAACATGTGCCCGGCGAACAGGCTGTGCCAGGCGAGCTCGGTGTAAACGCGCACGCTCAGGCGGTTCTTGGGGTCGCTCCCGGCGTAGCAGTCGCGCTGGTAGATCTCCTTGTCGGCCAGGTAGTTGAGCACCTTGCCGTGCAGCTTGTCGAACACGGCCTCGTCGATGGCGGCGTTGTTGTCCCACCAGACGTGCTTTTCGCTGGAAGGCTCCCGCACGATGAACTTGTCCTGGGCGGAGCGGGCGGTGTGCTTGCCGGTGCGGGCGCACAAGGCGCCGCCGGCGGTGATCTCCGCCTCTTTTTTAACGGCGGCGTGCTCATAGAGCGCGGCCGCGGACAGGTTCCGGTAAATGGTCTTGGAAGTCTTTATTTCGGTCATAGCGGGTCTTTCTTTGGTTTCTATCATAACACCTCTTGGTCTAAAAGTTTGCGGATGCGGCCCACGCCTTCCACGATGTCCTGCTCGGCGCCGCAGTAGCTCAGGCGCAGGTGGCCTTCCAGGCCGAACTCTATACCGGGCACGGTCACTACCATGGCCTTCTCCAGCAGCAGGGCGGAAAGTTTGGTCGAATCTTTTTCATAGGCGCCGAAATCGGCGAAGCTGTAGAAGGTGCCCTGCGGTCTATGCAGCTTCACTTTTTTCAGCTTGGCCAGTTCGGCCACCATCACGTCGCGCTTTTTTTCCAGCCCCTGGCGCAGGGTTTCCACAAAACCGCCGCCGTCGCGCAGGGCGCCGGCCGCGGCGGCCTGGCTGAGGGCCGACGGGCAGGACGACACCTGCGCCTGCACCTTTATCATGGCCTGGGTAACGGCCTCGTTGGCCACGCTCCAGCCTATGCGGTAGCCGGTCATGGAGAAGGTCTTGGACACGCCGTTGATGGAGACGATGTTGGACTCGTTCAGCGGTTTTTTAGAAAAATTGAAAGCCGAAGGGGCCTTAAGCCCGTCGAAAACCAGGCGGTTGTAGATATCGTCCATCAGCAGGTAGACGTTGCGGCTTTCGCAGATCTCCACCAGTTCCCGGATGAACTCTTCGGGATAGACCTGGCCGGAGGGGTTATTGGGGCTGTTGAGCAGGATGGCCTTGGTGCGGCTGGTCAGGTGGCACTCGATGTCCTCGGCCTTCACCAGCAGCTCCCCCTCGCGCGGGCGCACTATCACGGGAGTGCCGTAGGCCAGCTTGACCATTTCCGGGTAGCTCACCCAGTAGGGCGCCGGGAAGATAACCTCGTCGCCGGGGTCCACCACGGACACCAGGAAATTGTAGATGGCCTGCTTGGCGCCTGAGGCCACCACGATGTTCTTCGGCCCCGGCTTTACGCCGTAGTACTGCTCGGTATAGGCCGCGATCTCGCTCTTGAGCGGCCGGGTGCCAGACACCGGGGTGTAGCGCACAAAACCGCCGTCCAGCATCTTCTTGCTTTCCGCGAAGGCGCCGCCGGGGATCTTCTCCTCGGGTTCGCCGCCGCCCAGGTGGATGACGGGTTTGCCTTCGGCTTTCAGGTTGCTGGCTAATTCGTTGAGCTTAAGGGTGGCCGACTGGCCGAGGGAGAGGGCTAATCTGCTGAGGTTCATGGCTGTTCGGGGGGCTTTCCCCTCCTCCAGGGCATATTTTTTGAAAAAGAAGAAAGGCGCGGGCGGGAATCGAACCCGCGAATAGCAGTTTTGCAGACTGCCGCCTTACCACTTGGCCACCGCGCCGTACGAAAATATCTTATCAAAAAGGCGCCCTGTTAGTTAAGGGGGGGCGGGGCGGCCGGAATTTTGTATCATAATCGCGATGCGCAAAGGCAGGAAATGTCCTAAATGCGGCTACGACCGCAACGACGGCGACGCCGCCTGGTGCGGGCTCTGCTACGAGCCCTTCCAGAGGCCGGGGGCCGCTCCCGAGGCCGCTCCCCCCTCGCCCGCCGCCGCGCCCGCGGCCGGTCCGGCCGGCTTCAAACCCCTGGTCTTCCTGGTTTCAGCCCTGCTGGGCGGGCTGCTGGCCGCAGGGGTGTTCTTCCTGCGCGGCGGGCATACCGGCGGCGCCGCCGCCGAGGCCCCGGGGCAGTTCGCGCCGCTGACCGCCCGGGCCGACCAGCTGCTTAAGGAGCACACCGCCCAGCAGGCCGCCTTCCTCGCCGAGATAACCGCCGACGGCACGGACCCCGAAGGCTTCGGGCTGGAAGGCCGCTACACCAAAAAACTTTTCCGCCTGGAAGACGAGTACGCCAACGCCATCAACGCGCTGAAACTGCCCTGCCCCTCCTGCGTGGACAAGGAGCGCGACGCCCTCTACCTCCGGTGGACGGCGGAGCACCAGGCCCGCGAGGCCGAAGCCATGAAGGAGTTTAACGGCCGCTACACCGCCCTGGCCATGAAAGCCGTGGCGGGCCGCTAGGCGGCCGTAAAACAGAGCGGCCGGGGAAGGTTCCCCGGCCGTTCGCGCTTTCCAGGCGAGCCTCAGGCCCACTCTTCGCTTTTTATCCCGCCCTGGATGCCTATCACCACGTGCTTTACGGGCACTTTCCGTTTGCTCGCGGCCGCGGCCTGCTTCACCATGGCCAGCAGCCCGCCGCAGCAGGGCACTTCCATGGTGACCACGGTAAGGGTGTTCACCTTGGCGTCCTCTATAAGGCCCTGCAGTTTCTCCACGTAGAGCTCCTGCCCGTCGTCGAGCTTGGGGCAGGCGATAACGATGGCCTTGCCTTTTATGAAATCGTTGTGGAAATTGCCGTAGGCGAAAGCGGTGCAGTCCGCGGCCACCACCACGTCGGCTTTTTCGAAATAGGGCGCCATGGGCGAAGCCAGGTGCAGCTGCACCGGCCATTGCCGCAGCTGGGACTTGGCCGCCGGGGCGTCCCCGCCGTCGTCGCAGCCGCAGGGCTCGCGCAGGTCCATTGTACGGCCGCCGGGGCAGCCGCAGGGTTCGCCGTGCTTGTGCTCTTTTTTCATCTCATCCTCCATCGGGTTGGGCAGTTTGTGTTTTTCCAGGTAATCGAAAGCCTGTTTTAAAAATTTTTTCTGGCCGTGGTCCTTGAGGTGCTTCAGGTGCGCCTTTATGGTGTTGGCGCCCAGCTTCACCATGCCGTCCATCACCTTCTCCTCGTCGTACGGTTCGGCCTGCCGCTCCTCTATCTTGATGGCCCCGCGCGGGCATTCGCCTATGCAGGCGCCCAGGCCGTCGCACAGCAGGTCGCTTATCAGGCGGGCCTTGCCGTCTATCACCTGCAGCGCGCCCTCGTGGCAGCCGGTCACGCACAGCCCGCAGCCGTCGCATTTGTTCTCGTCTATCTTTATGATCTGGCGCCTGGTCTTCATATCAGGTCCCTTATGGTTATCCCGGCTATTTCCGCGGCCAGGCGGCCCTCTATGGCCGCTATCTTGTGGCGCAGGATGCAGGCGCCGTGGTTCTGGCAGATCTTTTTGCGGAACACGCAATCGTTCAGCTTCAGCGGGCCCTGCAGCACCTCTACCAGCTGGTTCAGGGTAACGGCTTCCGGCCGGCGGGCCATGGCAAAACCGCCGCCTTTGCCTTTTACGGCCTGCAGTATGCCCGCCTTGTGCAGTTTCTGCAGGATCTTGCGCAGGAAAGGGCGGGTTACGCCCACGGCCCCGTGCATCTGCGTCACCGACACGGTGGGCTTATTGGCCCTGGCCATGTAAACCAGCGCCCGCGCCGCGTAATCCACGTCTCTGTTTATCAGGTTCATAGTGTAGATAAATGATACCACATAAGTATCATTCTGTCAAGGGTATTCGGGAGGCGCGGGAGACCGCGGCGGGGTCAGGTCTTCTTCTTTTTGGCTTCCAGGGCCGCGCGCAGGCCGAACAGCAGCGCGTCCGTGGTAAAAGGTTTCTGTATCAGCGGGGTTTCCGGGGTTATGAACTCGGCTTTTATGATGTCCGGGTCCGTGTAGCCGGAGATATAGACCCGGGCGATGCCCGGATTGGCGGCGGCCACGCGCTGGGCCAGGTCGAAACCGTTCATCCCGGGCAGGACGATGTCGGCCAGGATAAGGTCTATTTTCCCTTTGTGGCGTTCTTCGGCCAGCAGCAGCGCTTCGCTGTCCGTGGCGGCCTCCAGCACCTGGTAGCCGTTCTCCTGCAGGGTGCGCCTGGTCACGGAGCGCAGCACGGTGTCGTCCTCCACCAGCAGGATGGTCTCCGTGCCCCGGCGCAGCGCCGGCAGGGTTCCGGAGGCGGTCGCGCTTTCCGGTTCCCGCTCGGACAGCGGCAGGTACACCGAGAAGGCGGTGCCCCGGCCGGGTTCGCTTTCCACGGAGATATAGCCGCCGCTCTGGCGCACTATGCCGTAAGCCGTGGACAGGCCCAGCCCCGTGCCGGAGCCGGGGCTCTTGGTGGTGAAGAAAGGTTCGAACACGCGCGCCTTCACTTCGGGCGGCATGCCGGTGCCGGTATCGGTCACGGAAATGACCGCGTACCGGCCGGGCACGATATCGGAGCCCAGCAGGTAATCGGTGTACTCGCAGGAAAAAACTTTTATGACCAGCCGGCCGCCCGCCGGCATGGCGTCGCGCGCGTTGACGGCCAGGTTCAGCAGCACCTGCTCTATCTGCCCGGGGTCCACCAGGGCGGGCACGGGCGCCGGGCTTTTTTCTATCACCAGGTCAATGTTGGCGCCTATCAGGCGCGCCAGCATCTTCTGCACCCCGGCGGCGATGCCGTTGAGGTCCATGATGCGCGGCGACAGCACCTGCTTGCGGCTGAAAGCCAGCAGCTGCCGCGACAGGCCCGCCGCGCGCTCGCAGACTTTTTTTATCTCCGCCGCGTCCTCCGCCACCTGCGCGCCGGCCGAGGGCGAGCGGGCGATGAAGTCCGCGTAGGCCGCCAGCGACGTGATGATATTGTTGAAATCGTGCGCCACCCCGCCGGCCAGCTGGCCGAGGGCTTCCATCTTCTGCGCCTGCCGCAGCTGGCCCTCCAGCGCCTTGCGCTCGGTGACGTCGCGCGAAACTATGACCACGCGGCCGGGTTTGCCGTCGGGTCCGTTTATGACGTTGCCCATGGACTCTATGTAGCGCACCGTCTTGTCCGGCAGCAGGAAGCGGTATTCCGCCCGCTCGCCCTTGCCGGTGGCCACCGTCCGGCTGAAGATCTTGCGCACTTTTTCCCGGTCCTCGGGATGGATCTCGTTGAAAGAATCCGTGCCCTTAAGCTGCGCGGGGTCCCTGAGCAGGGAATAGGAGGGGCTGTTGTAGATGCGGCGGCCTTCCAGGTCCACCACGGCCACCAGGTCGGAGGTGTTGGACATGGCCAGCTGCACTATGGCCAGCTCCGACTCCCCGCCGCCGGAGGGCCGGGCCAGCGCGTAACACAGCGCGGCCGCCAGGCCGGCGCCCAGGAACGCCCCGAGCAATATGGCCCAGGGGCCGGCCAGGCCGGAAAAGAACGCGGCCGCCCAGGCGGCGCAGCAGGAAAGCAGACAGACGGCGGCGGCGGAAAGTTTGTTCATAAAAGAAAGACGCCGGTATAGTCTAACGCATGCCGCCCCTATTGTCAACAAGAGCCATAAAAATTACATAATATAGCAAGCAGGGAGAATTAAAATGAAAAGACTATTTCTTATTCTGGCGTTCGGCCTGCCGGCCGCCGCCGCAGCCGACACTTTTATTTTAAAGGACGGCGCCCGCCTGGAAGGCGAGGTGACCGGCGAGATGGAGGACGCCCTGCTGGTAAAGACCCGGTACGGCGCGCTGACCATCAACAAGGCCGACGTGCAGGAGCGTCTCACCGCGGCCCCCCCGCCGGCGGAGCAGGCGCCTTCCACAGCGGCCCCCGCGGCCGCCCAGCCTGCCGCGCCGGAGCGGCCGGTGCGGCTCACTTTCAGCACCGTGCTGCCCAGCACTTCCACCCGGCTGCTGGTCTATTACCAGGACGGGGTGGCCATCGCCACGCAGACTTTCGACGCGGCCGGCGCGCAGCTTGCCGCCGAGGGCGCCATAACGGACGGCACCTACACCGAGTACTACGACACGGGCGCCCTGAAGACCGTAAAGAGCATGCTGGGCGGCAAAGCCTCCGGCTCGCTGAAGGCCTATTACCCCTCCGGCACCCTGCAGATAGAAGCCTATTACATGGGCGGGGTGCGCGAGGGCCTGTTCAAATATTACGCCGGCGACGGCAAGCCCATGATGGAAGCGGCCTACAAGAACGACCTGCTCAACGGCTGGAAAAAGGAATTCGACGCGGCCGGCCTGCTGAAGTCCGAGGCCTATTACATCGACGACCGGCTGGCCGAGCCGCCCAAGGTGCAGGCGCCGGCAGAACCGGCGCGGGAGCCGGAGTCCATGGTGACGGCCAAGCCCATGAAGCTGGCCCGCGGGGAACGCTTCTCCTTCCAGCTCAACGGCAAGTACATAGGCAAGGCCACCCTGGACAAGGATTTCAACATTATCAGCCAGGAGGGCAAGGTGCCCGACGGCGCCGTGAAGATCTATTCCGCGGACGGCAAGCTGCAGAAGGAGTTCGTTTTCGAAAAGACCGCCATAAAGACCCTGCGGGTCTACGAGGACGGCGGCCCGCTGAAGGCGGAATTCTCCTTCAAGGACGGCAAGGCCGTGAAAAAGTAGCGCCAGCAGGCTAAAAAAAGGCCGCCCGGTAATACCGGACGGCCTTTTTTACTGCCTAATAACTGGGCCCAGTAGGACTTGAACCTACGACCCAGCGATTATGAGTCGCTTGCTCTAACCAACTGAGCTATGGGCCCTTAAATTTTGGTGAAACCCTGAACAGTCATTCTAGCAATTAAAGAAGTGCCTTTCAATCGCTTTCGGCGGGCCTGCGCCCGCCGGCGGCCAGGGAAAGTTCCTTGCGGTACTGCGCTATGGACCGCCGGGAAAGTTTTACCCCGTGCGCGGCCGCCAGTTCCGCCCGCAACCCCTCGTCGCTCAGGTCCGGCTTTTGGGCGGCCAGGGCGTAAAGCCGCTCCAGGTTCACCTGCTTGGCGCTGGGCAGCAGCACGTCCAGGGGCGCCTCGGTGCCCCAGGGCAGCTGCACGGATTTATTGGAGACCAGCCGGTTGATGACGCTGGGGTGCGCCTCCAGGTTCCTGGCCAGAGTTTTCTGCGAAAGCGGCCGCCGCCGGCCGGGCTCGCCGCTGACCAGGTACTCCGCCTGGATATTCAGCATTATCTCCAGGGCGCGGTAGAGCGTGGTCTTGCGCTTGTCGGCGAATTCCAGGCGCTTCACCGTCTTCTCCACCCCGGCGCGTTCGGCCGGGGGCAGGCCGCGGGTCAGTTCGGCCAGTTTTTCCTGGTCCACCTTGTAGCGGCCTTTCCAGATCTCCCGGTGGAAGAAAGCCAGCACCGGCGTGCCGTTCTCCAGCTCTATGCCGGCCACGGCGCTGTAGACCTGCGCCGCCGGGGCCTCCGGCGCGCCCTCGAACTCGGCCTGTATGAAAGCCCTGTCGACGAAGTCCCGCAGCCGCTCGGCGTCTTTAACGGTAATATCGCATTCCTCGGCGCGCTGCACGTCGCTCATCACGGCGTCGCGCAAAAAGCACGCCTCGAATTTTTCCTGGCCTACGGCCTGGATCAGCGCCACCAGGTCCCCGGCGCCATCGGCCAGCTCCGGCAGGCCGCCGCCCGAAAGTTTAAGCCCGTAGCCGGCGTAGCGCCGCGCGGCGTAGCGCGCCGCCGGGAACTCCGCCAGGTTCACCGCGCCCGCGGCTTTGAGCAGCACGAAGAACCGGTTGGATTCCAGGCCCTTGAGGAATTTCTCGAATTCCTCTTCCGGCATCTCCGCCATCTGCGCCATTTTAAGCGCGCCCATGACGGCGGCCGAAACCTTAGCCCTGGAAGACGCCTGCAGTTTGAACTTCATGAGGAGAACCTCTCTGCTTAAACGTTGAAGCGCCCCGGCAGGCCGCCAAAACCGCCGCCGCCGAACACGCCGCCGAAGTACGAGAACACCCACAGGTACTGAATGTTAAAAAAACCCATCTTGCCTCCCGCCCGCTGATATTATACTCCGTATGCCCGCTACAGAGCAATTTTTATGCCATACAGGGCGCGGCCGGCGGCCCCCACGGAGAGCGTCTTTTCTGTATAATATCCACGTAGATAACATTCTCAATTGAAAATCTTATTTTCAAGGGAAAAGAAAATGGAAAAACTCGATATTTTCGTGCTGGAAGACGACAAGCTGGCCCAGAAAGTGATGACCTCCCAGCTGGCCGGACATAACGTGGACCTGGCCGCCGACCTGAAGACCGCCCTGAAAAAGCTGGAGACCAACCGCTACCACCTGGGCTTCTTCGACCTGATGCTGGGCCCCTCGGACGACTACTCCGGGCTGAAGGCCATAGCCGCCGCCGCGGCCCGGGGCGTCTACGCGGTGGTGGTCTCCAGTTCGGACTCGGACGCCATCATAGACCGCGCCTACGAACTGGGCGCGCGCGACTTCTACGCCAAGGGCAACGAGGGCTCCAACGTGGCCGAACTCCTGCGCAAGTTCCTCCAGAACCGCCGCGCGGCCGGCGCCTCGGATATTTTCGCCTCGGCTTTCATAACCGGCGACCGCGCCACCAGGGACATGGTGGGCGAGGCGCTGAAATACGCCCCGACCGAGCTGCCCCTGCTTCTGCTGGGCCCGTCGGGCACCGGCAAGACCTCGCTGGCCCGGGTGCTGCATGAACATTCCGGCCGGGAAGGCGCTTTTGTGGCCATCAACTGCTCGGCCTATACCGAGGACCTGCTGGAAGCGGAACTTTTCGGCTACCGCAAAGGCGCGTTCACCGGCGCGGCCGACTCCCGCAAGGGCCGCCTGCTGGAGGCGCACAACGGCACGCTGTTCCTCGACGAGATAGGCACGATGAGCCTGAACATGCAGATGAAGCTGCTCAAGGCCCTGGAGGAGCGCTGCTTCTACCCGCTGGGCTCGGAAAAGCCCGAGCGCTCGGATTTCCGCATCATCAGCGCCACCCTGGAGGATCCGCAGGACCTGATAGCCCGCGGCAAAATGCGCTTCGACCTGTTCCAACGGGTGCATGGCTACACCGTGACCCTGAAGCCGCTGGCGGAGCGCCGGGAGGACATCTTCCTGCTGGTGCAGCATTTCATGAAAGGCGGGCGGCGGCTGTCCTTCACGGCGGAAGCCAGGGCCCAACTGGAGGCCTACGCCTGGCCCGGCAACGTGCGGGAGCTGAAAAAATTCATAGACCTGCTCTCCAGCGGCGCCGAAGGGCGTGTGGGCCTGGACACGGTAAAGAAGCACCTGAAGGGGCAGCCGGTCCGCGCGGCGCGCGCCGACGGCGGCGCCGACGCCGTCTACGCCGACGCCCTGGCCCGCGGGCTGGAGAGCGCGCTGGAGAACGTAGCGGATGAAGTGATAGCCAGGAACCTGCGTGAGAATAACGGCGTGCGCACCAAAACCATGGCCGACCTCAAGATCTCCACGCGGCTGCTTTACGCCTCGCTTAAACGGCGCGGCCTCTCCCAGGAGGCGGAAAAATGAGCGCCGACGCTTCGAAACTCCTTCACGACCTGAAATCCAAATGCGCCAGCCTTAAGAGCGCGGCGGACCTGTACAAGGACTGCTCCGCGGCCGAGAAACAGGAGATGCTGGCCCTGATGACCGCGGCGGCGGAGGAGATACAGCGGACTCTCGCCGCGCTTTCCAAACTTTCCTGACCTTACACCGCCACCAGCAGCAGCGGCGCGTAGAACAGCAGCAAGCCCAGGGTTATCACTATCAGGGCGGCCAGCAGCATGCCGCCGAGAGTGGGTTTTTCCTCTTCTTCGCCGGCGTCAGCGGCCTCGATGGGGTCCTCTTGCGAACCGGCCCCGGCATCAACGGGCGTCACCTCGCCGGCGCCGCCGGCCGCGGGCTCGTCGGCGCCTATCTCCTCTATGGCGGATTTGACCCCGGCAAAAGAGCGCTTTTCGCTCCTGGCGGGCAAGGCCGCCGCGGCCGCTTCCAGGCGCACCGGTGCGGCGTTTTCGGCCGCGGCAGAGCCGGAGTACAGCCCCGCCAGCAGCACCTCGGCCCCGGCCGCGTCCGCGGAACTTTGCAGCCTTTCGGCGGCGGCGGCCAGGCGCTCCAGCTGGGCGGCGCGCATTTCGGCGGCCCTTGAGTAGGCGCCGGGCACGTAGCCCTCCACGCCCATGGCTATGGTCGCTTCCGCCTGCGCGGGGCGCGCGGCCAGCATTGCCGCCAGCGCCAGGCCCAGGCCGAATATGGTTTTCATGGTTTTGGTCATTTTAGTCGCTCCTTTAGATCCTGGGCGGGCCGTCATCCCTCACTCACCTCTTTAACGGCCCGCTTGACCCATACAGAGCAATTTTTATGCCAACAATACCGCAAGCCAGGACAGTCCTGTTCTGCATAGGGAAATATCAATTTCCCTGTAATTTTGCCGGGAAGACGCGGCAAAATATTTTCAAATGAAAATACTTCCTTTCATATGAAAATAAAACGGGCCCCCCGGGGGGGCCCGTCTTGCGCCTGCCGCCAGGCCGGCGCTAGTGGTGGTGGTGCGGGTCGCAGGCGTCCATGCCGAACAGCGGCTTGCCGTCGGCGAAGGGCGAGATGGCGCGCAGGCGTTCTATGATGGGCGGGAAAGCCTCTATGATATAGTCCACTTCTTCCTGCGTGTTGTAGACGCTAAGGGAGAAGCGGATGGAGCCGTGCGCGTAGGTCTGCGGCACGGCCATGGCCATGAGCACGTGGGAAGGCTCCAGCGAGCCGGAGGTGCAGGCGGAGCCGGAAGAGGCGCAGATGCCTTTTTCGCTCAGCATGAGCAGGATGGACTCGCCCTCTATGTATTCGAAGCTGATATTGGTGGTGTTGGGCAGGCGGGGCGCGCCGCCGCCGTTGACGCGGGTGTTCTTTATCTTGAGCAGGCCGGCTTCCAGCCGGTCGCGCAGGCCTTTCACATAAGTATTTTCTTTTTCCAGGTTCTGCAGGGCCAGTTCCGCCGCCTTGCCCAGGCCGGCGATATACGGCACGTTCTCGGTGCCGGCGCGGCGGCCGCGCTCCTGGTGTCCGCCCAGCATGAAGGGCGAGAAGCGGATGCCCTTGCGGACGTACAGGGCGCCGATGCCTTTGGGCGCGTGGAGTTTATGGCCGGAGATGGAGAGCAGGTCTATCTTGGTCTCTTTAAGGTTTATCGGTATCTTGCCGGCGGCCTGGACGGCGTCGGTGTGGAACAAAGCACCTTTGGCGTGGGCTATGCGTGCGGCTTCTTCCACGGGGTAGACCACGCCGGTCTCGTTGTTGGCCCACATTATGGATACAAGCGCGGTAGTGGGAGTAAGCGCGGTTTTGAGGTCGTCGAGGTTTATCTGGCCGGTAGAGTCTACCGGCAGGTAGGTCACGCGGTAACCCTTGGACTCCATGTGTTTGGCGAGGTTGAGCACGGCGGGGTGCTCTACCTTGGTGGTGATGAAATGGTCCTTCTCGGGGTAGGACTGGATGGTGGACCAGATGGCGGTGGAGTCGGATTCGGTACCGCAGCTGGTGAAGACGAGCTCGGAGGTTTCGCAGCCCAGGAGCCGGGCCACGCGTTCGCGGGCGAGGTCCAGGTATTTCTGGTTGGCCCCGCCGAAGAAGTGCATGCTGGAGGGGTTGCCGTAGAGGTCGTTGAAGAAGGGCTGCATCTCGGCGGCGACTTCGGGCGCCACGCGGCTGGTGGCGTTGTTGTCGAAATAATAGACTTTTTCCATATTTTCCTTCTTCTTACCGCGCGGCCATGGCCCGCGATGCTCTTGCGCGCCCGCCGGGGGGTAGGGACCCGTCGGGCACACGGTCGCGCACACCGTGCGCGCCGCTCGTGTCTCCCTCGCCGCGCTTCGCAAGCGGCTTCGGTCCGACACGGCCCGCCGGGCCCCTGCCCCCCGGCGAGCGCGCTAAGCGGCTATTCCGCCTCTATCTCTATGGCCGGGTCTATGCGCTCGCGCAGTTCTTTCTCTACCACGTTCTTAAGCGTGGCGCCCGAGGAGGGGCAGCCGTGGCACATGCCCAGGAAGCGCAGTTTCACTTTCTGGCCCTGCACGTCCACCAGCTCCATCCAGCCGCCGTCGGCTTTCAGCTTGGGATTGATCTCCTCGGAGAGCACCTTCTCTATCATCTTGATCTTTTCCACCACGGTCATCTTGTCGAATTTTTTATGCTCGGCCTCGGCCCAGTAGTCTTTCAGGATCTTCTCTATCTCGCCCTTGCACTGGCCGCAGCCGCCGCCGGCCTTGGTGAAATTGGTGACCTCGTCCACGGTCTTCAGATTGTTAAGTTTGATGGCTTTGAGGATGTGGCTTTCGGTGACGCTGAAGCATTTGCAGACCACTTTTTCGCCCACGCCCACGATCACTTTCTCCTGCTTACCGCCGCGGTAGTTCTTTATGGCGGCCTCCAGGGCCTCCATGCCCATCACGGAGCAGTGCATCTTCTCGCCGGGCAGGCCGCCCAGGAAATCCGCTATCTGCTGGTTGGTGATCTTGGCGGCGGCGTCCAGGGTAAGGCCCTTCACCATCTCGGTCAGGGCGGAAGAGGACGCTATGGCGCTGGCGCAGCCGAAGGTCTTGAACCTGGCGTCGGTGATCTTTTCGGTGGCCTTGTCTATCTTAAGGGTGAGCTTCAGGGCGTCGCCGCAGACTATGCTGCCCACTTCGCCCACGGCGTCGGGGTTCTCGATCTCTCCCACGTTCTTGGGGTTCTTGAAATGCTCGAAGACTTTTTCAGTATAGTTCCACATAATGATACCTCGATAATGACTCTACTGCTCCAGGAGAGAGGTTGGAGGAAGGACTACCCCTATATTTTATTAAATCCCGGCCCCGCTATCAAACGGCTAATGGAACTCGTTCTTAAGGCCGCCGCGGTCCAGGGCCAGGGCCCACCACAGGCAGATGCCGCCGCCCAGCAGGGCCAGGAGCCGGGCGAAAGCGGCCGCGGACCGCACCGCGTCGTTGAAGGCCGGCACGATTGGCATTCCGGCGTAGTAAAGCGGCCGCGGCACGGCCAGCCAGGGATAGACCAGCAGCAGCAGCGCCGCGGCCGCCAGCAGGTAGAGCACGCTTACGGCGCCGCGCCTGGCCCACTCCCGGCGCAGCCACACCCCGGCGGCCAGCACCAGGGCGGAAAACCAGAAGACCAGCGCGAAGGCGAAAGCCAGGCGGATATGGCGGGTGAGCAGGGCGGCCAGCGGGGGCATGCCGTAGGGAACCTTGGAGCCCGCAAGGGAAAGATAGAGGGCGGGCGTGGAGAAAACGCCCATGAGCGTAAAAAGGTCATGGACGGCCTTTATGGCCATGAGCCCGCAGACGCCCGCGGCCGCCAGCGCCGTTGCGGAAAGACCTTTGGACCTGCCTTCCGGAAGCAATTTCATCGCTTTCTGATTATATAACTTTGCCCCGCGCCTTTACCCCGGGCCTGAAAAATTATTTAATTAGGCATGGCCCGCAGCGAGCAAAGGGCCGATCCAGCGTTCACGGAGCTTTTATGCCGGTAAAACTCATCAGGCAATACACCGTCTTCCTGCCCAATATCCCGGGGGCCCTCAGCAAGTTCGTGGAACTGTTCGCCAACGAGGGCGTCAACATCATCGGCATCGCCTCCGAGATCCGCGACGACTCCGGCGTGGTGCGCGTGGCCGTGGACGCGGACCGCAAGGTGAGCCATATCCTGACCGGCGCCGGCTTCACCACCATCGAGACCTCCATGATCTCCCTGGAACTTTCCGACAAGCCCGGCCAGCTCATGCGCCTCACCCGCGTGCTGGGCGAGAACAATATCAACATCACCACCGTGTACGGCACCTCCGACACGGGCCATGTGGGCCGCTTGCTGCTCAACGTCTCCGATTCGGAACGGGCCCTGGAAGTGCTGCGCGCCGAGCTGGGCCCGAAGTAGCCCGCCTCCGGAAAAAAGAAGGACCGCCGGATTTCCGGCGGTCTTTTTTTGTCCCTCGCGGGCCGCGCGGCCATATCCCGGTCACCGGGCCGGCGAAGAGTATTCTCCGTCCCCCTCTAGCCGGAACTTTCGCGGAGTGTGACCGCGGTGTGCCCGGCGTCCTTTATAATACTGATTGAACAAAAACGGCGCAGGCGCGGACACCCGGCGCGGCAAGTTTAACCGCGGCGGATGGCGCGTGCCCCGGGCCTGAAAAAATGTTTTAATTGAAACAGTGATTATTCCAGGAGGGGGCTTTATGAATAATTCCGTTGAAACGGCGGTCTTGTCCGCACTGCTGCTGGTTTCGCCGCTGCTGAGCGCGCGGCTGGCGGCGGGCAGCAACGGCCTTTCCACCGGCGGGGCCGGTATTCTTTCCGGGACCGACTATGAAACGGCGCCGGCGCAAGGCACAGCCACAGGTTCTTCCGGGGCCACCAGGACGGGCTCCGCCGCCCAGGCGCAGACCGGCTCGCCCGCCACCCTTAACGTGGCCGCTGCGCAGACTGCGGCTTCTGCCGCCCAGGCCTGCTCCGCCGAAGCCGTGAACGCCGCCGTCAATGAATGCCGCGAATGGACCAAGTCCACCAAGTCCGCCTGCTACGTTCTGGATTCGGCCGGCAAGCGCCTGCACTACAGCCTGGGCTTCGGCCCGGCCAAGCGCATAACCCTGCCTTGCGGTTCCGCCGCCGGGACCGGCGCCAAGGAGTCCGGCGCCGATGCCGGGGTCGCCCAGGTGGGCTGCCCCTCCACCGCCTATGTCATAGACCTTTGGCCGTACACGACCTCCGGCGGCACCTGGATACGGCCCTGGGAAGCCTCTGGCCTGGCCATGCAGCTTAACTACCTGCAGATCCACAATATCACCAGCGGCCGCGGCTTCAGGATGCTGGGCGAAGCCGGCGGAGGGTCCGCCCGCCTGAGCCTCTGCCCCGGCGACATCACCGGGGCCTTTCCGGCCGCAGTGTTCCTTAAATCAGGGAAGCCCTGCCTGGACACGGCCAATTCCGTCTATTTCGAAGAGGAAACGGCCCGGGCGGCCTGGGAAAAGCGCACCAAAATATACGGCCCCTCCGCCGCGCAAAAAGACAACGGGATCTGCGTTATAAAGCCGGCGGCCAAATACTACATGAACGTGAGGCCCACCAACAGGACAGGGTCGCCTCAGTGGCATATCATGGCGCAGTTTTAAGCCGGGTTAGGGCGCGGGCGCCGGAGTTCATTCCCCGGTCCACTTATAGCCAAGACCGGGGATGGCGGATATGGCCTTGCCGCTTTCCCCGAGTTTAAGCCTTAGGCGGCTCATGGTGGACTTTATGGTGTTCCTGGTGGCAAGATTGTCCTCTCCCCAGACAGCTTCCGCCAGGTACGAATAGGCCAGGACCCGCCCGCCGCTCTTCAGCAGCTGGAACAGAAGTCCGTATTCTTTGGGCAGCAGCTCGATCCGTTCCTTGTCCAGGAAAACTTCCGCCGTACCGTAATTCAGCTTCAACTTCCCCGAAACCAGCGCCTGCTCTATCCCCCTGTGCCCGTAACAGCGGCGCAGCAGCGCCTCTATCCTGGCCAGCAGTTCCCCGCTCGAGAACGGTTTGCAGACATAATCGTCGGCTCCCGATCTCAGCGCTTCCACGCGGTGAACCTCGTCGGAAAGGGCGCTGAGCATGATCACCGGCACATTGGCGCCGTCGGCGCCTTCGCGCAGCCTCCTGCAGAACTGTATGCCGGAAACCCCCGGCATGCGTATATCGGAAATTATCAGTTCAGGCCGATGTTCCTTCAGCCATTCCATGGCCCCCACCGCCTCGAAGAAATGACACACCTTGTACCCGCGCGAAGCCAGCAGCTCTCCCAGCATAGTGGCGAAACCGATATCATCTTCCAGCATCAGGATCTGCACTGTTCCTCCCCCGCTTTTTCCCGCGTTTGCCGGATGTCGTCCTCCGGGCAACCCGCTCCCGCCTGCTGTTTTACCGCGGCGACCGCGGGGCGGCTCCCCGCACCGCGCCGGGAAAGCACCCAAGCGGAGTATCTCTCGCAAAAAGCCTTCAGGTCATTGCGTGTCAGCACCGCTTTTCTTGCGGCTCTTTGCATAGCCAGACGTTCTTTGTCCTTTTGCGCAGCTATCCGCCTGAACCCGGCAGCCAGCCCTTCCTCTGTCTTCCCCCCGTAAGTGAACCCGGAAACCCCGTCCCGTATATACTCGTGAATGGCGCGGTTCCCGCGCGTAAGCACAGGCTTGCCCATCGCCATCCCGAGCAGGGCGGAACTGATGCCGGCGCACGGATTAAGCCTGGACTCCGTTACCGGGATGACCATAAAAGCAGCCCCCGCTATAAGCTCCTTCATCCGCGAAGCTCCGTGATCGCACGGTATTATCTCCACTTTTTTCTTCAGCTCCGCTGGAATGGCGGGGGGCTGGGCCGTGTATATTTTCAGCCCTTTCTCCATACCGGAGCGAGCGTATGCGCGCAGCAGAGCCCCGAAGTCCCTGCCGGCGCTGCCGCAGGAGAAGATGTACCCGGCTCCGGCAGCCGGAGACTGCGGGGAAAAATACGAACAGTCAACGGCGAAGAACCTCTCTACCAGGCCGCCCGCCGGTTTACCCAGCGCGGCCCAGCCGCCCGCCGCCCTGTCCTTAAGGACACAGGCGGTGGAGAATTCTCCCAGCAGGCGCGCTTTGCGCGCCAGGTCCTGCGCAAAGAGATGTCCCGGCGGGAGGACCGTATCGTTGGCAAGAAAGTGTTTGCCGTCCGCGGGCCCGCGCAGGCAAAGCCAGGCCCACGGCAAGAATTCCTCTTCGCCGTAAGGGAGGTCCAGGAAGATCACGGCGTCGTAGTTCGTGCGCTGCACGAACCTTTTCAGGTCCGCGATGCCGCGGTATTTGAGGCAGAACCCGGCATGGGCTATTTTTCCAAAAGCGTCGGCGGCCTCTTCTTTCCTGTGATGGACCATGTCCACGCAGCAGTCCCGCCGCGCCGCCGCCAAGGCACCGGCCAGCGCCGTCTCCAAGCGCGCATTCGCGGCGGACGGGCGCAAACTCACAAGAAGGACCTTCCTGGCGAACGCCCTGTTCCTGAGCGGGAAAAGGCGGTCCGCCAGCGGATGCCCCGCAGCCGCCGGACCCGCGGCAGCCCTGTACCTTTCCAGCGCCGCCCGCAGCCTCTCCAGTTTCCCCGCCTTCCCGGCGGACGCTTCTTCCCGCATGCTTTAACTATAGCGAATCTCGGTTTTGGACCGCATGCGGCCAAAGACCCTGGTTTGGCACCCAGGCGGCCCACGACGCGCCGCGGCCGCGGCGAGCAGGCATTAGCGACGCGGAGCGTCCCTATGCCGCGGATATCCGAGGAAGGCTGCGCGCTTCCGGGTCCTGCCCGGCCAAAAAGAAAGGACCGCCGGTTTTCCGGCGGTCCTTGCTTTGCGGGAAGCGGGCGGGTCAGGCGGCGCCGAGCAAGCGTTTCACGGTGCCGACTATCTCCATCACCGGCGTGGTCTTGCTCATGAACTCCTTGACGTTGCGCTCCTGCCTGAAGAGCTGCGGCACGCCCTTGTCCATGTGGCTGCCGGTAAGCACTATCAGCGGGATGTTCCTGGTCTCCTCTTCCGCGGTCAGCATACGGGCCATCTCTATGCCGGAGACGTTGGGCATCATCACGTCCATCAGGATGATGTCGGGCCGCAGTTGGCCGGCCATGTCCACGCCCTGCTGTCCGTCGCAGGCCATTACCACCTCGAACTCGTCCTCCAGCGCGCACTCCAGCAGCTGGGCGAAATTCGGATTATCATCCACCACCAGTATCTTCTTTTTGTCCCCCATCTCCCCCCCCCCGGGCCTAAGGCCTTGTAAGTCTTTTGTATTTTATGCGGTGCGGCGTTTCCGCGGCCGTGCCCAGCCGCGCGCGCCTGTCGGCTTCGTACTCGCTGAAGTTGCCTTCGAACCAGGCGATCTTGCTGTCGCCCTCGAAGGCCAGGATATGCGTGGCCACGCGGTCGAGGAACCAGCGGTCGTGGCTGATGATGACGGCGCAGCCGGCGAAACTTTCCAGCGCTTCTTCCAGCGCGCGCATGGTATTGACGTCCAGGTCGTTGGTGGGCTCGTCGAGCAGCAGCACGTTGCCGCCCTCTTTGAGCATCACGGCCAGGTGCACGCGGTTGCGTTCGCCGCCGGAGAGGTTCTCCACTTTCTTCTGCTGGTCCTGCCCGCTGAAATTGAACCTGGCCACGTAGGCGCGGGAGTTAACCTCCATCTTGCCAAGTTTCACCAGGTCGAGCCCGCCCGAGATGACTTCCCAGACGTTCTTGCCGGCGGTCAGCGTGGAGCGGTGCTGGTCGGAATAGCTCAGCTTCACGGTCTCGCCCACCCTGAAGTCGCCGGAGTCCGGTTTTTCTTCGCCGGTGATCATCTTGAACAGCGTGGTCTTGCCGGCGCCGTTGGGCCCGATGATGCCCACTATGCCGCCGGGCGGCAGCGAGAAGGAAACGTTATCCAACAGCACCTTGTCGCCGAAGGCCTTGGTGACGTTCTTGGCCTCCACCACCAGGTTCCCCAGGCGGGGGCCCGGCGGGATATAGATCTCCAGCTCTTTGGCCAGTTTCTCGTTATCCTGGCTCAGCAGGTTCTCGTAGGCGGTGATGCGGGCCTTGCCCTTGGCCTGGCGGGCCTTGGCGCCCATGCGGATCCATTCCAGTTCGCGCTTCAGGGTCTTCTGGCGGTCGGTCTCGGATTTTTCCTCCTGCCGCAGGCGCTCGCCTTTCTGGTCCAGCCACGAAGAGTAATTGCCCTTCCAGGGGATGCCGGCCCCGCGGTCCAGCTCCAGGATCCAGCCGGCCACGTTGTCGAGGAAATAGCGGTCGTGCGTGACGGCTATGATGGTGCCCTCGTATTCCTTCAGGTGATGCTCCAGCCAGGCCACCGCTTCGGCGTCCAGGTGGTTGGTGGGCTCGTCGAGCAGGAGGATGTCGGGCTTCTGCAGCAGCAGCCGGCACAGCGCCACGCGGCGTTTCTCGCCGCCGGAAATATTCTTGACAAGGGTGTCGGGCGGCGGGCAGCCCAGCGCGTCCATGGCCAGTTCCAGGCGGCTGTCCACGTCCCAGGCGTTCAGGGCGTCTATCTTCTCCTGCACCTTGCTCTGGCGTTCTATCAGCGCGTTCATCTTGGCGTCGTCCATGGGCTCGGCCAGTTTCTCGCTGATGTCGTTGTATTCCTTCAGGGCGGCCATGGCCTCGGGCAGGCCTTCCTCGGCTATCTGCTTCACCGTCTTGTTTTCGTCGAGCTTGGGCTCCTGTTCCAGCAGGCCCACGGTGTAGCCGGGCGATAGCACGGTCTCGCCGCGGAAATCGGTGTCGAGCCCGGCGAGGATGCGCAAGAGCGAACTTTTGCCGGAGCCGTTGAGGCCCAGTACGCCTATCTTGGCGCCGTAAAAATAGGAAAGGTAGATGTCCTTGAGGACGGCCTTCTTGTCGTAGTGCTTGCTGACCCCGACCATGGAATAAATAACTTTCTTGTCGTCTTTTTCGGCCATGTTGTTTTCCTTTATCCGCCCGGCTCCCCGCTAATCATTATCCCAAATAAGAAACCGCCGGTAAACTGCCCGGCGGCTTCCTGCTGGTCGCGGCGGCGCTTACCTGGAATAATAGATCTTGGTCAGGTAGGCGTATTTCACGCCCTCGCTGGTAACCGGCTCGGCGGGCTTCTCCGTGCGCACCCCCAGCAGCGTTTCCCCGCGCTTGGCTATAAGGTCCTTGTGGTAGGCCACCTGTTTGGCCGTCATCTCCTCGCTGTTGGACACGGCCAGGGCCACCCCCACGCGGGGGCCTATGTAGAACACCGCGTTGGCGCCGTATGTGGCGACGATCTTTAGCCCGGCGGCTTCCAGCAGGTCCAGGTCGAAGCGCACCGCCTTGCTCTTCAGGCCCAGGTAGCGGATCTGCCGCTCCTGGTCCTGCTTTTCCTTGTAGGCCGTAAGGTAATAGATGTTGACCGTGGGCTTGGTGAAGGTGTCCGGGTCCACCGGGATGCCGAAAGAGCCCAGGACTTTCATTCCCTCCCCGTCGAGCGCGCCGGTCAGGGTCTTTTCCATCTCGGCTTCCGATACCGGCATATGGGCCGTGTCGCAGAGGAAACTGCGTATGGCCAGGCCGCCCGTGGTCTCGTATTTGAGCGCGCCGAACCCGGGCGAGTATTCCGGGGGCAGCGCCTTCAGTCCGGCCTTTTTTATCACCGGCTGCCACATGGCCTTGAATTCCTCGAACAGGGCGGGCGTAGAGGCCAGCTGCGTGTAGAGCAGCCGGGGCCCGGTCAGCGCCAGCAGGTAATGGCCCTGCAGCGTCCCGTCGGCGTAGCGCCCGCCGGCCTTGGCGGCCCTGGGCAGCGGAATGTCCTGGCGCGAAGCGGCCACGTCGGAAACCTTAAGAGAGCCAAGGTCCGCGGCCGAAACGGCTCCGGGAAGAAGCAGGCAGCAAACAAGTATAAGCCTTAACATGAGACCTCCGTTCGATAGCGCTATGTTATACAGTACCGGGCCGCGGTTTTCAAGGGCCTTTTTTTAGATGCCCGCACGGCCGGAAAGTTTCAGCGGCTCGGCGCTAATCCGGAGTGACCGGGGCCGGAGCGGGCGGCGGCGCGGCCTTGCGGCGGCCGTCCTCCACCGCCAGGGCGGTCAAAAAACCGGCCACGGACAGCGCGGAAGCGGCGATAAAGACCGACTTGTAGCCGTAGGCGGCCCACAGCAGGCCGCCGGCGGCCGGGATGGTCATGGATACGGCGTGGTCTATGGTGATGCCGAAAGAGACGGTAGGCGCGATATGGGAGCGTTCCTCCACTATGCGGTTGAGGTAGGTGGTGCGCGCTATGCGCGTGGCGAACATCAGGTTATCGAGGATAAAGATGACATAGAGCAGCGGCAGGAAGGAGGAGAAAGCGAAACCCGCGCAGATGAACAGCAGGATGACGGCGTCGGCCATGAACATGCGGCGTTCGCCTATCCTGTCGGTCAGCGCGCCGAAGGTCTGCCGGAACACCACACCCAGCGCGGCGGCCGTAAGCGCCAGCGCGGCCATAACGGCGGGGCTGGCCCCGTACTGCGTCACCAGCACCCAGGGCGCGAAAGTAAGGAAGATCTGTTTGCGCGCGCCGAACAGGATATTGAGCAGGTAGTACCATTTGTAGCGCCAGCGGAAAACGAACCGCTTCCCCCCGGGAGCGGCCTCGCCGCCGCCTTTGGGGATGCGCGCGAAGAGGAACGCCGACGCCAGCGACGCCGCGGCCGCGGCGGCGAAAGAGAGTTTGTAGATGGCCGGCCCGGCGGCTTTCGCCATTACCCACACGAACCCCGCGCCGGCTATGGCGGCGAAATTGGTCATGCCGCTTATCTGGCCGAGGCGCCTGCCCTGCCCGCCTTCTTTGGCGAAGCGCAGGCCCATCACGCTCTCCACCGTCATGAACAGGTGGGAACCGGCGCTCCACAGGAGCATCCAGAACAGCATCAGGTTATAGCCGGGAGACAAGAAGCCCAGGCCCGCCACGCCTATAGCCGTAAGCAGGCCGGTAATGACCGCCCACCGGCGTACCGGCACGGCCGCCAGCAGGCCGGTCATGAAGAGCACCAGGAAGCCGGGCAGTTCGCGCGGGAATTCCAGGAAACCGCGCTGTTTGGAAGTGAGGCTGAAGGAATCGTTGAGGTAATTATTGAACGCGGCCGAGAGGACGCCGGCGTTGATGCCGAGAAAGAAGACCCCCAGCAGGAAAGCCTTGAAGGCCGGGTCCGCGTTGCGCCAGCGGGCGAGCAGGTTGTTGACCATAGCGGGGCGGCGTCAGCCGGCCATGAACTTCTTGAGGCCGGTCATTATCATCTGCACGGAGATCGTGACCAGGATCATGCCCATCAGTTTTTCCATGGCCAGCAGGCCGCGGGCTCCCAGCAGGCGCGACAGCCAGCCGGAGAGGCCGGCGAGGATCACCGCGTTGATCAGCCAGGAAACGCCCACCACGCCGAACCACAGGCCCGTGCGGCCGGGGTCCTGCAGGGAGAACAGCAGCACCGTGGTGAGGGTGGAAGGCCCTGCGATCAGCGGGATGGCCAGCGGTACTATGAACGGTTCGCCTTCGGGACCCTCGGCGAAGGCAGAGTGGTGAGTGGGAAAGATCATCTGCACGGCTATCAGGAAAAGGACTATGCCGCCGGCCACGGACATGGCGGTCAGGTCCAGCGCCAGCGCGGAGACGAAATATTTGCCGAACAGCAGGAAGAACACCATGATGCCGAGGGCGATGAACAGCTCCCGGGCTATCACGGCGCGGCGGCGCTCCTCGCTGACGTTCTTGAGCGCGCTCATGAACAGCGGGATGTTCCCGAGCGGGTCCATGACCAGCGTGAGGGTGAAGACGGTGGAAATAAAAAGGGTGAGGTCCATCCCTAAATTCTAGCAAAAGCGGCCCCGGCGGTCTTCCCTGCGCCGGCCCGCCCCGCCTTCAGGCCTTGGCCTGGCCGGCCGGGGCGTCCAGGACGGTCCGCACTTTCAGCAGCAGCCCGTCCACGGTGAACGGCTTGTAGATGAACGCTATGTCGGTATCGAGCACGCCGTGCTTGACTATGGCGTCGTCGGTATAGCCGGACATGTAGAGCGTGCGCGCCGCCAGGTTCTTGCGGGCCAGCCCGCGGGCTAGGTCCCTGCCGCTCATGCCGGGCATTATCACGTCGGTCACCAGCAGGTCCACCGGCCGCCCGTAGCGCTCCAGCACCTTTACCGCGTCCTGCCCGTTGGCGGCTTCCAGCACCGTGTAGCCGCCGGACTCCAGGACGCGCCGGCCCAGGCGCCGCAGGCTTTCCTCGTCCTCCACCAGCAGGATGGTCTCCCGGCCCTTCACTTCCGGCGCCTGGGCCTGGTTCACGCCGGGTGCCGCCGAGGTGGCGGCGCTGTACGGGAAGAAAATCCGGAATTGCGTGCCTTTGCCAGGCTCGCTCTCCACCTCTATGTCGCCGCCGGTCTGCTTTACTATCCCGAACACCGTGGAAAGCCCCAGCCCGGTACCCTTGCCCTGCTCCTTGGTGGTAAAGAAAGGTTCGAACAGGTGCTTCTTTACTTCCGGCGCCATGCCGGAGCCGGCGTCGCTCACCGTCAGGCACACCAGCGCCCCGTGCGGCAGGTCCGGGTGCGCCATGGCCAGTTCGGGGGAAGGCGCCAGGATCTCCGTGGCCACTTTTATCACGCCGCCGCCGGGCGAGGCGTCGCGCGCGTTCACCACCAGGTTCACCAGCACCTGTTCTATCTGGCCCGTGTCCAGCAGGGCCAGGCACGGCGCCGCCACGAACGTGGTCTCCAGCTTCATGTCCTCGCCTATCAGGCGCCTGAGCATATTGGAAATGTCCGCCACGCATTTGTTCAGGTCCACTACCTTGGGGGTCAGGATCTGGCGGCGGCTGAAGGCCAGCAGCTGCCTGGTAAGGGCGATGGCGCGGTCCGAGGCCGTCAGGATCTCCCGCACGTCGGCGCTTTTGCCGTCCTGCGGGTCCAGGCCTTTGTTGACGAACTCCGCGTAGCATTTGATGGCGGTGAGGATATTGTTGAAATCGTGCGCCACGCCGCCGGCCAGCCTGCCGATAGATTCCATTTTCTGCGATTGAGCGAGCTTTTCCTCGGTCTGCGAGTGCAGGATATCCTGCGCCATGATATCCGATACGGACCTGATGAACCGCCGCCGGCCTTCCGTAAGCCTCAGGCCTTCCTGCAGGTAGAGGGTTAGAACGCCCAGCGTATGCCCGCCGGCGGTTATAGGGACGCAATAATGGCCGTGCGCGTCCATCCCGGCATAGGAGACCGAGTGCAGGGGACCCACTTTAACCTCTTCCACCGGCTGGCCGGTGGCGGCCGCCCGGCCGCAGAGGCAGTGCCCCAGCGGAACGCTGGCGCAGGTTTCCAGCAGGGCGGGCGCCAGGCCCTGCTGCGCCGTCAGCACCAGCGCCGCGTTGCGAGGGTTCATCAGGAACACCGCCCCTTTAGGCTGGATGGCCAGCCAGGGCAGCGCGAACAGGGCGGCCAGGTGCGAGGTAAGCTTCTCCCGCAGGGAAGTGTTGAGCAGCGAGTGCTGCAGCATGGAATTGAGCACGCCCTGCACCTCGAAATTCTCCAGCATCGCTTCCTCGGCCCGTTTCCTGTCGGTGACATCCTCGGAGATGCCGAGCAGGTACTTCGGGGCTCCGTCCGCCCCTTTGATGCAGACCTTGCGCGTATGCAGCAGGCGGCGCCCTTTTTGAGCTGTCTCTATGGGTTCCTCCGGGATATCCAACGTCCCCGCGCCGCCGCTCATCGTTTCCCTGTCCCTCGCCATAAAACTGTCCGCCTGCTCCGGCGGGAAAAAATCCTTGTCGTTCTTGCCCAGCAGGTCTTTGCGGTCGTAGCCCAGCAGCTCCTCGCCCGCGCGGTTGAACATGACGAACCTCAGGTTTTGCGCTTCTTTGAGGAACATCATCAGCGGCACGTTCTCCACCACGCTCTCTATGATGTTCTTGGATTCCAGCAGGGCTTCCTCCGCCCGTTTGCGGTCGGTAATGTCGGTTATCATGCCGTGCCAGAGCGTCCCGCCGTCGGGCAGGCGTTCCGGTTTGGCGTCGCACTGCCGCCAGCGCAGCCCCTGCCGCGGCAGCACCACCCGGAACTCCCATTTGAAGAGTTCCAGCGTGCGGGCCGACTCCAGGATGGCGGCGCGGGTACTCTCCAGGTCGTCCGGGTGGATGCGCCCGAACACCACGGAGGCATCCTCCAGGATCTCCTGCGGTGAAACCTCGTAAATGGTGCTCAGCCCTGCGCTGGCGTAGGGAAAACAGGACCGCCCGTCCGGGTAAAGACGGTATTGATAGATGACCCCGGGCACCTGGTCCGAAAGTTTCAGCAGCAGGTCCTCTATGCGCTTGTTCTCTGCGAATTTCAGCTCAAGGGCCCGCGTCCGCTCCAGCACCAGCGCTTCCAGCCTGCCCTGTTCCAGCGCCTGCGCGTGGCTGGCCGCTTTTACCTTGGCCATCGCCAGTACCTGGGCGGCCAGTTCCTCCGTTTCAAAAGGTTTGGCCAGGAAGCCCTCCACCCCGGCTTCCAGGGCCTTTGCCCGGCTGTTCTTCCTGGTCGTATCACCGGTCACAAAGACCACCGGGATATTGCTCAGGCGCCTGTCGGCTTTCAGGCGCTTGCACACGGCGAAGCCGTCCATCCCTGGCATTACGATATCGAGCAGGATCACGTCGGGGTCTTTGGCCAGCGCCAGCGCCAGCCCTTTCTCCCCGTCAGTGGAACAGAAGAACTCCACGCCCGGGATAGCCCTCTTGAGCGTTATCTTCAGGATGTCCAGGTTATCCTGCTGGTCGTCTATGGCCAGCACCTTTATTTTTTTCTGCGGCATAAAGCGGCTTGCAACTCCCCTATATTTATAGGGTACCTTTGGGAGTTAAAGTAATCCTCCGGCCAGGCTCAGATTTTCCTCAACTCCCTGCTTTCCGGCCGGAGTCAGAAGTCACGGATCTTCACTACCTTGCACTCCACGGCCAAAAGGGCGGAATCTTTCCGGGCTTCAGTTATCTGATATGTATGCGCGGTAGAGATGTTCAACGAAAGCAGCGGGATACAATTGGAGAACTCCCTGACGGACGCCCTTACTATCCCGCTGCGGATATAACCTACTTCCCCGTCCGAAATTATTTTTTTCCGCAGCGCGTTGAGTTTCTTCTGCGTGGCCAGGAACTCCTCTCCCCTGTTGAGCTCTATCATGCCGCCGGCCATGGGGCAGCTATACGCCCCTTTTTTCAGGATGAGCAATTTGACCGCCGCGAATTCCTTCAGCGCTTTCGCCGCGGCCCCGGGCTTCAGGCCCAGTCTTTCAGCAAGACCGGCCGCGCTCCATTTCCCGGTATCGTTGCTCAGAGCAAGCCAGCACAGATAGTTATCTTCGTTTTTCGTGATGACGGCGGTCTGCCCTGGGGTAAGGAAGAATTTCCTGTGCTGCAGGGCCTTTTTCACGGCCTTATGCAGCGGGGAGGAAATGGATTCCGCCGGGCAGTCCTTAAGCAGCGGCTCAACCAGTCCCTTAAAGCCGTCCTCTCCAAGGTTCGTTCTCAGCCAGGCCGTGATCAGGCGGACGGCCGCGTGCGAACCGGGTATCAGCCGCAGGGAGTATATGTATATGGCAAGGTCCGCCAGCGGAGGATTCCTCTTGCCCTGCTCGAACAGCAGGTACTTGCGGTAAGAAGTCTTCAGGATCTTCTGCCCGCCGCTGCCGTAAAAGAACTTGTAGGCCGTTTCAAAACCGGCTTCCCGTCTCAGTTCACGCAGTGTCTCGGAAAAAAAAGTGGCCATAGTAAAGGATCTATCCTCCTCCGGCAGGAGTCACAAAAAGGAAAACGCTTCGGTATTCCGCTCCCCTCTTCCCGGAGATAACTCTGATATTCTACACGATTCCGCGGGCCGGCCGCCGGGAAAAGGAACCGGCCGGGGAGGTCTCCCTCGCCCGGCCGCTTCTTTGAACGCCGCGGTTACTTCTTCTCTTCGCCCGCGGGCTTGGGTTCTTCGCCGTCGTCTATGACGGGTTCCACGGAGGCTATCTTGTCGCCTTCCTCCATGCGGACCAGGCGCACGCCCTGGGTATTGCGGCTGATCACGCGCAGGTCCTTGCAGGCCATGCGGATGATCTTGCCCTTCTCGGTCATCACCATCAGGTGGTCCTTGTTCTCCACCAGGTGGATGCCCACCACCGCGCCGTTGCGGTCGGTGGCCTTGATGGTGATCACGCCGGAGCCGCCGCGGCCCTGGTGCCGGTACTCGTCGAGGTCGGTGCGTTTGCCGAAGCCGTTGACGCACACCGTCAGCAGCGTCTTCTTGGTCTTGGGCTCGGCCACTTCCATGCCCACCACCTGGTCGGTCTTGTCCAGGCGGATGCCGCGCACGCCCATGGCCCCGCGGCCCATGGAGCGCACGTCGCTCTCGCTGAAGCGGATGCTCATGCCCTCTTTGGTGCCGATGATGATCTCGTATTTGCCGTCGGTATGGCCCACGCTGGTCAGCACGTCGCCGTCCTCCAGGCCGATGGCGATGATGCCGCCGCGCCGGATATTGGCGAAGTCCGAGATAGGCGTCTTCTTGATGTTGCCCTTGCGGGTGCACATCACGATGAAGCTTTCCTTGCCCTTGGCCTCGTCGAAGGATTCCACGGCGAGCACCGAGGTAACCTTCTCGTCCTTGACCTGCAGCAGGTTCACTATGGCCTTGCCGCGGGAGGTGCGGTTGCCCTCGGGGATCTCGTAGCCCTTGAGCGCGTACACTTTGCCGCGCGTGGTGAACATCAGGATGGTGGCGTGGCTGGAGGTGACGAAGAGCTTCTCGATGAAGTCCTCCTCCTTCACGTCGGAGCCTATGATGCCCTTGCCGCCGCGGCCCTGCACCTTGTAGGTGTCGGCGGGGATGCGCTTGATGTAGCCGCCGTGGCTCATGGTGATGACGACCTTCTCTTCGGGGATGAGGTCTTCGATGTCGAGTTCGGCCGCTTCGCCGGTGATCTCGGTCTGGCGCTTGTCGCCGTACTTTTCCTTCATCTCCTTGAGTTCGTCGATGATGATCTTCAGGACCTTCTTGGGGTCGGCGAGGATGGCCCGCAGTTCCCCGATGAGCTTCATCAGGGCCTTGTGCTCTTCCTCTATGGCGCCGGTCTCCAGCTTGGTGAGCTGGTGCAGGCGCATGTCCAGGATGGCCTGGCTCTGGATGTCGGAGAGGGCGAACTTCGCCATCAATTTGCCCTTGGCCTCCAGCGCGTCCTTGGACTTCTTGATGATCTCCACCACGGCGTCTATGTTCTGGAGCGCTATCAGGTAGCCTTCCAGGATATGGGCGCGGGCCAGGGCCCTCTTCAGGTCGTACTTGGTGCGGTTCACCACCATCAGGCGGCGGTGGCGCACGTACTGGTTCATGACCTCTTTAATGGGCAGCACGCGCGGGCGGCCGTCCACGATGGCCAGCATGATCACGCCGAAGCCGGTCTCCATCTGGGTATGCTTATAGAGCTGGTTCAGCACCACCTGGGCGTTGCCGTCGCGCTTGATCTCGATGACGATGCGCATGCCGCGCCGGTCGCTCTCGTCGCGCAGGTCGGAAATATCCGGTATCTTCTTCTCTTTCACCAGTTCCGCTATGGTCTCTATCAGCGTGGCCTTGTTGACCTGGTAGGGGATCTCGGTGATGACGATGCACTCGCGGTTGCCCTTCATCTCCTCGATCTCGGCCCGGGCCTGGGTGGTGATGGAGCCGCGGCCGGTCTCGTAGTAATCCATGATCCCCTTGCGGCCGCGGATGATGCCGCCGGTGGGGAAGTCGGGCCCCTTGAGGATCTTCATCAGTTCTTTGGTCGTGATGTCGGGGTTGTCGATGACGGCGATGGTGGCGTCGCAGACCTCGCCCAGGTTATGGGTGGGGATATTGGTGGCCATGCCGACGGCGATGCCGGAAGAGCCGTTGACCAGGAGGTTAGGCAGCTTGGCGGGCAGCACGGAGGGCTCGGTCATGGAGCCGTCGTAGTTAGGAACGAACTTGACCGTCTCTTTTTCGATATCGGCCAGCAGTTCGCCGGCGATGCCGGACAGGCGCGCTTCGGTGTAGCGCATCGCGGCGGCGGGGTCGCCGTCCACGGAACCGAAGTTGCCCTGCCCGTCCACCAGCATGTAGCGCAGGCTGAACGGCTGGGCCATGCGTACGAGGGTGTCGTAAATGGAGGCGTCGCCGTGCGGGTGGTACTTACCCATCACGTCGCCGACTATGCGGGCGGATTTCTTGAAGGGCTTGTTGTGCTGCAGGCCCATGTCGTCCATGGTGAAGAGCACCCGGCGGTGCACCGGCTTCAGGCCGTCGCGCACGTCGGGCAGGGCCCGGCCCACGATGACGCTCATGGAGTAGTCTATATACGAGGACTTCATTTCCTCGCTGATGTCCCGGTCGACGATGTTGACGAACATGTTCTCCGGCTGCTTCGGTGTAAGGTCTTTGTGTTCTGCCATTTCTATGCTCCGTTGATCAAATATCCAGGTTGCGGGCGGCCAGCGCGTTCTGTTCTATGAACACGCGGCGCGGCTCCACCTTGTCGCCCATCAGGGTCGTGAACATCTTCTCGGCCTCGGCCGGGTCCTCCAGGGATACCTTCAGCAGCTTGCGCTTGAAGGGGTCCATGGTGGTCTCCCAGAGCTGGCCGGGGTTCATTTCACCCAGACCTTTATAGCGCTGGATGTGCGCGCCGGCCGAACCTATCTTCATGACATTGTCCAGCAGGCCCTTCAGGTCCTTGGCGCCCATCAGGGTCTTCTCGTTGGACAGCTCGAAAAGGTCGGTTTTCTTCGGGTCTTCGTTAAGAAAGTCCGCCACCGCGTAGCCGAGCGGTTTAAGCTTGGCCGCGATGGTGTTGAGCTTGGTGAATTCCCCGAGCGGCTGGAACTCCGGGCCCAGTTCCTCGGTGTCTATCTCGGCTTCCGGCACGCCGTCCTTGGCCAGCTGGTCCTTATGCTTCTGGATATGCTCGTTCTCGTAATCCATCCATTCCTTCTCGGTGAAGAAGTAGCGGTAGGTCTCGGGCCCGGTCTCGATGCGGTACATCGGCACGGCCCCTTCGGCCTGGAACTTCAGGTAATCCTTCAGGGTCAGGTTCTTGGGCTCCAGCTTGCGGCTGACGTTATCGATGGAGATGACCAGGTCGAGGAGCTCGGTAAGTTCCTTGAGGTCCAGTTTTTTTCCTTTCGCTTTCACGCTTATGCCGCCGGTGGCTTCCTTGAGCTGCCACTTCTGCAGTTTTTCCTCGTTCTCGAAGTAAGCCTCGAACTTGCCTTTCTTCACTTTGTAGAGCGGCGGCTGGGCGATATAAACGTGGCCCTGCTCCACGAGCGGGCGCATCTGGCGGTAGAAGAAGGTGAGCAGCAGCGTGCGGATATGCTGGCCGTCCACGTCGGCGTCGGCCATGATGACGATCTTGTGGTAGCGCAGCTTCTCTATGTTGAAGCCGTCTTCGCCCTCGCCGATGCCGGTGCCGATGGCGCTGATCAGGTTGCGGATCATCTCGCTGGAGATGATCTTCACGAGCTGGGCCTTCTCCACGTTGAGGATCTTGCCGCGGATGGGCAGGATGGCCTGGAACACGCGGTCGCGGCCCTGCTTGGCGGAACCGCCTGCCGAGTCGCCTTCTACGATGAATATTTCGGATTTCTTCGGGTCTTTTTCCTGGCAGTCGGCGAGTTTGCCTGGCAGGCCGGAATCGGTCAGCGAGCCTTTGCGGCGCGCCAGGTCCTTGGCGCGGCGGGCCGCTTCGCGGGCCTCGGCGGCGCCCAGGCCTTTCTGGCAGATGGCCTTGGCGATAGAGGGATGCTCCTCGAAGAACACGCTAAGGGCTTCGCCGGTAAGGGTCTTTACGATGCCTTCCACCTCGCCGTTGCCCAGCTTGGTCTTGGTCTGGCCTTCGAACTGGGGCTGCGGCACCTTCACGCTCACCACCACGGTAAGGCCTTCGCGGCAGTCGTCGCCGGTTACGTTATACTCCTTGTCCTTAAGGAGGTCGTACTTTTTTATGTAATCGTTGATAACGCGCGTCAGCGAGGACCGGAAGCCGCTCACGTGAGTGCCGCCCTCGGTGGTCTTGATGTTGTTGACGAAAGAGAACATGGTCTCGCTGTAGTCGCTGTTGTACTGGATGGCCAGGTCCAGCATCACGTCGCCGTCGGTCTTGGAGACGAAGATGGGTTCCTCGTTGATGACCTGCTTGTTGGTATTAAGGAACTTCACGAACTGCTTTATGCCGCCCTCGAAGAAGAAGGTGTGCTTCTTGCCCTCTTCGCGCTCGTCTATAATGGTGATGCGGCAGCCGGGGTTCAGGAAGGCCAGTTCGCGCAGGCGGTTGGAAACGGTGTCGAAGGACAGCACGCCCTCGCCGAAGATCTCGGTGTCGGCCTTGAAGGTGACGGTGGTACCGTGCCCGTCGGTGGTGCCGATGGACTTGACCTCGTACTGCGGCTTGCCGCGCTTGTATTCCTGCTTCCAGACCTTCCCGTCGCGGTGCACCTGCACTTCCAGCCATTCCGACAGGGCGTTGACGCAGCTTACGCCCACGCCGTGCAGGCCGCCGGACACCTTGTAGGCGCCCGCGTCGAACTTGCCGCCGGCGTGCAGCACGGTCAGCACCACTTCCAGGGCGGACTTGCCTTTAAGCTTGGGATCCTTCACGTCCTTCATGGGGTCCACGGGAATGCCGCGGCCGTTGTCGGTGACGGAACAGATATTGTCCTCTTTCAATACGACGTCTATCTTATTGCAGCCGCCGGCGAGGATCTCGTCTATGGAATTGTCCACCACTTCGTAGACCAGGTGGTGGAGGCCCTGCACGCCGGTAGAACCGATGTACATGGCGGGGCGCTTGCGCACCGCTTCGAGGCCTTCCATGACCTGTATTTTAGAGGAATCGTAATTTCCCTCTTTAGGGTTGGCTGTCTTTGTCATGCTGTCTTGCTCCTGTTGTATCCAGCGGGGCTTGCCCCGCTGGAATTTTTAAATACTGTTGGCCGTTTTTATGGCCTTTATCCACGGCCGCTTGAAATATTTATTAAGGCCTTTTACCAGGACCGAGCTGCGCAGGGCCAGTTCGCTGGCCGCCGCGGAAGAGGACGGCTTCACCAGGATGAACCCGCGCTCCACTCCCAGGAGGGCGCAATGCTCGCCCAGGCGGCCCATCTCCTTCTTCCAGACCGCGTCCAGGATGGCCAGCCGGTCCAGGCCGGCCATGCCGAGGAACTTCCAGGAGGAGCAGACCGTGTCCGCCTTGTTCCAGTTGGAGCTTCTGCGCTTTAAGAACATATCACTGCGTGCGCAGGGGCATCACTATATAGACCAGGTCCTCGCGGCCCTTCACCCGGACCAGCGCCGGGGTGGCCGGGGACGTGAATTCGGCGGTGATCTCGCCCTCGCCGGCGGACTTGAGGATATCCATCACGAACTTGGGATTGAAGCTGATCTGGAACTCTTTGCCTTTATAATCTATCTCCACTTCGTCCTCGAAATCCATGCTCTGGGAAGCGGAATTGACCACCAGGGCGCCGGGCTTGAAGGTGTACTTCACGGCCCCGGAGCGCTCGTTGGAGCAGATGGCCGCGCGCTTGGTGACGGCCATAAGCTTTTCGGCGTTGATGACTATCTCCATGTCGTGGCTCTTGGGAATGATCTGCTCGTAGGCCGGGAAATTCCCCTCCACCAGGCGGGAGATGAACACGGTCTTGCCGATCTTGAACCCTATCTGGTTGGAGGAAAGGCCCACGGTCACTTCCTCCGCGTCCTTCACGCCCGCGCCTTTTATAAAGCGGGCCAGTTCGCCCAGGATCTTGGAAGGCACGATAACCTTGAATTCTTTCTTGGCCTTCACCTTCTTGGAAGAGGCGATGGCCAGGCGGCGGCCGTCCGTGGCCACCAGGGAGAACAGGTCTTTGTCGTATTTCCACAGCAGGCCGTTGAGAAAATGCCTATCGTCTTCCGTGGAAGCGGAGAAGATGGTGCTGTTGATCATCTCGGCCAGGAGCTTGGCCGGCACCTTGAAAGAATTGCTTTCGTCCAGGTCCGGGATGACCGGGTAATCGTTCTTGGGAGCGCCGCCCAGCTTAAAGCGGGACTTGCCGCTGAGGATGGAGATCCTGTTGCTTTCATCCACGGCTATGTTCACCGCGGAATCCTCCCCCAGGTTCTGCACGATCTCCATGAACTTCTTTATCGGGACCGTTATACTGCCTTCGCCCTTTATCTCTACCGGGATATGGTGCTTTATAGCCATCTCCAGGTCCGTGAATACGACCTTAAGGCCCTTGTCCTCGGTTTCCATCAGGAAGTTCTGTAATATAGGTATAGTGCCGGTCTTGGATGAGACGCCGGCCTGTATGGTTTGAATTCCCTTTATCAGGGTTTCCCTGTTACTGTTTATTTTCATCATCATACTCCTCTATAAGATAGGGTGTTGATAGTGTCAGCGCTGTTGAAATCATTGGGAGAAGTTATTAACAGGCTGCTATATTTTACTGACACTGCTGACACAGAACACCCTTATTACCATCTAAACCGAGTTACTAACATTCTTTATCTTAGTTATCATGTGGTTCAGCGTCTCGTTGAAATACGGGTCCGTCTGCACCATCTGGCCTATCTTGTTCTTGGCGTACAGCACCGTGGCGTGGTCTCGGCCGAAGGCGTCGCCGATATCGTTAAGCGACATTTCGGTCATGCTGCAGGCCAGGTACATGGCCACCTGCCGCGGAAAAGCTATATTTTCGTTGCGCTTTTTGGAGTTAAAGTCCTTCATCTCGATATTGTATTTATCGGACACCACGTTCTTTATTATCTCTATGGTGACTTTCCGGTCTTCGTGCTCCGGATCGCTGATATGGTCTTTAATGATCTCTTTGACGGCGTCTATGGACGGCTGGATCTTCATGTTGGTGCAGAAGTTCCCCACCGTGATAAGGCAGCCTTCCAGCTCCCTGATGCTTTTTTTAACGTTCTCGGCTATGAAGGTGATGACATCGTCCGGGATCTCGTAATTGTGCTGGTCGCGCTTCTGGCGCAGGATGGCCACGCGCGTTTCGAAATCCGGGATCTTGATGTCGGCCACCACGCCCGACAGGAAGCGCGAGATCAGGCGCTGGCCCAGGGCCAGTTCGCGGGGCGGCCGGTCGGAGGTGACCACCACCTGCTTCTTGGATTCGAACAGGGAGTTGAAAGTGTAGAAGAATTCCTCTTCGCTGCGTTCCTTGTCCACCAGGAACTGGATATCGTCGAGCAGCAGGCAGTCCAGTTTGCGGTACTTGCTGCGGAACTGCTCCGTGGCGCCGCCGCGCACCGCGTCGATGTATTCGTTGACGAAATTCTCGCTGGCGGTGTAGAGGATGCGGGCGCCGGGGTTGTTCTTGAAGATGCCGTGCGCGATGGCGTGCAGCAGATGCGTTTTACCCAGGCCGGGAGGGCTGTAGATGAAGAAGGGGTTGGTCTGGCCGGGGGTCTTGGCCACGCCCTCCGCCGACGCGAAGGCGAAGCGGTTGGACGTGCCCATGATGAAGGACTCGAAAGTGTAATTGGGATTGAAGGAAAAATAATTGGCCGGCAGGGCCACGGAAGCCGGGGTGGCCTTCTGCTGCGGCAGCGGCTCCGTCGGGACCAGCGACATGGAATAGTTTATTTTAAATTCTTTCCCGGTGAGGCCGGCGAGCAGCTGCAGGATCTTCTCCTCGTAGCGCTGCTTTACGGTGTTGTAGATGACGGAGTCGGGAACTTCAAGCTTAAGAGTGTCGCCTTCGAAGAAAAGAGGCTTTATGGGGCGTATCCAAAGGTCGATGGGGCCCGCGCCTATCTCGGCGCCGAGCTTTTTGATCACTTCCTCCCAGAGAGACTTGATATCGGTTAAGTTATCCACAAGTTATCCACAAGTGTTAGTAATTTGATGCAGGGTGTTAAAAGTTGTTATTTTATAAAGCTTTTTTATGTTAATAACTTTTTTTAGCCCTATAGAGTTATTGGTCAGCCGGGCAAAAAGTGTTGCGAAAATGTGAAAGAAAGCCCGGTTCAACGGGCCTCCATATATATTATTTATTCTATAGGGGCAAGTCAATAGGAAAAACAAGCGTTCAGGCCGGGTGCGGCTTTCAGCCGTGAACGCCTATTTTAACCTTGCGGAAACGCGCCGGGCTGGAGCCGTGGCACATCATGGCCGTCTGGCCGGGCTGGCCCTTGCCGCAGTTGGCCACGCCCCACAGGCGCCATTCGTCGGGGCCGGCGATGCCGTCGCAGGAGCCCCAGAACTCGGGCGTGATGCCCTGGTACGTCGGGTTCTTCACCATCCGGGTCTTCTTGCCGTTCTTTATCAGCCAGCCGATCTCGCAGCCGAACTGGAAGTTGAGGCGGCGCTGGTCTATGCTCCAGGACACGTTGTTCTCCATCATCACGCCGTCGCGGATGCCGGAGACGAGCTCCTCGGTGGAGGAAGCGCCCGGCATCAGGCTGAGGTTGCAGATGCGCGTTATCGGGATATTGGAATAACCGTCGGCGCGGCAGCTGCCCCAGGACCGCTCCATGCCTATGCGGCCGCAGAATTCGCGGTTGGTCATGTAGCCGGACAGGATGCCGTCCTTGACTATGTGCCAGCGCTGGGCCTTCACGGCGTCGTCGTCGTAGCCGGCCGTGGCGAGGCCGCCCGGCAGCGTGGCGTCGGCCACCAGGTTGACCAGGGGCGAGCCGTAGCGGAACTTCCTGTATTTCTCCGTGGTGGCGAAGCTGGACCCCGCGTAGGATTCTTCGTAGCCCAGCACGCGGTCCAGTTCGGAGGCGTGGCCTACGGATTCGTGGATCTGCAGGGCCATCTGGTTGCCGGAAATTATCAGGTCCCGGGGGCCGGCCGGGCAGGCGGGGGCCCGCAGCAGGGCCGCGGCTTCGTCGCCGACGCGTTCGGCGTGCGCCGCCAGGTCCATGGCTTCTATTATCTCCCAGCCGCCGCCCAGGGTCTGCCCGCCGTGCGAGCAGGGGTAGCCGCGCATCTGCGATTCGCCGTTCTTTACCGCCGTGGCGGTGATGCCGCCGCCGGAAGAAAGCAGCACCTGCTCTATCCTGGAGCCATCGGTGGTCATGTGCCACTGGTGCTCGCGGATAAAGCGCATTTCGGAGGAAGCTATGCGCACGTCCTTGTTGCGGCGCATCAGGGCGTCCAGCCGCAGCAGCAGGTCCAGCTTTTGCTGCACCGGCACCGCGAACGGGTCTTTAAGAAAAGGCGTCTGCCAGAAGTCCTGGTAGGCGGGTTCGGGGGCCAGGCGCACCCGGCCCGCCATCAGCAGGCGGCTGGCCTTGGCTATGGCCACGGCTTTCTGCGCCGTCTCCGCCACGCCGCGCTCGGTCATCACGCTGCCGGAGGCGAAGCCCCAGGCGCCCTTGTAGAGCACGCGCACGCCGTAGCCCAGGGTGACCTGGTCGGTGAGGCCGGCTATTTCGCCGTTCTTGACGGCGAGGCCCTGGCGGCGGTCTTCTACTATGCGGATATCGCCGAATTCCGCGCGGTGCTTCCTGGCGATCTCTATGGCTGCTGCGGCTAATTTGAACATGGCGTATCCTTTAGAATTTAGTCGACGAGGAAAAATTAAAACCGTCCAGCCGCATGGCCGGGCAGGAGATGCTGCCCCATTCCGCTATCAGCAGCGGGGCGCCGGCCACGGCCTGCACCCGGGTGAAAGCGTCCACCATGCTCTGCGTGAAGCGCAGGTTCTTTATCGGGTAGGCTATCCTGCCGTTCTCTATCATGAAGGTGCCGTTGCGCGTCATGCCGGTCATTTCCACCGTTTGCGGCCGCAGCAGGTTGGTATAGTGGAACTGCGTGACCAGGATGCCGCGTTCCGTACCCTTTATAAGGGCCTCCAGCGTGCCCTGGCCGGGTTTTATGGACAGGTTGAGGGGGATGGGGCCAAGGAAGCTGGGCTGCGGCAAGGCATGCCCCGTGGAGGCCGTTTTCGCTTTTTTGGCGGTTTTGCGGTCGTGGAGCACGGCTTTTACCGTGCCGTTCTCCACCAGGGTGACCCGGGAACGCGGCTGCCCCTCGTAGTCGAAAACCATGCCGGCGCAGGGGCCGTCCAGGGCGTTGTCCTCCATGGACAAGAGCGGGCTGAACAGTTTCTTGCCGAGTTTGCCGCAGACGAAACTGCGGCCGTCGTTGTAGAGCTGGCCGCCAAAACCGTAGGCGCCCAGGAAAGTCAGCAGGCCGGCGGCGGCGTGCGGTTCCAGCACCACCGTATATTTGCCGGGCTTTATCTCGCGCGGCGCGCGGCTGGCGGCGGCCTTGGCCATGGCGGTCTCGTTCACCAGAGCGAACGGGATCTCCCGCGCGTCGAAAGACTGGCGCTCGGCCCAGCCTGAACCGTCGCGGTCGCGCACGGTGGCGCTGTGGGCCGCGTAACTTTCCCTGTGCTCGGCGTAAAGGCCCAGGCTGTTGGCGATGACCAGCACGGAGGCGCCGTTCTCCACGGTGCCGCAGGCCGTCTGCTTTTTCTTTTTGCAGGCGCGGACCAGGTCGCCGGCGCGCGCCGCGCGCCAGGCCGGCGGCAGGCCGGCGGTCTCCCTGTCGTAGAGGTTCTTGCCGGGCGGCAGGGGGCGGGGTTTGGCCAGCGGCAGCAGGTTGGGGTCCTTTTTCTGGTGGCGCAGGATCTCCAGGCCGGAGGCGACGCCCCGCTTGAGCGAAGCGTCGTCGGCCTGGTTCAGGTTCACCTTGACGGTCCGGCCGGCGTCCAGCAGGCGCACCGACAGGTTCAGGGAGGAGGAGGCCACGTTCTGGGAGATGACGTTCTCGGCGAAGCGCGTCAGCGCCCAGTCCCTGGCTTCCGCCATGACCTCGCACTGCGCTCCCTTGGCCAGGCGGAAGATCTTTTCGCAAACATTATGCAGGTTTTTCATAAAAGCGCGCTCCTGTCCCCGGTCACGTGCAGTTGGGGACGTTCTTGACTATTTGACTATTTGCCGCGACTGCGAATGGACGTGTTGACGGATAGTCAAATAGTCAACAACGTCCCCTCTTCTTTAAAGCGGGGGTTTTTCGGGGGTGGGGGGCAGGCCGGGCTCCTGGCCGTTGCGCAGGTGGCGCTTGTGGTGCCGGCGGTGCTCAGGCTGCTGCCCGGCGGCCGCGGGCTGGCGCGGCTCCTCGGGGTGGAAAAGGGGCGGCAGGGCCTCCCGGTTCTCCATCCACTTGCGCAGGGCCTCCTCGCCGGTCACGGCGAAGGTTTCCGGGGTGTTGAAAACGGAGAGTTTGCTCTTCTTGGCGCGGTCGGCGAGGGTTTCCGCGCTCTTGCCGTGCGAGAAGCCGGGGGTTTCCAGGAGCTTGAGGTTCTGCTGGGTGAGACCCAGCAGGTAAAGCGAACCGTCCTGGTTGGGCCCCACCACCACGGTCTTGTCGTTGACGGAATCGAAAGCCTGGTACAGCCAGTCTTTCTTGAGGTCCGGGGAAAGGTGGTTCAGCAGCACGGCTTTTTTTGCGCCGGTGAAAAAGGCCAGGCGGAAAGCGTCCACGGTGCGGTCTTCGTGGGCGCGGTTCTTGACTTCCAGGAAGCCCGGGTCTTCCGGGTCCAGCCAGGTGAGGTCCTGGTGATGCGCGGTCTTTTCGTAGGAAAGGATGAGAATGGCTTCGGGAAAGGATTTAGCCAATTTATAAATATTGGAAAGCAGGTCCGTGTTGACGTGCACGGCCCGCTCCGGGCCGAAAGCCGTCTTAAGTTCCTGGCTTATTTTCTCCGGCTCGGGGGCGTCCAGCAGGAGGATGATGCAGTTGTCTCGTTTTTGTGCCATAAGTAAGGATTTTGTATTAAATAATTAAAGTATATTATACTAAATAGCCAGACAGGACCGGAGAATGCTTTTATAGATATGACGGCGGACGCGCGGCCAGTTATAATTTACGGCGGAAGTTTCGACCCCCCGCACCGCGGGCATCTCGCGCTGGCGCGCGCGGCCCTGCGCCAGCTGCGGCCGGCCGCCTTTTATTTCGTGCCCGCCTTCCAGGCGCCGTTCAAGGATTTTCAGCCGCTGCCTTTTTCCGAGCGGCGCGGCATGCTGGCCGCCGCCCTGGCCGAGGCCGGCCTGGCCTCCAGGCCCGAAGTGAAGATCAGTTCTTTCGAGGCCGGCCTGAAGCGGGTGGTCTACACTTACGAGACCGTCGCGCATTTCCGCCGCCTGCACCCGGGCGCGCCGCTGTATTTCCTGATGGGTTCGGACTGCCTCGCCGATTTCAGGCGCTGGCGCCGCTGGCGCCTGGTGCTGCGCCAGGCCCGCCTGCTGGCCGGGCTGCGCCCGGGTTACCCGGGCCGCGCCGCCGCCGAGGTGCCCTATACCGCGCTGAAGGGGCGCTTCCCGGAAGCGGCCTCCAGCGACCTGCGGGGCTCCCTGTTCCTGGGCGAAGAACCGGCGCAGCTGCCCGGGGCCGTGCTGGCGCGGATAAAAAGCCGCGGGTTGTATTTTTCACGGGAGCGCGCCCTCCTGCGCAGGATGATAAATCCGCGCCGCTACCAGCATTCCATAGAGACCGCGCGCCTGGCCGTAAGCCTGGCCGGCGGGCTGGGCATACCGGCGCAGAAAGCCGCGGCCGCAGGGCTGGTGCACGACTGCGCCAGGGACCTGGCCCCGGCGGCGCTGCGCCGGGGGGCGCCGCGCTCCGCCCCGCTTGAACACCGGCTGGCGGAGATGGGCCGCGAAGCCCCGCTGCTGCTGCACGCCTGGACCGGGGCGGAACTGGCCGCCAGGAAGCTGGGGATAAAGGACCCCGAGATAGCCGAGGCCGTGCGCCTGCACGCCACCGGCGCCCCCGGCATGGGGCCGCTCGCGAAACTGATCTATGTCAGCGACCTGGCCTGCCGCGGCAGGAACTTCGCGGAGGCCGGCCTGATCCGGGCCCTGGCTTACGAGGATTTCGAGGCGGCTTTCAGGGCGGTCAATTATGTTAAACTTACTCATGCGTTCTCCGGCGGGGGCTGGGTGCACCCGCTGAGCGTGGCCCTATGGAACATTCTTCAGGAAAAAAAGCGCGGCTCTTGACGGCCCTCGGCCTGGCGGCGGCGCTGGGCCTGGCGGCGGCGCAATATTTCTCCCCGGTGCCGCGCCTCATCTGGCAGGGCCGGGACGTGCGGCTGGCCGTGCTGGGAGAGCGCGGCGCGGTGCTGGCCGTGTACCATCCGGCCGCGGGCACGGTCAACGCTTTTTCTTTTCCGGGCGCCAGGGCCAAAAAAGGCGCGACCCCGGAGCAGCGGGCGCAGGAGCTGGCCGCGGCCGCGGGGGCCGCGGAGCCGGGCGCGGACGGCGGGGTGTTCTATATCCAGGTGTCCTCCGCGCCGGACCTGGACGCGCTGTGGGGAACGCTCAATAAGTGGCGCTCGGAACCGGCGCTTTTTGTCCGGGGAGCGGCCTGGGCCAGGGGCGCGGGCGCGCCGGGGGTCTCCGATATTTCCCGGTTCGGGCTGTTCACGCTTTTCTGCGAATTTTCCCGGCTGTCCGCCTCCGATTTTTTCCTGGCCGAAGCGGCGAAGCCGGCCGACGCCCAGGACCCGGAAGCCGCGGAGGTTCCGGACCGCGCGCCGCGCGTGGAGGTGTTCAACGCCTCCGGCCGCCGGGACCTGGCCGCGCTGGCCGCCAAAAAGCTGCGCGCGCTCGGGTTCGACGTGATCACCGCGGCCTCCTATCACCGCGCGGAGCGGCACACGCGCATCCTGGGCTTTTCGCGCGACACGGGCGCCGCGCTGCGCCTGCGCGCGGCCCTGGGGCTGGAAGAACTGGAGATCCGGGTGCGCCCCTCGCAGAAGAGCGTGGCCGGCGCGGCGGTGATCCTGGGCGAGGATTTTAACGACGACGTTTTGAAATAACAGAGGGTTGGGAGGGAACTATGGACATGGTAACTATTCTGAAGACCGCGGTGCAGCGCGGCTCGAGCGACATCCACATCTGCGTCAACAAGCCGCCCATGATGCGCCTTAACGGCGAGGTCATCCCGGTGGTGGACGGCGTGGCGCCGCTGACCGCGGAACAGACCAAGGCGCTCATCTATTCCGCGCTTTACGACGAGCAGCGCGCCAAGTTCGAGAAGGACTGGGAGCTGGACTGTTCTTTCGCCATCAGCGGCGTGTCCCGGTTCCGCCTCAACGTGCTGGTGGCCCGCAACGGCATCGAGGCCGTAATGCGCGTCATTCCCTCCAAGATCCCCACGCCCGAAGAGCTGGGCCTGCCGCCGGCCATCGTCGGGTTCGCCGGCATTCCCAAGGGGCTCGTGCTGGTGACCGGCCCCACCGGTTCCGGCAAATCCACCACCCTGGCCGCGCTGATCAACCAGATCAACAACAAGCGCAAGGGCCACATCCTTACCGTCGAGGACCCCATAGAGTTCACCTACGAGGCCAACACCTGCGTGGTGCGCCAGCGTGAAATAGGCCAGCACACCCGCTCCTTTAACAACGCCCTGCGCGCCGCCCTGCGCGAAGACCCCAACGTGATCCTGGTGGGCGAAATGCGCGACCTGGAGACCATCCAGCTGACCATCACCGCCGCCGAGACCGGCCACCTCACCTTCGCCACCCTGCACACGCAGGACGCCCCGTCCACCGTGGACCGCATCATAGACGTGTTCCCGCCGCACCAGCAGACGCAGGTGCGCGTGCAGCTGGCCGCTTCGCTGCAGGGCGTGGTGTCGCAGATCCTGCTGCCCCGCAAGGACGGCAAAGGGCGCGTGGCCGTGCGCGAGATCATGGTGATGACGCCGGCCATCCAGAACCTGATCCGCGAAGGCAAGACGCACATGATCTACAGCGCCATTGAGACCGGGGCCAAGTTCGGCATGATCTCCATGGACAAGGCCCTGGCCAACATGGTGACCCAGAACATCGTTGCCATGGACGTGGCCATGGCCAAGGCGCACGACCAGAACGTCTTCAAGACGCTCTGCGGCAGCAAGGCCGGGTAAAGGGGGCTTATTATGTCCGATACGGAAAACCTCAGGGGAGTAACCCTTTTCCGCAACCTGGCGGAGAACATGCTGGCCGAATTCGCCGGCTATTTCAAGCGTACCGCCTACAAAGCCGGGGACGTCATCTTCAAGGAGAAGAGCGCCGGCAGCACCCTCTACATCATCGTCTCCGGAGAGGTGGTGATAGAGAAGGGCCTGGACGAGGAGGGGCGCGAGTTCAAGACGCTGGCCATCCTCTCCGGCGGGGATTTCTTCGGCGAGATGGCGGTGATAGAGGGGCAGGCCCGCTTCGCGCAGGCCCGCGCGTCCCGGGATTCGCAGGTGTACGAAGTGGGCCGCACGGAATTTTTCGCCTTCATCAAGGAACACCCGGAGACGGGCATCACCATCTTCAGCGAGATCATGCGCACCGTGTTCCGCCGCCTGCAGCACACCTCCAGCGAACTGACCATGCTTTTCGACCTGAGCCGCCTGCTGCTGGCGCCGCACCGCTCGCCGGGCGAGTTCCTGGCCGCGGTCATGGGCGAGATCCGCATCTACCTGGAAGGGTCCTGGAACATCACCGCCTACGTCTATAACCGGTTCAACGAGGAGTACGAGCAGGTGTACGCCAAGGAGACCTTCCGCAAGGACGCCGCGCCCCTGCCCGCGGCCGTAGCCAGCGGCTGGCTGGACGACAAGACCTACCTGGCGGCCTGCGCCGCAGAGGGCCGGGCGCTGGGCTGCGCGGTCTTCGAGCGCGAGCAGGCGCTCTCGCCGGTGGAGAAGAACAACCTCGCCACCATATTTAATACAATATCCTCCATACTCGGCTCCGCCATGATAAACATCGAGCACCAGACGGAAGCCGCCATGCTGGAACAGTTGAGGAAAACCAAGAATACCATATGACGACACAAAAGAACGCTTTTAAGCAGATAGCGATAACCGCGGCGCGCGCCGGCGACTCCAAGAAGGCCGAGAACGTGCGGGTTTACGACCTGTGCAACAAGTCCACGCTGGCGGACTTCGCCGTGCTGATGAGCGTGGAATCCGCGCCGCAGCTGGAGGCCGTGGAGGAAGAGGTGCTGGTGAAGCTCAAGCACGAGGGCGTGTACTGCCTGCACAAGGACGGCATGCGCTCGCGCAACTGGAAGGTGCTGGATTACGGCGGCACGCTGGTGCACATCTACGACGCCAAGGCCGAAGAATTTTATTCCCTCACCAAGGTCTACGCGGACTACAAACCGGTGGAGTGGGAAGAGAAGGCCCCCGCGCCCGCCCCGCAAAAGGCGGCGCCCGCCGCGAAGAAAGCCCCGGCCGCCGGGAAAGCGCCCGCCGCCAAAAAGCCGGCCGCGAAGAAAGCCGTTAAGAGAACGGTCAGGAAGGCCGCTCCCAAAAAGGCCGCCAGGAAGACGGCGCCCAAAAAAGCCGGGCCGGCCAAGAAGAACGCCAAGAAAAAATAATGAAGATCTCGTCCCTCGAAGCCGACCTCAAAAGCCGCGCTAAGGCGGCCTTTTCTCTCGACGACGCCGCTGTGGCCGGGCTGTGCCTGGCCGCCCCGCCCCCGCATATCAAGGCCGACGCCTCCATAGCCTGGCCCATCGCCGGGGCGAAGCTGCTTAAGAAAGCGCCGCTGGTCATCGCCGGCCAGCTGAAAGACGCGCTGGGCGCGGAATTCGCGGCCGAGGCCGTGCCGCCCGGCTTCGTGAACATCAGGCTCAAGGACGCGTTCCTTTTTGCCGCCCTCAAGGAACTGGACACGCCCGGCTTTTTCCACCGCCCGGAGTTCTCCGGCGAGAAGATCAACCTGGAATTCGTTTCCGCCAACCCCACGGGGCCCATGCACCTGGCCAGCGGCCGGGGCGCCACCCTGGGCGACAGTCTGGCCCGGATCTGGCGCGCCCTGGGCGCCCAGGTGGCCACCGAGTTCTACGTCAATAACGTGGGCCGCCAGGTGGAGCGCCTCGCCCTGTCCCTGAAGGCCCGGTTCGAAGGCGCGGAGCCGCCGCCCGACGGCTACCAGGGCGACTACCTCAAGACGATGGCCGAGGAACTGCCGGAGACGGCCTCCGGCTGGAGCCTTAAACAGTTCTCCGAGTACGCCGTGGCCGGGATGCTCAAGCTCCACAAGGCCGACATGGAGGCCTTCGGCGTCGCTTTCGACCGCTGGTTCCTGGAGTCCGAACTGCACGCTGAGGGCATTCCCGAAAAGACCCTCGCGGCCCTGAAGGCGCGCGCGATGACCTACGAGAAGGAAGGCGCCGTCTGGCTGGGCACCTCCACCGTGATGGAGTCCGACGACAAGGACCGCGTGCTGGTGAAGTCCGACGGCCGCAACACCTATTTCCTCAACGACATCGCCTACCACCTGCATAAGTTCGACCGCGGCTTCACCAAAGTCATAGATATCTGGGGCGCGGACCACCACGGCCACGTGCCCAGGATGGAGGCCGCGGTGGCGGCGCTCGGCCGCGACAAGAGCAGCTTCAAGGTGATCATTCACCAGCAGGTGGCGCTGCTGCGCGGCGAAGAGATCATAAAGATGTCCAAGCGCGCCGGGGATTTTATCGCCCTCAAGGACCTGGTGGCCGACGTGGGCACCGACGCCTGCCGGTTCTTCTTCGCTTCGCGCGGGCCCAATACGCATCTCAACTTCGACGTGGAACTGGCCAAGAAGAAGTCCAACGAGAACCCGGTCTACTACGTGCAGTACGTGCACGCCCGCATCTGTTCCATCTTCTCCAACGCCGCGGAAAAGGGCCTGGACCCCGCGGCGGGGTTCGACGAGGCGAAGGTCTCCATCAACCCCGAGGAGCGCGCGCTGATGCTCAAGCTCCTCTGGTTCGAGAAGGCCCTGGCGGACTGCGCCCGGGACTCTTCCCCCCACCACCTGACCACCTACCTCACGGAGCTGGCGGCCCTGTTCCACTCCTTCTACGACAGGAATAAAGTGCTGGACCCGGAAAACAAAGAGACTTCCGCCTACCGGCTGTTCCTGCTGAAGGCCGTGAAAGGCATGATAGCCCGGGGGCTGGGGCTCCTGGGCGTATCCACCCCGGAACGGATGTAGCGCCGCCCGCGGCCAAAAAAAGAACCGCCCCGGAAGGGGCGGTTCTCTTTTGCCGCGCCGCGCCTATTTCCCGCGGGCGTGTTTTACGGCCAGCAGGAACAGGTGGTCTGAAAGGCGGTTGAGGTAGACGGCGGGGGCCTTGGCCTTCAATTCCCAGGCGAGGATCTCGCAGACGCGGGTTTTGGCCCGCGCCACGTGCGCCAGGGCTTCGGTCTCGCTGGCCCCGGGCAGGACGAATTTCCTGGCAGGCTTGAACTTTGCGGCGCGGGCCGTGATGAGGCGTTCGAGCTCAGCGGTCTCCTCTTCGAGGGAGCAGCGCGCGCCCGCGATGGAGCCCGCGGCTTTTATCAGCCCGGCCTGCGCGGCGGCGAGTTCGGTCTTGTCCGCGCCGCGCAGCCCCGTCTTGAGCAGGCCCAGCAGGGCGGTCAGGTCGTCGAGGAGGGCGTTGAGCTTGACCCGGCGATGCGTTTTGGGCACGCGCCGGCCGCCGAACAGGTCCGTGAACCCCAGGTCTCCGCTTCCCATCTTGTTCTTGAAGTTTTCCGGCATAATCCCCCGGCTCTCTAGTTGCCGCCCGCTTCCGCGGCGGCGCCCAGCGTCCGTTCGGCGGTCCGTTCGTAAAGGGCCGCGGCTTCGCGGGCCTTGTCCACTTTGGCCGCGCTATTCTTCACGTACGCGGCCGGCGCCTCCAGCAGTCCTGCGGGGGCGGCGGTGGAGACCGCCGTGCCGTCGGCTTTAGGCTGCGGGATGTTCTCCGGGTTTTTCTTCTTGCAGGCGAGCAGGCAGGCCGCGGCGGCGGCCAGCAGGAATACTTTTTTCATCGTTCCCCCCTCTCTCAGGCGCGCGCCAGCAGTTCCGCGATCTGCACGGAGTTCAGGGCCGCGCCCTTGTAAAGATTGTCCGACACTATCCACAGCTGGAATTCGTACGGCGAGATCCTGGACCGCCGCAGGCGCCCGGCGTAAACCACGCTGGTGCGGTGGCCGTGGGCCAGCGGGGTAGGGTAATCCTGGGGCCGCGCGAAAAACTTCAGGCCGGGGGCGCGCCGCAGCTCTTTTTGCAGGGCCGCCAGCGTGAACGGGCGCCGGGTGGTGACCCAGGCGGAGAGCGAATGACCGCGCAGGACTGGTACGCGCACGGCGGTGGAACTGATCTTCAGGCGCGAGTCGCCCCAGATCTTCTTCAGTTCGGCTTCCACCTTGTTCTCTTCTCCGGAATGGCCGGCGGCGTCGAAACCGCCCACCTGCGGGAACAGGTTGAAAGCTATGGGGTGCGGGAAGGCGCCGGCGGCGCGCGTGACGCGGCCGCGCCTGAAATAGCCGCGCAGTTCTTCCTCCAGCTGGCCCATGGCCGCCTTGCCGGCCCCGGATACCGCCTGGTAGGTGGCCAGGCGCAGCTCTTTGATGCCGAAGCGGCGGCGGATACCGGCCAGGGCCACGGCGGCCCCGGTCAGCGTGCAGTTGGGCCCGGCTATAAGCCTGGCGGAGGGTTTAAGCTCTGCGCCGTTCACTTCGGGGATGACCAGCGGCACGCGGCTGTCCAGCCGGAAGCGGGCGGAGTCGTCTATGCAGCGCACGCCGGCCGCCGCCAGGCGCGGGGCGAAGCGCTCGGCCACTTCGTCGGTGGAGACGAAGAAGACCAGGTCCGCTTTCTTGAGCGCGGCCAGCGACGGCGCCGCGCAGGCGTACCTGCGGCCGCGGAATTTTACGTAAGCGGCCCTGCGGCCGGAGTTGAAGGGATAGAATTCCCCGACGGGGAACCGGCGGCTTTCCAGCAGGTCCAGCAGTTCTCCGCCGACCATGCCCGAAGCGCCTACCACGGCCACGTTGTATTTTTTCATTGGGTCCGCTCTGCAGCGCCGGCCGCCGGCACGGCGGGCGCCTGCGGTACGGCGGGCACCGTGATGGGCATGGAGTAGCCCGTGTTCTCCAGGTTGTCCACGGCGGCGGCGCGCAGGTAGAACATTTCCCGGGAGATCTCTTCGCGCCCGAAACTCCAGAAATACGGGGCCTTGAACATGTAGCGCGTGACCCGCTGCCACTCGAACTTGTCGTAGGAGACTTCCAGCCAGGCGGCGCGGATGTCCTCGCCGATGGCGGTAAAGGAGACGGAGATCTCCTCGGGCCCCACTTCGGCGGCGAAGCCTTTGAGGTAGACCTTGTACTCGTTGGCGGGCACCAGTTTTATGGCGATGGCGGGCTTAAGGCCCGAGATGGGCGTTTCCAGCACGCCCTCGCCCGACGGGGGATTGCCCTTTATGGAGCGGTTCAGCCAGACGTTCTGTTCTTCGCCGCCGCTCTGGGCGGCCGAGATGATGGGGGAGCTGGACGCCGCCGTGAAATAGCGCGAAGAGGACCAGAGGGCCAGGTAGTTTTCCTTTTCAGCTGAAACGCGCGAAAGCGGCACCTCGGCCCAGAGCCACCGGGCGGAGTCCACCCCGTCGAGGGAATCGTTGGGCAGGGGTTCGCGGGGCAGGTCGGCCGCGTCCACCAGGAAATAGGTGTGGTCGGAGTTGAACGTGGGCGCCTGGTTGAGGGCCATGTAGATCTTGCCGGGAATGGGCGCCGTGTCCCAGGAGGCGGGCCAGGACAGGTTCTTGGCGCGGCCCAGCTTGGCGCCGATGAACGCCTTGGCGTAGCTGCCGGCGGGCACCGGCGGCAGTTTTACCACCCAGCAGTTGTTGTAGCCCACGTACCAGTCGGCGTGGAAGCCGCCGTCGCCGTAAAGGTAGTACTTGGCCAGGTTCTTCTCGGCGGCGAAATAGGCGGGGACCGGGGACTTGGCCGCGAAGGCCGGGCCTTTCTCCCCCTCGGGCTGCGCTGCCGCCGGTGCGGCGGCCAGCAGGGCCGCGGCGATCAGATGGCGCATCTTTTTACCTCGTGTTACTTTCTTAAAATATGTGTTACTCTGTCGAGATCGTCCAGCGAGTAGAAATGTATAACTATTTTACCATTCTGCGGGCCGGCGCCGGGCTGGATCTCCACCTTGGTGCCCAGGTGTTTTTCCAGGGAGGCTTCCAGCTCCGCCGCTTCGGGCGTCTTGCGCGAGCCGGCGCGGGGAGCGCGCTGCACGCGCGGCCGGTCGGCGTGGAAGCTCTGCGCGAAGGTCTCTACGTCGCGCACGGAAAGTTTTTCCGCCATGATGCGGGCGAAGGCCTCGCGGCGGCGGGCCGGGTCGGGGATGGAGATAAGGGCCCGGGCGTGGCCCTCTTTTATGGAACCGGACTGTATGCCCTGGCGGATATCCTCGTCGAGCTCGAGCAGGCGCAGGGTGTTGGACACGGCGGCGCGGGACTTGTGCACGCGCTCGGCGATCTCGGACTGGGAGACGCCGAAATTATCCATCAGCTGCTTGTAGGCCAGCGCGGTGTCCACGGCGTTGAGGTCCTCGCGCTGGATATTCTCGATGAGCGACAGGCCCAGTTTCTGCTCGTCGTCGAGGTCCTTCTTTACGATAGCGTCTATCTCGGTCAGGCCGGCCAGTTTGGAGGCGCGCAGGCGGCGCTCGCCGGCTATCAGCTCGTAGTGGTCCTCGCCTTTATCCTTCCAGACCGAAATAGGCTGCAGCAGGCCGCGCCCTTTTATGGATTCGGCCAGTTCGGCCAGGGCGGACTCGTCGAAGTTGCGGCGGGGCTGGTAGCGGTTGGGGCGTATCTTGCCAACGGGTATCTTCTGCACGATGTCCCCGGAAATGTCGTTGTTCTGAACCTTGGTGATGAGGGAGTCTATTCCCCTGCCTAATGCTTTTCTCATTTTTTCTCCTTAAAATTCAAGCGCTTTTTTGTTGTAAAGGCTGCGTCCCACGCCGGGTCAGCCGCCAAGGTCGTATTCCAGTTCGGCCTCTTCGTTCACGTAAAGATTGGAGTTCTTGTATACCGAAACGTCCACGCCGCGCCGGGAGAGGAACTCCAGGGCCAGCTCTTTGTAGGCCAGCGCGCCGCGCGAGCTGGGGTCGTAGACGAAGATAGGCTGGCCGTAGCTGGGGGCCTCGGCAAGGCGCACATTGCGCGGAATAACGGCCTTGTAGAGGCGGTCGCCGTAATACTTGCTGATCTCCTCTTTTACCTGGTTGGCCAGGTTTATGCGGGAATCGTACATGGTTATGACGCCGCCGTCTATTTTGAGGCCCGGGTTGAGCGCCTGGCGGATCTTCTCTACCGTGTTGACGAAGTACGCAAGGCCTTCCATGGCGTAATATTCGCACTGTACGGGGGTAATAACGGAATTGGAGGAGTTGAGGGCGTTCACCGTCAGCAGCCCCAGGGACGGCGGGCAGTCTATGATGATGAACTTATACATATCCTTTATCTTGTCGAGGGAGCGCTTGAGCACGGACTCGCGGGAGAACTCGCTTACCAGTTCTATCTCGGCGCCGGCGAGGTTGTGGCTGGTGGGGACAATGTCGAGCCACTCCACCGACGTCTGGTGCACCGCCGCCTCTATGGGGGCGCGGCCGCAGAGCACGTCGTAAATGTTCTTATTGTTCTTGGTTATGTCCACCCCGAGGCCGGAAGTGGCGTTGCTCTGGGGGTCGAAGTCTATAAGCAGCGTCTCGTAGTCGAAAGCCGCAAGCGCCACCGCGAGGTTGATGGCGGTGGTGGTTTTTCCCACTCCGCCTTTCTGGTTAGCTATTGCCACTATTTCAGCCATATTGCTCCCTTATCGTCCAGGCCAGTTTTCACGTGAAAACATTGTCCTGTTCTCTTATTCTATAGTTTTGTTCTTGGTAAGTCAACTTTGAGGCCGTTGTTTTCACGTGAAAACAACACTCCCCCCTCTGAATGCCGCGAATTCGGACCTAAATCCTCTTCATGGTATTTTCAGAGGGGGTGTGTTTTCACGTGAAAACTATTTCCCGCCCATCCGCTTGGCGGCTTCTTCCGCGTCTATGCTGCCCTTCTCCAGGTCTTCCAGTATTTTGGAGAGATCCACCCTCTTTTCTCCGCAGCCGCGGAACTTATGACCCCACCAGTGCTTGCCAAAGAGGGCTTCCCAGATGGACATGAGCCCTATGGCTACTATTATTATGGGCCAATCCCTGCTGAACCGGAAAGAAAGGCTGATGTAGCCAAGGTTGCTGGCCCAGAGCAGGCCGCCCGCGACCGCGATGATAACGCCCCAGAAAAACTTCCGCATGCTGAATGCCAACATATTATCTCCTTATATTACTCTATGAATATTTCCACTTTGTCCCCGCCGTCCTGCACGTCCACGAGCTTCATGGGTTCCTGGCTCTCTATGGCTTCCTGTATTTTGCCCAGGTCCACGTTGTACCCCTTGTCGGCCAGCTTGGCCTTTATCTTCCCCTCGATGAAAGGCGCCATGAACTTGGCCCAGCCCAGCGGCACATTGATGTTTACTTTAGGCTCGGAAGAGCCTTCTTCGTAGACGCGGATGCGCAGCAGACGGCCGCGGCGCTCGGCGGGCGCGCCTTTGCCGAGCGCTTCCAGCAGTTCCATGGCATCCGCGGAGGAGATCTTTTTTTCCTCCAGCAGTTTAAGTATCCGCATTTTTTCTTCGTTCATATGTTCTCCTTACTCCAGGGCCTTTAGCAGGGCTATGGCTTCCTGGGCGGGGATCTCCCCCCTCTCCAGGCGCTCTACGATTTCCAGCCGGCGGCGCCGGGCCTCGGCCTGCAGGCTGCCCAGTCCCAGGCGGTTCAGCATGGCGTCCAGACGCGCTTTTACCGTCGGGTAGGAAATGTCGAGCTGGCGCTCCACTTCTTTGATGTTGCCGCGCGCGGCCAAAAAAACCCGGAGAAAATTTTCGTCTTCCGGCGAGAGCGTGGCGAATTGCGGCAGCTCGAAATTTCCTTTGATGGTGGTTTTGCAATCCGAGCAGCAAAGTTCGGTTACAACAAGCCTGCCGCTGCAAGAAGGACATTTATTAGGAATATTCATATTATTAATATCTACCTTAACATTATCAATGCTATGCTTAACTAATCAAAGTATAACAGATGTTTTATTGCTTGTCAAGGGCAAAAATAAAGCCCGCCAAAAGCGGGCTTTAAGTTGAGTGTTGGCTGAGGATTAGCTGAAGGCCAGGGCCAGGCGCGAGGCTTCTTCCAGTATGCGGTGCACATACTGCGTGCCGGCATAACCTTCCTGTTCGAAAACCAGCTTCAATTCATTGCCGTCCAGCGTCAGGCGGGAAAAACCGGTCTGCTCGTTGAACACGCTGTCGCCGGCCTTGGCGGCCGCGAGCGGCCCCGCCGCCACGTCGGGCAGATTGGCGCGGATGTCATAATAATCCCAGTAGTCCACGTGGGGCGCCTTGGGCAGCCCGGAGAGGCTGAAATTGAGGAAACCGTCGGGCTGGACCTCCAGGCGCAGCCCGCGCGGGTTGGCGCAGGCGCAGAGGACCTCCAGCCGGAAATGGGCGGGAGAGCTGCCGTGGCGGCTATGGTGCGCGGCCTCCTGCTCGACGTTAAACATTATCTCGACGCCGTTCATTTCGCCTTTGGAGTCGTACACGCCGTCGTCGCCGCCGGCGTCCTGGAAGCCGAGTTCGCGGCCTATCTCAACGCCTTCGGGGCCCTGCTGGTATTTCATGCCGTAGTAGGCCAGGGCCATGCCCGCCAGCAGCGCCGCGGCGGCCAGGAAGGCGTACAGGACCGTGTTTTCCGGGGCGAAAGCGCCGGCAAAGAGCAGCACGCCTGTCATAATGCCGCCAAAAAGCACCAGGAAGCCCAATACGGCCACGATAGAGCGCAGAACATTGCGCAGGGCTATGGCGCCGCCATAGGCGACCTTGGCGGCCAGGAAGAGGATGGGGCCGCCGGGGATCATGGAGAAGCTGATCACGGTGCGCGGGGAAACGCCGTTGGGGCCCAGCATGAAGGCCGCCGCTCCGACGACGGAGATGGCTCCGCAGAGCAGGTAGACCCAGGCTGGCACCTCGCCGATCGGTTCCGGGGCCGAAGAATGGGCCATGCGCTTGTAAAAGCTGTCCCCGGCAAAACGGTCGTGAGCGTTGGCGCGGGGCGGGGGCGGGGCGGAAGAGGCGGCGGGCTGCCCGGCGGGGGGGAAAAGGGCCGACAGCACGAACAGGACCATGCCCAGGCCCATGACGGCCGCCGCCAGCCAGTTCAGCCACATGCCTTCGGCGCGGTTGGCCAGGCCGAACAGGACCATAGAGGCGAAAATAAGCGGTGTGCCGGATCTTTTGGCGATATTGCGCATACCGGAATTATACAATTTGGCAAAGAGGGGGAAATAAAAAGACCCGGCGGGTGCCGGGCCTTTTTATTGGCTTGGCTGGCGCTTAGAAGTCGGTGCCGCCGCCGGAGCCGTCGGGATCGGCGCCGCCGCCGTCCGAACCGCCGCCACCGCCGCAGCCGCCGTCGTCATTGGTGTCATCGGGTCCGCCGCCGCCATTGTCGTGGCCGCCGGAGCCGTCGTCGGTGTCGTCGGGTCCGCCGTTGCCGGGCTTAGGCTTGGGCTTGGAAGATTTGGCGTAAGCGGTGTCGCAGAGCAGGTCCACGCCGGTCACCGCGCCGTAAGTGAGCGCGAGGAACAGAAGGAAAACAGCGGTAAAAAGTTTTTTCATATGCCTCCAGTGAATTTACAGGGATAATTTTAGCAAAATCCCCCGCGGGGACGGGGGACTTTGGTCCCGGCGCGGGGGTATTTTTCGCCCTATTGCGCCGGGGGCCGTTGGACACTTGCCGTGTCCAGGGGGGGTGCTATTTCTTGTCTATGGAGACGAAGGGCACGCCGCCGCCGACGTAGCCGGGCAGGACGCCGTTCCATTTTTCGATGGCTTTCAGCTGGGCGTCCACCTTGCGCAGTTCGATAAGCTGGGGAGTGACCTGCTCGCGCTGCATGCGCAGGGCTTCTGCCTCGCCGCGGGACTTGGCGATGGCCTGCTCGGCGTCGCGCTTGGCCTTTTCCACCAGTTTTTCGGACATCTTGGCCTGCTGTTCGGCCACCTGCTTGTCTTCCACGGCCTTAAGGAACTGGTCGGTGAAGTCCAGGTCGGTCACGGAAATGTCGGTGACCACGATCTCTTTGAGGGTCAGGCGCTCTTTTACCTCTTTATTTATCTCGAGCACCAGGTCATTGCGTTCGGAGATGACCCTTTCGGCCGAGTAGCGGGCGGCGATGGCTTTGAAGACCTCCTGCACGGCCGGGTCCACTATATTGCTGACATAGGAGGGGCCGAGGTTGCGGAAAATGCTGACCGCGGTCTCTTTCTGGATGCGGTGGTTCACCACCAGGTGGGCGTTCATGGTCTGCAGGTCCTTGGAGAAGGCCTGCGTCTTGATGTCGGCGCGCTGGATCTGAATGGAGAACTTGGTGATGCTCTCGAAGAAAGGCAGTTTGAAATGCATGCCTTCGCTGTAGGAATCCACTATCGAACCCAGCCGGGTCTTTATCGCCACCTCGCCGGGGGGGACTATGAAGAACGAAGAGAAACCCAGGATCGCCACCGCCACCGCGATTATGGGGAGCAGCAGCTTCCCGCTAAAGTCTTTTTCCATGTTGCCTCCGTTCTGCTTTTTGAATTCGCCTAAAACTTCCTTAAGGTCGTCAAAGAAAGAATTTTCCATAGGGGAATTATATCTTAATAGCCGGGCGGGGCAAAGCGCCGCGGCGCCGGCGCGGCGGGGCTCAATCCCAGCCCATCGAATTCATTTCATCGTCCGAAGAGGGCGGCTGAGGCTGTGCCGGCCGCTTTTTTGCGGCCTGGGGGAGCGGGCGGGGTGCCGCTGCGGCGGGGGGCGCCGCAGGCGGCTGCCGCGGCGGGATCTCCCGGGCGGCAAAATTCTCCGCCGGCAGGGCGGCGGCGGGTACGGCCCAGTTGCGGCCAAAACGCAAGGCCGGCAGCTGGCCCTTTTTTACTTTTTTGAAAACGGCTATCCGGCTTAGCCCCAGCAAAGCGGCAGCCTCAGGTATGGAATAATATTCCCGCGCCATCCCGCATATGTTAACTTATGTTAACCAGTTTCGCAAGAGCGGCTGGCTTTGTCGGAAAATGGGAGGCGAAGGTTTGTGGTGAGGTGGCTTTTGGTTAACATATGTTAACTATGAATGGGAACGACCCGGGGGTGGTGAGCCAGTGGCTCAAAAGGCGCTCCGCTACCGCTTCTTAAAAAATTTATATACTATACCCTGGACTATGAAGATCCTGATCCTTGGCGGAACAAGCTTCTTTGGCAAAGAAACGGCCAGCCGGCTGCAGAAAGCCGGGCATGAGGTCACCGTTTTTTCCCGCCGCGCCCCCGTGGACGGCCTGCCGCTGGACATCCGCCAGACCCGCGGGGACCGCACCGTGGAAATAGACCTGTCCCGCATGGCCGTGGAGCCCTGGGACGTTATCATAGACAATATCTGTTATACGGCCGAAGACGCCCGGAAGGCCATAAATGTCTTTAACGGGCGCGTCGGCCTTTATATATATACCTCTTCTGCTTCCATCTATTCGGTGCTGGAGGGGTCTTCCTCGCCTTTCCGCGAAACACAGGCGGAACTGCTGCCGCTCAAGGCGCAGTTGAAGGAAAAATACGCCTACGGCCTGGGCAAATACGCCGCGGAGAAGGAGTTCCTGGCCGCTTTCCTGGAAAAGAAATTCCCGGCGGTCATTCTAAGGCCGCCGGTGGTGATAGGGCCCAACGATCCCACGCTGCGCGCCTACTCCTACTGGCTGCGCCTGGCCGACGGAGGCCCGCTGTTCCTGCCGGGCTTCGCTTTTGCCAACCGCTTTGTATTTTCCAAAGACCTGGCCCGGGCCTTCGAGGCGCTGCTGTACGCGCGCGAACCTTATGGCCGCGCCTATAACATAGGCGATTCGGCCGCCATGACGCTGGACGACTTCGTGAAGGTCTCGGCGCGGGTGATGCACAAGGAGGCGGAGCTTCTTTACCCGGACTACGCCTGGCTCAAAGAGAACGGGTTCGATTTCGAGGCGACCCCGTTCACCATGGGCGGGGATTTCGTGCTGGATATAGCGCGGGCGCAAAAGGAACTGGACTGGGCGTCCACCCCGGCCGCCAAGTGGCTGGAGGAGACCATAAACTGGTATCTTTTCAGTTATACCGGCCCGGCGCCAAAGAACTACGCCGCGCGCAAGCGGGAGCTGGAGCTGGCGCAGAAGTGGAAAACCAGATTATGACAAAGAACAACGCCGCCAGGGCGCGGAAAATAAAACTATTCCTGATGGACGTGGACGGCGTGCTTACCGACGGCAAAATGTATTACCTGCCGGGCAGGGGCCGCGAGCTGGTGGAGGTAAAAGCCTTTCACTCGCTGGACGGCATAGGCCTGCGCCTGCTTAACCAGTTCGGCGTGCTGACCGGGGTGATAACCGGCCGCGTCTCCCCGGGCACCGAGGAGCGGGCGCGGGGGCTGGGCATGAGCTACGCCTACCAGGGCTTTCTTTCCAAGCTGGACCCGCTGCGGCGGATCCTGGCCGCCACGGGGCTTAAGCCGGAGAACGTGGCGTACATGGGCGACGACTGGACCGATATCCCGGTGCTGAAGAGGGCCGGCCTGGCCTGCGCGCCGGCCAACGCCCTGCCCGAGGTGAAGCGGGCGGCGCACCTGGTGACCGCCAAGGACGGGGGCATGGGCGCGGTGCGCGAGGTCTGCGACTTTCTGCTCAAGAGCCAGGGGCACTGGGGCACGGTCATGGGCTACGTGGAAAACGCCCACTGGCCGGCCATAAAGAAGGACCCCATGAAAGTTGTGCGTTTTGCGGAGAAGGGGAGGGGAAAATGAAGAGGGTGCTTTTTGCGCTGCTGGCGGCGGGCCTGGCTTGCCCGGCGGCGGCGGCCTACGAGGACGAAGGCCTTTCCGAGGCCGTGATCTCCACCGAGGCGGCGAAGGCCGGCGACGAGGACGAGGACCAGACGGTGATCCAGGAGAACGACGAGGACCTGGCCGCTTTCGTGGTGGATTATGTCCGCAAGGATATCCAGCTCAAGGGCGCCTTCTTCCTGGAAGAGCCCGGCTCTAAAAAACTGCTGAAGCTCTCCCTGGATTCGGTGGGGCAGAAGCCCGAGAACGGCGAAGGCGGCGTGAAAAAAGTCGCGGCGGTCTTCAGGGACGCGGCGGGCAAGAAGCGGACCGCGGTCTTCCATCTGCAGAACGGGCCCTGGGGCGGCCTCGACATTTTCAGGATAGAGCTGAAGCCGGCGCCCGGCAAACCGGCCGCGGCGGGGAAATAGGGAGCGATCATGGGACAATTCTGGGCGGCTTTCGGAGCGGGCGTGATGTCTTTCTTCTCGCCGTGCATACTGCCTCTGCTGCCGGCGTACCTGTCCATGCTGTCGGGCTTTTCCGCCGCGGAGATAGTGAAGGGCGACGCCAAAGTGGTGACGCGCAAGGTGGTGGGCAACGCGGCCATCTTCATCGCTGGCTTCACGCTGGCCTTCGCCCTTATGGGCGCGGCGGCTTCCGGCATAGGGGACCTGCTGGCCACGCACAAGGACCTGCTGATGAAGGTGTTCGGGGTGGTGATGGTGTTGCTCGGCGTCCACATGACGGGCCTGTTCAACCTGAACTTCCTCAATTACGAAAAACGGTTCTCCATGCGCAACATCGCCCAGGGGCCCGCCGGGTCTTTCCTCATGGGTTTCGCTTTCGCGCTGGGCTGGTCGCCCTGCATCGGGCCCATCCTCGCCGTGATCCTGGGGATGGCGGCGGTGTCGGGTACGGCGGCCAAGGGCGTGGCGCTGCTGGTGGCGTATTCCGCCGGTATGGCCATCCCGCTATTGCTGGCGGCGGTCATGACGGCGCGGTTCTTCGCGTTCATGGCGCGCTTCAAGACGGCGATGCGCTACGTGGAGGTGACGGCCGGCGTGATCCTGGCCGCGGCCGGCGTGCTGCTGTTCCTGGACAAGCTGATGATAGTGGGCTGAACCGCCCCGCCCGTGAAAGAGGCCGCTTTGCCGCGGCCTTTTTTATTTGGGCAAAAATAGCGGAAAGCGCAATAATGGTCCCCCAGGGCATGGGCCCGTCGGGCACGGGGTCGGCCACACCGTGGCCGCCCCTCCTCACTCCCTCGCCGCGCTGCGCAAGCGGCTTCAGTCCGTGAGGGCCCGCCGAACCCATGCCCTGGGGGACCACGCGGGCTGTCAGAATTTACGGGAACCGGGTTTTACTACGGGGAGGCCGGTGCGGCACAGCAGGCAGCTGGCCGGCGGCAGGGCGGTAAGGTCCAGTTTCAGCAGGCTCAACGAGGGGAAAGGCAGGGGCTTGCCGCCCATGCGGTCTATCACCGACATGGCGCCAAGGACCTCGGCGCCGGCGGCGCGCACCACGGCCGCCGTCTCCAGCGTGGACTTGCCCGTGGTAAAAACGTCCTCCACTATTATCAGCCGGGCGCCCTTGGCCAGGGAAAACCCCCGGCGCAGCGTCATCACGTTGTCCTCGCGCTCCGTAAAAATGAAATCCACGCCGAAGGCGCGCGCCACTTCGTGCCCGATAATGAGGCCGCCCATGGCCGGGGAAAGGATAAGGTCCGGCTTGGGGCCCTTCCAGCCGGCCGCCAGGGCGGCGCCCATGCGCCCCGCCCACTCCGGGTTCTTCAGCGCCTGGGCGCACTGCACGTAATTGGGACTGTGGAGACCCGAGGAAAGCAGGAAATGCCCCTCCAGGAAAGCGCCGCTGGCCGCGAGGTAAGCCTTCAGTTCCTCTTCGTTCATTTCAGGTCCTTGAGCACCGCGGCCGCGGCGGCGGCCGGGTCTTCGGCTTCGATGATGGGGCGGCCCACCACTATGAAATTAGCGCCTGCGGCCCGGGCCTCGGCCGGGGTGACGGCCCGTTTCTGGTCGTCGCCTGCCGCCGCGGGGCGGATGCCGGGGGTGATCAGCGAAAGCTTGCCGTCGTGGAGCTTTTTGAGCATGGCTGCTTCCAGGGGAGAGCAGACCACGCCGTCGGCGCCGTTCTCCAGCCCCAGGGCCGCCAGCTGGCGTACCGTTTTAACTATGCCGCAGCGGAAGCCCGCCCGGAACAGGTTGTGCTCGTCGAAACTGGTCAGTACCGTGATGCCCCACAGTTTGGGGCGTTTCTCCAGGTCCAGGCAGGCCTTGAACATCTCGGCGCCGCCCGACAGGTGCAGGGAGACGGAATAGACGCCCATATTGCAGGCGCTGCGGACCGCGCCTTTGACCGTGTTGGGGATGTCGTGGAACTTGAGGTCCAGGAAAACCTTGCCGCCTCGCTTCTGCACCAGGTCCACGGCGGCGGGGCCTTCGGCCGTGAACAGCACGGAACCTATCTTGAAATATTTTACGGACCCCTCCAGTTTTTCCAGCAGGGTCTCGGCCGCTTTCAGCGTGCGGGTATCCAGCGCCACTATAAGTTCGGTCTTTGTCATGTGTTTAAATTATATCTGTTTAACTTGTCGCCGGACAAAAGAAAACGGGGCGGAAAGATTTCCGCCCCGTTGCGCGCGCGGTACGGCGTCAATTGCCGGAAACGTCACCGGTGCTGCCGCCTATGATCACCCTCCTGGGCTCGCCCTCCTCCGGCTTTTCGTTCAAGGGGACGAAATTGCCGGAGTTGGAAAGCTTCTTGGCGCCGGCGGGAGCCGCGGCCGCCCCCTCCGCGGGAGCCGCCAGGAAAGGGTTCTTCCAGGCCAGGTACAGCTTGTCGAGCTGCTGCCGGTTGGTTATCTGCTTTGAAAAGCCATCTTCGCAGGAGGAGTCCTGGCTTTTGCCGTTGATGACCATGCGGCAGCTTACGCATACGCCGGACTTGGAGGAACAGAAGTATCTTGGCTGCGTGTTCATATACGCGTCGAACGCAAGGGAGTCGGTTATGCCGGTATCCACCCGCCTGACCGGGTCCGTGATATGGGCGAACTTTTTAAGCATCGCGCCGTCCACGCAGTGCTGGCTGACATAGCAGTCCATGTCGCCCGTCTGCCCGCCTATCTCGCACTGACCGCTCAGGTTGTACTTTTTAAAAAGCGCGTCCGTGCCGGCATAGGGCCTGCCGGCCGCCTTGTCCCAAAGGCCGCAGTTGCCTATGGTCGCATTGCCGCCGGCCGCGAGATAGTTGGCGCTTTTTTCGGAACTCTGTTTGTACTCCGCCGCATGCTTGTCCATGGCGGCCTGGTCGGCCGCGGTCCAGTCGATGTAGAACTTGGCCGTTTTCCCGGTCCCCTTCTGTATGCAGCGCCCCGGCTGCATATGGCAGGCAATGCTGTCTATCTCCCGTAATTCGGCGTAAGCGGCCGGCGCCAGCGTTAAGGCGGCGAGCAAGGCGGTTATTGTGCGTTTCATGATACCTCCCGGTGCAAAACTTATGTCGCTTGTGTGTATGACAGCGGGCGTACAGGGTTCGCCTGTGCGGCGCGGCCTTAATAGTATGCCACCCCCCGGTAACACCGTTGTCACAGCGCAGCGACCATATGGAACATATTACATATTTTGCCGGCGGCAGGGCCCGTAACTGAAATCCCCCGCTCTTCAGCGGTGCGGCGGGCGCCAGCCGGAGCGGTTGAGGTAGTCCAGGATCTCTTTTACCAGGAAGGGGCCTTCGTAGACCAGGCCGGAGTAGACCTGTACCAGGTCCGCGCCCAGCTTCAGTTTCTCCAGGGCGGCCGCTCCGTCGGAGATGCCGCCGGAGCCCATCAGGGCCACGCGGCCCTTGGCCAGGGCCGCCGTCCTGCCCAGGACTTCGTTGGAGAGCTGCCGCAGCGGCCGCCCGCTCAGGCCGCCTTCGTAAGAGCGCCAGCGCTCGGGGACGGAGGAGCGCGCGACCGTGGTGTTGGTGGCGATCAGCCCGAACTTCATTTCCGCCGCCAGCTCCACCGCGGCCTCCAGTTCCTGGTGTTCCAGGTCGGGAGCGATCTTTACGAAGAAAGGTTTTACGCGTTTCTGCCCTGAAGCGAAATCCAGCAGGGGTTCCACCAGGCGGCGCAGCCTTTCCCCGGCGTGCAGGGAGCGCAGCTGCAAGGTGTTGGGGGAACTTACGTTGACCGCGAAATAGTCGCCGAAAGGGTACATGACCTTGAGGGCTTCCAGGTAATTGGCCGGCGCCGCCTCGATGGAGCAGTCCGCGTTCTTGCCTATGCTGATGCCCACCGGCACCGGCAGCGGCAGCAGCCGCTCCAGGGAACGCGCGGCCTCCCAGGCCCCGGCGTTGTTGAAGCCCATGCGGTTGATGATGGCGCGGTGCTCGTGCAGGCGGAACAGGCGCGGCTTGGGGTTGCCCGGCTGCGGCCTCAGCGTTACGGTGCCGAGCTCCAGGAAACCGAAGCCCAGACCCGCCAGGAAGCGGGCCGCTTCGCAATTCTTGTCGAAGCCGGCCGCGAGGCCAACGGGGTTGCGGAACTTTATGCCGGCCACTGTCACGGGCAGGTCCTTGGCCCGGGCCATGAGGGCCACCATGGAATTGAGCAGAGGCACGTTCTGGGCCGCTCGGGCGCTGCGGATCACGGCGTCGTGGACAAGTTCAGGATTGAAATTGAAGAGGAGGCGGCGGATAAGTTTCCGGTATAAGAATCCCATGGTGAAGGACAATTCTAGCAAATGCCGCCGGGTTACGCCGCGCGGAAAACCACGCGCCCGCGCACCACGGTGAGCGCCGGCCAGCCGCGCAGGAGCCTGTTGGCGAACGGCGTGTTGGCCGACCTGGAGGCGGACCTGGCCGGCACGCGCCGCGCCTGCCGCGGGTCCAGTACCGTTATATCCCCGTCCCCGCCGGGCCGCAGGCTGCCTTTGTTCTTCAGGCCGAGCAGCCTGGCGGGCGCGCCGCTGAGCAGCTGCGCCAGGCGGACCCTGGAAATTATTTTTTTCAGGACCAGCTCCGTCACGCACAGCGGTGCCAGGGTCTCCAGCCCGATGATCCCGAAAGGGCCGCCGCCGAACCCGGCGGCTTTGCGGGCCGCGGTATGGGGGGCGTGGTCCGACGCCACCAGGTCTATGGTGCCGTCGGCCAGGGCGCGCAGGACGGCGCGCCTGTCGCCGGCGGAGCGCAGCGGCGGCTTCATCTTGAAGGCCGCGTCGTCGCGCCGGATGGCGGCCTGCGAAAGGGTGAAATAATGCGGGCAGGTCTCGCCGGTGACGGGCCAGCCGGCGGCCTTGGCCAGGCGCAGGGCGGCCGCGGAGGCGGCCAGGCTCAGGTGCTGCAGGTGCAGCGGCCCGGCCTCCGCGGCGGCCAGCAGGCCGCGCAGGACGGCCAGCCATTCCGCCCTGTCGGGAATACCGGGCAGGCCGAGGCGGGCCGCCGCCGCCGGATGGCAGACGCCGGGCCCGGTCAGCGTGAAATCTTCCGGGTGGTCCAGAAGCGGCAGGCCGGCGGCCGCGGCTTTCCTTATCAGTTCCGGCAGAAGCCGGTGCGGCAGGCAGTTGCCGTCGTCGGTGAGGGCTCTGGCGCCGGCTTGCGCGAGCGCGGCCGCGGCCCCGGGCCGGCGGCCGGCGCGGCCGGCGGTGGCCGCCGCGGAAAAATAAATGTTCACCGGCGCCGCCGCGGCGCGCCGGCGGTATTTGCGCAGCAGCGCGGGAGAGGCCATGGGCGGGTTGGTGTTGGGCATCGCCAGTATGGAGGTTATCCCGCCGGCGGCGGCCGCCGCCGCC